>CAZSGC010000021.1:0-17776 GCA_964606225.1 uncultured bacterium | reverse complement strand
GTCTATGGACCTGTGGAGGAACCTTGTTGTTATGTTACTGCACGGGGACCCAAAGGGACCTCCTTGCGGATAGTACCAAAAAATAATTATATGTATCGTCAATTTACCGCAACTTTATTGGGAAGAGATTTATCTCCGGGAGAAACAGTGGTCTTTTGTCTTGGAGATAGGAGTCATGGTGGACCGGGTTGTCTTGTTCCCATTCATGCTCATCGCAAAAGATTCATACTATTTATAGATTTTGAAGGCACTGGTGACTTTGAGCAATATGGAGACCCAATTTTCCTGGATGTGGAACCAGGACCTGCAGTTGCTCTTAGACTTTATGTCCCCTCAACACCCCGGGGGAAGAAATATTTCGACCTCACAATCCGGGCAATAGATAGATACGGTAATACAGCAACAAATTTTAAGGGTATAGTTAACCTGAAAGTGGAAGGAAATGGAGTAGAAATACCTGAGAAAGTAGAGATCTCCAAGGAAGATAAAGGTATCAGAACTTTTAAATCCATAGGGAAGGTTACTGGAAAGGGTGTTAGTTGGATAATCGGCAGATGCGGGGAATTGGAAGGAAGAAGTAATCCTATCGATTGCACAGGGAGAGCAGGCAATCTCAATTTGTTTTGGGGCGACCTGCATGGTCAAACGATGCTGGCTGCAGGGATGGAAACCCCGGATTACTACTTTAAATATGCACGTGATGAGGAAAAACTTGATTTTGCTGCTTTAGCCAATAATGATGCTGTTATGATAGACCGTATTAACTATGACCTTCCTCTGCAGCCATTCTGGGAAAACGATCGCACAGCCTGGAGCATTGTGAAGTATGATACTATGCGTTACCACGAGCCAGGAAAGTTTATTACATTTTTAGGTTATGAATGGACATCTCTACAAAGTAAGAGCCCTGGCGACCGTCCATACGGTCATAAAAATGTTTACTTTATTGATGACGTGGGTGCTTTTTACTCACATTCGCGACCTGAAAGCGATACTCCTAATAAACTGTGGAATCTTCTTAGCGGTAAAAATGTTTTAACCATACCCCATCATATGTCTTACCCTTTAGACAAATTTATCACAGGCACAGATTGGCGATTCCATAACCCAGATATGCAGAGGTTAGCAGAGATATATTCCAAACATGGCACTTCAGAGTATCGTAATAATCCAAAACCCGTATGTCATGTAGACAAAACAAGTTCCTATGCACAGGATGCATTGTCTCTTGGCTATAGAATAGGTTTTGTAGGAGGTTCAGATACTCATATTTCGCAGCCAGGCAGTATCATGAAGGAATTTGGAAGAAATTTCCCTTATCCAGAAAGTGGACTGACTGGAGTATGGACAACAGAATTAAGCCGAGAATCTATCTTTGAAGCTCTGCGTTGTAGACACTGCTATGCGACTATGGGACATCGTATTATTTTATATGTAGAGTTGAACGGAGCAATAATGGGTGATGAAATAACTGTAAAGAGTGGGGAGAAACTGATTCTAAGGGTTTGGGTGGAGGGCACAGAGATTATTGACCGCATTGTGGTGGTTAAGAATAATGAAGATATCTATACCCACACAGGGAATTCCTTTTCTGAAATGTTTGAGTTTAGAGACATTAAAAGCACACGCGAAGTAGATTTTTACTATGTGCGTGTAGTACAAAAAGACCAGATTTATGCATGGTCTTCACCCATATGGGTGATTAAGGAGTAAAAAACATATAAACTTACTTAGCCATCCTAATATATGTCTACCCTTTCCAGAATTGCAATTCCTCCTTCAGGAACCTTTATCTCCGCTTCATCTTTGTAGTCCCTAACTTGAGGGTTGGGGTTGAGCAGTTCTCCTCTTTTATCAAAGATGTAAAGTTTAGCTTTAAAATCACCAGCCCAGCCAAAGGTACCGGACTTACTGGTTATGACTCTTTCTTTTCCTTTAACCCAGCCTGAATGTAATTCTTCAGGAGTAAATGGATAGAATTTAGTTACTATATTACTTTTATAATTCAGAGATGTCCTTATATAAATTGTTCCATAATTAAGTGCTTTCCTCAACTGCTCCATAGAAGGTGTACCCGAAGTATGATAAACAAGCGGTGTGTTAAGGTGAGTTTCATAGCACCTTAAAATTAGGTCATGAATTTCTGTAAAAGAAGGAAAGGAAAGACGCGCTTTAGTAGTAGCAGGACCGTTAAAGAGAAGAAATCCTCCTTTTCTTCTTACTTTATCAGCAACAGACATAATATACTCATTGCAGATTAAACTTAGAATTGCACATTTTTTCTCTATCTTCTTTGTTTTTAAGTTTATCTTAGCAGTATGCCCATCCCATGCGTTGTATGTCAATCGATTTTCTCCCAGAATACCTGGCCCATTAATTTCGTCCCAGTAAAGCCAATCCACTCCTAAATCATTAAGATAAAAGTCAATGACTTTATCATATGCTTTACCATACGAATTGGTAAGAGTAGGATAAACTGGCTGAAAAGGGAGACAAAGAGCATAGGGACCGGTGGAATACTGAGAAATGGCTCTTTTACCATTTTTATCGGTAATCCAACTATCCTTGAATTTTGGGTCATCCGGTTGTTCTGGAGAAATGAAGAAACTGTGGATATGGTAACCTATCTTTACATCAGGCGCTACTCTTCTGATCTTGGCAATCGCTTTTCTTAGAATTTCAATCTCCTCCTTAAAAATCGGGTCAAAAATACCAGGACCTCTTATAATAACTTTCTTGCCATACTTAGATACTATTTCCTTCGTAGTAAGACCCCAGAAGACAATATATTTGGCTTTCTTTTCTCCTATTAATTTTTTAAGCCCCTCATCAGTTGACCCAGCAATACTTCGATGATTGACAAAATAGACAGGACCTTCAACAGTAATATTATTAGAACCCCAATCTCTACGCACAAGATTAATGAAATCATAATAATCGGCTGAAGAGACAAAATAAATAGACCAGGAAATTGTATATGAAGCATTCTTGTCTAAAGCAAACATCTCATCTTTAATACCAGAAGTTTTCCCTTTTAGGTCGTAAAAAAGAATTCCCTGATTGCGATATACATCATCATTGGCTACTATTCCCAATCCAGAATTCTTAAAAGGGAAAAACAGAGTGGGGTTTTCTGGACTATTTAAATTGTTGAAGGTTTGTCCAGTTCTACCTCCCATTCGGCAGTATAGAATTGGTAAATCTTCAAAACATAAATGATTTGAGAAAATAATTCCTATTTCTTCTGATGAAAGATTCTCTATCTTATCCTCTATCCGGATATGGTTAGGGAAGAGAGTTATCTTTCTTAAAATTGAGTAATACTTGCCTCTTCCCTTTACCTGCCACTGGTGGGAAGAAATTTTTTTCCCTTTTACCTGCCACTCTTTTTCTTGTGTGGGAGAACTTTCCTTGCCCAATTGATTAAATCCTCCACCGGGGTAAGAAAATTTGGACTCAAAAAGAAATGAAACATTCTCAAATTCAACTTCAAATCCTCCTTTTGGTAAAAGGGAAACGGTCGGCTTGCCTTTTAAATTTAAACTTCTTTCTGAAAGTATTTCCTTCTTTTTCTCTGGCGAGGTTATTACTTCTAAAGAAATAATAATAGGAAATTTATCATTATATTGTCTTTCCCTCGCACGAGAGAAAAGATTAGTTGCAGTAAGGTAATTAGAACCTTCTTCCTTCAAAAGGTCAGTGATATCAAGAAGGTAAGTATATGGTTCTTTAAAAACACCATACCTGGAGACATCGGTTTTGAAATCTGGAGAGAAGAAAACCCTCCAGATACCTTCACCTAAATTCCAGAATTTCTCTTTACCTCTATTAGATACAAAAGAAAGTGATTTGTTCAATAAACGCTTCTCTCTCCGATTTTTATAAGCATCAAGTGGTTTACCGTTTACACTTAACTGCAGATAAGGTCCATGCCCTCCCAATGTATGAGAATCCAGACGACAGGTTATCTTCAAAAGAATTTCCTGATTCTCCCTCCTTATTGGTAAACTCCATACTTTTGTCTCTTCTGCAGGGATTTTATCCTCTTTAGCCAGGAAGAAAGAAAAGATTTCTTTTTCTTTAACTGTTATCTCTTTTTTTTTAATTAACTCTGATTTTCCTTCTCCCACTGGTTCATAAATTATCTTTACGTTTTTGAAGAAAAGAGGGATTTTTGACCACGGACGAGGAACCCGGATAAACTTAAGAGTATTCTCTTCCTTCACCAGATCGGTAATCTCCAAAACAAATTCATGGGCTTTAACTCCTTCAATAGCATAATGGAAATGTTTATCAAGGGAAGTATAGTCAGAAGAAATAGGAACTCTCCATGTGCCCTTTTCAAACCAGGGAAGAATTCTTTGAGGTTCTCCTTTCATCTTAAAATAGAAAGGTTTATTAATTAATCTCTTCTTTTCCTTTATCTTTACTCCATTAAGTTCGATACACAAAGCATCAGAATATCCGCCAGGCTTGTTAAATTCTGCCCTTACTAAAAAATATAAATGTGCTTTTTTAACTTTCGGTAAAGAGAAAGTAAAAGTAAGAGGCTCTTTAATGCTGGCTTTCATCTCTTTGTTTGAGGGAGTAAGTGCAATCTCTTCTCCTAATATTAAACCACCAATGAATAAAACACTTACTAAAAACAATACATATTTTCTTACTTTTCTTCTCACTGCCTTCCCCTCCTTCTGGTTATTTCCTAAATTAAAAATACTCCTTCCCCCTCCCCTAAGGCAGAGAGGGGAAAGGAGAAAAACGGGATTATGGCCCAACGACGGTCCTATCTAATAAGGCTCGAGCATGCTCCAGTACATACTCTGGTCTATGCCATTCTACGTGCCCATCGTAGTAGAGGTAGTTAAGCCCTCCGTTGTGTCTGTCTCTGTCTGCTTCATAAGCATCTCTGTTTGAGTAACCAAACTCTGAAGTGTACTTCGTTTCAAACTGTCTAAATCTTCCATCCCAAGTTACCACAGGTTCAATGGGTCCCTTACCGCCATTTTTAGCCACCCAAGCATCGAATACCTCTATTGTTCCCGCAGGATCAATAACCTCTGAGTCATAAACTATACAATGATAATACTCTGATCCTATCGTTCCAGTGGTATCATAGTAAGGATGAACACCGTAAGAGCAACCATTAATCATATAACCACCCCAGAATAATTTTTTGGAAGCATCTTCCTGCTGCCATTCAGGTCTTGAGGGGCAAAGGAATAAATCTTTGTCATTCATATAGGTATTTAAAGTCCAGTCCCAAGAAGTAGTGTATTTGCCAGGGACTCCATTTGTATAGTAACGGTAGGGAACATTTGCTCCATCGTACTCGTTCCTGTAGAGGGCAAATCCTATGGCAAGTTGCTTTAAGTTGTTCTGACAGGTGGCGGTTCTTGCCTGTTCTCTGGCTCTGTGCAGGGCAGGTAATAACATTGCTGCTAAAATAGCAATAATCGCTATTACCACCAGTAACTCAATTAAGGTGAAGGCTGGGGAAAATCCCCAGATGCTACGAATCTTCTTTAACATCCTATCTCACCTCCTTTCTTATAAGGATTTCCTACACTCTATATATAAACTACCTCACATCTTTTTGTCAAGCAAAGTGAGTAAATGGTTCAAGAGATACTTACCGGGTAAGGATATGAAAGTAGAGGAAAGGGATTCTGGCAGGAAAGTGGATATACTGGTAACGGCCTCCTGAACTATTACATTAATTAAAACTCAAACTTTACCCCTGTATAATACTGGAATTCTTTATTCATGGAGACAGTTGCGTATCCGTTTGTGTAGTTAAAGGCTATTTCTTTCTTTTCTGGCACTAAAATGGCTTTCTTTGGTGCTCTATCCAGGGCAACCTTAAAGTTTTTTATTACGGAGGGTAACATATCCTCCACATGCTGGTTATGGGAATCATTTGGTTTCCCAGTGTTGTGATTGATAAAATGGACATAGAGGGAACCTTCTTTCTCATTCAAGACTACCTCCACTGGATAAATTGTCTCCACATATATTTGACGATGTCCCACAGTAGTGTCTATAACCTTCTCTATGTAATCTCTGTATTTTGGATATTTTTCCTTATGGTATGCTGAACAAAATCCGCAGGTTAAGGTAACTACCCTTCCTTTGCCCAATTTATGTTCAAGCCATAATGGTACTCCATTCCCACTTTTATCATTTATAGAGTTACAACATTCTTCTTTCACTCGAGCGGTTATTGGTTTCACTGAATAGAATTCACAATTCTTAACTTCATATATCCCCTCTTTTAGTTTAAAGAAGACATTTGACTTTACTCTTCCCATAACTTTCAACCCACAAAGTTTTTGAATCTCATCGGTGGAATCAACCATATCTGGCACACCCACTATAATCAGTTTCCCACCGTTAGAAACAAACTCTTTAAGACTCTTAACCGTCTCTATTTCTAACACTACTGCTTCAGGAATAATTATCACCTCATACTGGGAAGAAAATTTCTTAAGATTGATTTCATTAAAGATATCGTAGGGAATCATTAACTCCTGCAACATTTGGGCTATAGCATAAACACAATTCATATTATTTTGATAATCCTTACTCCTTAAATATCTGGACCTGGAAGCGTAAAGAATTCCTATTTGGGCTATACTCCTATTATCTATGGTAAAGGGAGCCAGCTTTCTTACAAAATTGGCTACTTCACAAGCAATAGACCACTGAGTTTTGTACAAAGAGCCATCCGGATTTGGATTATGCCATAAGAAGAACCTACCACCGTGAGCAAGTATAACCGAGGCTTCAGCCTTCAGAATACCCGCAGACTTGGGTAAAGGAGAAGTTTCCTTAGATTTAGGCATAAACCTATCCCAGGTCATTAAGTCAAAAGGTATACCCAATAAAGACAAATATGCCCCTTCCACACTGGCTCTTCGCAGACTGGAGAGGTCAGTGGGAAGGTCTCCAGATAACCAGTCTACTTCAGGAATTGGATTCATAAAACCGCCATGTCGAAGAGAATAAGCCCAGTTACCACAGAGTAATACTTCAGGCTTTAAAGCGGTTATCTCCTTTTTCACCCTTTTTATATACTCGTTATATGAATCAAACTGAAATTTTATCACTTGGGGATTGTTTTCATCTTCCGGCATAGGGTGTCCATACTTCAACTTAAATTTTTCCCGGCACCATTTACACCAGCAGGGCTTGACCGACCAGATATCACCATCCAACCAGAAGTGTGAGGCATCGTATCTTATTATTAGTTCTTTAAGCATAGGTATCATCACTTCCTCTACATAGGGAGAATTAAAACAAAGAGGAGCCCCACTAATTCCCTCATAGGAACTACCGTCAACCTTTTTTCTCCTCCACTGAGGATATCTCCGGGAGATTATCTCTGCATAGCCGGAGGAGAAATAAAAGCCAAATTTTATGCCTTCTTCTTTACACACCTCAGCCCAGATTTTCAGAAAATCTTTTCTCAATGTGGGGCAGGTTATCCCATACTCTGTTTCAAATAAGGCATAACCAGGATGCCCCATAGCATGGTACTGCACCATATCCGGCCTCAAACGGCGTAAGAATTTCCGCAATTCTTCTTTTCTCAATCCTTTCCCCAGTTCAGGAGAATTTTCTGGCGTAGCATGATGGTCTAAATGAAGATTAAACCTCGTTTCTCTATACCAGTTTAACTTCCCCACCTTTCTTTAAGTGATCCGCATGTTTGTTGGAAGTTTAAGGAAGAAGGGAGGAAATCTTAAAATCCTGCAGAATAAGGATAGTGCCGAAGGGGGGAGTCGAACCCCCACGGAGTTACCTCCACATGGTCCTGAACCATGCGCGTCTGCCAATTCCGCCACTTCGGCTTCTTATATTTTACCACCAACCAGTAAAGGAAGAGAAGGGAGAGTTTCCCCTATCAAAGAAAAAAGGAAGAGGAAGAGAAGAATAAAGAGGAGAAAAAGGAAAGCCACACTGGCTATCAAAGGAAAGAAATAAACCAGTACTGCGGTTCCTGAATCAATACCATATATAAATTTTAGCGAATATATCTGAAGCCCCACTATCCAAATCACTATCAGAAACTGAAAAAGAAAAAAGTTTAGCACTCCTGTTTGGTGTAAGGGCTGAAAGAGAAGGGCTAAAGGGATAAGAAAAATACCTGGATAAGTGGAAAGGAGTAGAGAAGAGAAGGTTCCCCAGGGATTACCCTTCCCTTTTAATCCTTCTGAGATAAAGTGGTAGATACAGGAAAGGAGAAGAAAAAATATCAAGGTGAGGAGAAAAAGAAAAATCAAAGTGAAGGAAAAGGTCACCGGTGTATAGTGAAAATCTTTAAGAATAGCCGAGGAGACGACCAGGCTCATCACCACTAAGAAAAGGATAAATAGGGAAAGCCCCAGGGGTTTATGTTTCTGTCTTAAAGCAAAAAGAGGATGCACAAAGAGACAGTAGAAAAATTCCCAGGTATTCATAGATTTTGAGGATAATACCTGTATTCCAGTATGGGTTCCGGAGAACGAAAAAGGAAATAAAAGGGAGTCCCTTCCCATTTTTCTTCCAGTTTAACTAAGAATCTTTCCCATCCTCTTCTTTCCTTTATAATCACAGGCTTTCCTTTAATGCCTGCCAAATCCTTAGCCCACTGGATAGCATCCTGAAAATTACCCAAGACATCCACCAGACCCATCTCCTTAGCCTGTTCCCCGGTCATTATTCTCCCGTCTGCTATCTTTTCCAGTTCCTCCTCTTTAATTTTCCCTTTTCTACCCGCTTTCAAGACTTCTATGAATTGCTGATGAGCATTATCTACCAAGGACTGAAGGATTTCCTTCTCTTCCTCGGTAAGTAGATGAGAAGAGGAACCTATATCTTTAAATTTAGCACTCTTTATTATCTCCACTTTAATACCCACTTTCTCAAACAAACCTTTAAGGCTGGTAATGGGCACAAACACCCCTATGCTTCCGGTTATAGTTCCGGGATTGGCTACAATAAGGTCGGAAGCACTGGCTATATAGTAGGCTCCCGAGGTAGCAATTTCTCCCAAAGAAGAGACTACTTTAACCCCTTTATTCTTTAGTTTAAGTATCTGGGTATAAATCTCCTGAACTCCTCCCACGGTTCCTCCAGGACTATTAATTCTTAAGATTATCCCCTTGAGTTGAGGATAACGGGAGAGTTCCTCCAATCTCTGGACAATGTAATCAACTCCCCGGGGTGCAAAAGGGAAAAGAGAAGTATCTTTTATTCCGATGGGACCATAAATAGTGACTATAGCCAAACTCCCTCTCCCGGGGGTAGGAAACCTGGAAGGGGTTATAGCAGGAGATTTTATCAATCTACTCGCCCCCACAACAACGGAGGTTAAAAATAACAGCAGTATGAGTATACCCATAACTCTCTCTCTTCGCATCACTCCCCCTCCATCCAGGGCATCATTTTTCTTAAGTTCTTCCCCACTTTCTCAATAAGATGGTGAGCATCCTTCTCTTCCAAAAGTTTGAAGACAGGACGTCCTGCCTGATTCTCCAGAATCCATTCTCGAGCAAACTCTCCACTCTGTATCTCTTTTAATATCTCCTTCATGGTTTCTCTCACCCGAGAATCAATCACCCGGGGACCACGGGTTAGGTCTCCATACTCTGCTGTATCGCTCACTCTTTTTCTCATTCCCATAATTCCATACTTATAAATAAGATCAGTTATGAGTTTCAATTCATGGAGGCACTCAAAATAACAAATTTCCGGTTGGTACCCCGCCTTTACCAGAGTCTCAAAACCTGCCTTGATAAGTTCAGATACTCCTCCACATAATACCACCTGTTCACCAAAGAGGTCGGTCTCGGTCTCTTCTTTAAAAGTGGTCTCTATCACCCCTGCTCGTGTTCCTCCAATGGCTTTAGCATAAGCCAGGGCTAAGGGTAAGGCTTTTTTAGTAAAATCCTGATAAATGGCTACCAGACAGGGAGTACCCTTCCCCTTCTCAAACATCTCCCTTACCAGAGCCCCCGGACCCTTAGGAGCTACCATAAATACATCTATAAAAGAGGGAGGTATAATCTGTTTGAAGTGTATGTTGAAGCCATGTGCAAATCCTAAAGCCTTTCCTTCTTTAAGATGGGAGGAGATTTCTTCTTTATAAACCACAGGCTGAACATTATCCTGGGTAAGAAGCATGATGACATCCGCTTCCTGAGAGGCTTCAGAAGCACTAAGAGGTTTAAAACCATCTTTTATTGCCTTTTCCCAGTTGGGAGAATCTTTAAGTTCACTTACTAACACCCTGATTCCACTATCCCGCAAATTCAAAGAGTGGGCTCTTCCCTGAATTCCATATCCAATTATAGCCACCTTCTTATCTTCCAGATAAGAGAGGTCTGCATCCTTATCATAATAGATCTTAGCCATTTCATCCCCCTCTGTTTATGGCAATTTTCCCAGTTCTTATTAATTCCTTTATCCCATAATTTTTCATCAAAGAAATAAACCCTTTAATTTTCCCCTCTGCTCCGGTTATCTCAATGGTAAGGGTCTCCGGGCTTACATCTACTATCTTACCTCGGAAGATTTCTGTAAGTTCGATAATCTCGCTTCTCCGGGAAGGGGAAGCGTTCACCTTAACCAAAACTAACTCTCTATCTACGTAATCCTTACAAGTTAAATTCTCCACCTTGATTACCTCTATCAATCTTCGCAGTTGTTTCATCACCTGCTCCAAAACTTTCTCATCCGCTTCAACTACAATGGTCATGCGAGAAACAGAAGGGTCCTCTGTTTCTCCTACGGCTAAGGAATCTATATTGAATCCTCTGGCAGCAAAGAGGGCTGCTATACGAGAAAGGACTCCAAATTTATTCTCCACCAAGGCAGAAATTACATGTTTCACCCCTTACCCCCTTAAGCCATTCCCCCTATCATCTGGTTTAAAGATTCCCCTGCAGGAACCATAGGATAAACATTCTCTTCCCTGTTAATCCGGAAATCTATTACCACTGTACGGGGAGTCTTTAAGGCTCTCTCCAGAGCAGGAATAACCTCTTCCTTCTTGGTGACTCTTATCCCCTCTGCACCATAGGCTTGGGCTATCTTTACAAAGTCAGGATTTCTACAGAGGTCTACCGCTGCATATCTCCTCTGGAAGAAAAGTTCCTGCCATTGTCTTACCATCCCCAGATAAGAGTTATTTAAAATGGCTACTTTAACCGGAAGATTATAAGAGACTGCGGTTGCCAGTTCCTGAATGTTCATCTGTATACTTCCATCTCCTGCAATATCCACTACTATCTTCTCCGGACACCCTACCTGAGCACCAATGGAGGCAGGAAAGCCATAACCCATAGTACCTAAGCCTCCAGAGGTAAGTAAAGTCCGGGGTTTTTTAAATTTGTAAAATTGAGCTGCCCACATCTGATTCTGCCCTACTTCAGTAGCAATTATAGCTTCCCCTTTTGTAAGTTCGTATATCTTCTCCACCACATACTGGGGTCTTAACACATCATCGTCCGGATAGGTAAGAGGATACTCTTTTTTCCATTTCTCCACTTTTTCCTGCCAAGGTTTAATAGAGGGTGGCTTAATTATTTTGTTGAGTTCTCCCAAAACCTCTTTAGCATCTCCCACAATAGGAACATCTACCCTTACATTTTTCTGGATAGAGGTAGGGTCTATATCAATATGGATAATCTTGGCATGGGGAGCAAAATTCTCCAGTTTCCCCGTGGCACGGTCATCAAACCTTACTCCAATAGCGATTATCAAATCGCACTCCATAATGGCATAATTGGCAGCCCGAGTTCCATGCATCCCCAGCATTCCCAAGAATTTAGGGTGGTCATAAGGAACACTTCCTAATCCCATGAGGGTAGAGGTTACAGGGATTCCTGTCTTCTCCACCAGTTTGAGGACTTCTTCATGGGCTCCGGAGATAACCACTCCTCCTCCAATAAAGATAACCGGCTTCTGAGAAGAGGAGATTAAAGTGGAAGCCTTCTGGATTTGTTTAGGATGACCTTTATATACCGGCTTATATCCCCGAAGTTCCAATTTTTCCGGATACCTAAACTCGCACTCTGCCAGTTGAACATCCTTAGGTAGGTCGATAAGGACCGGTCCAGGACGTCCCGTAGAGGCAATATAAAAGGCTGCTTTTATAGTTTCTGCCAGTTCTTTAACCTCTTTAACCAGAAAGTTGTGTTTGGTTATGGTCTTGGTTATCTCGGTTATGGGTGCTTCCTGAAAAGCATCGTTACCAATCATACTGGTGGGGACCTGACCCGTAATAGCCACTATGGGGACCGAATCCATATAGGCGGTAGCCAGTCCGGTCACCAGATTAGTAGCACCGGGTCCTGAGGTAGCAATGCATACACCCACTTTACCTGTGGCTCGGGCATATCCATCTGCTGCATGCACTGCCCCCTGTTCATGGCCGGTAAGGATAAATTTTAAAGGAGAATCGTAGAGTTTATCAAAGACTGGGAGTAAGGCTCCTCCTGGAATGCCGAAGAGAGTATCCACTCCTTCCCGCAAGAGAGACTCCACCAGAATTTCTGCACCTGTCTTTTTCATAATTAAAGTTCTTTCATTATACTCGGGGGGCAAGACCCTGTCAATTTAATTTTTCCCTAAAAATTCTTTCTCAATTTTTTAAGAAAAGACTGTATAATATGGGAGAATAAAAGATGAGCACTCATCTGTGTGTGGATCTTGGTGCCACCAGTGGAAGAGTAATGAAGGTTGATTTTGTAAAGGGTAGGATTTCTTTGAAACCCTTGGGTAGATTTATTACTGAAGGCACCAGATTGCCTGCGGATAAAGATTTCAGCCTTATCTGGGATCTCCCCGGTTTCTGGAAAGAAATAATTAAAATCCTCTCTTCTCTTCAGGAAGCAGACTCCATTGCCATTGATGGATGGGGAGTAGACTTCGGCTTGCTGGATAAAAAAGGGAAGTTAATGAGTTTTCCCCGTCATTACCGCGATACTCAACATATAGAAAAGGCTGAAGAAGTTATAAATAAACTGGGGAAGAGGAAAATTTATGAGAAGTCCGGGATTCAAATAATGCCCATTAATACTCTTTACCAGATATATGCTCTATGGAAGGAGGCTCCTTATCTTCTGGAAAATTCCACTCATCTTCTCATGATACCGGATATCTTCACTTACTTCTTTTCCGGGGAAAAGATATGCGAGTATACCAATGCTACCACCACTCAAGTTTACTCAGTGAAAGAAGAAAGGTGGGCAAAGGAAATGCTGGAAGAATTAAATCTCCCCACCCACTACCTTCTCCCTGTAACTTCACCGGGTAAGGTTATAGGCAGGGTAAGGAACTCTCTGGGCTTTCTCCCTAAGACAAAAATTGTAGCCACTGCTTCTCATGACACTGCCTCTGCTATTGTGGGTACACCTTTAAAGGGAAACTCTATCTATATAAGTTCTGGGACCTGGTCTCTGGTAGGAATCGAGTTAGAGCAACCCTTGATTAATGAAAAAACTTATAAATACAACTTCACCAATGAGGGAGGAGTGGGGAAGATAAACTTTCTCAAGAACATTACGGGAATGTGGATTTTGGAAGAATGCAGGCGAGAGTGGAGGAAAGACCTGAAAGAACTCCTCCAGGTGGAAAAGGTAGAGGTCTTCTCTCTAATAGATGTGGACGAAGAGAGATTTCAAACTCCGGGGAGGATGCCAGAAAAAATTATCCAATACTTAAAAGAGACCGGGCAGAAGACTCCTCAGACACCTTTGGAAGTAGTAAGGATAATACTGGAGAGTCTTGCTTTTAAGTACAGGTGGGTAATAGAGAGAATTGAAGAATTAACGGGGGGAAACTATAGCGGTATACATATTGTAGGAGGAGGAGCAAAGAATGAGGTATTAAACCAACTGGTAGCCGATATCACTGGGAAAGCGGTGATGGCAGGCCCTTATGAAGCTACTACCATAGGAAGTGCCATTATCCAGATGTTAGCCTTAAGAGAGATTAACTCTGTGGAGGAAGGGAGAGAGATTGTAAGGAGGTCTTTTCCCTTGAAAGTTTATTCTCCTCATAAAGGGAGGGTTTGGGAAGAGAAATATCGGTTATTCAAGAAAATAATAAGTGAGAAGGAGGAGGAAAATGGGTAAGGCAATAAGATTGGGGACAGAAGACCTTCCTCAGGTAAGGAATCCAGTAATTGGAGTCTTTGCACCCTGTGATCCTCGTATTGATGAGGATTCAAGAAAGAGAGCGGTAAATATTGTGGAAATGGCGGCTCAAATCATAGCGGAAAATTTGAAACTGGTGGATGGCTCCTCGGTTAAGGTGGTTTATTCTACGGTCCTGGTAGATGGAGAAAAACAGGCAGATATAGTGGCTCGACAGTTGGAAAGGGCAGGAGTAAATATCCTGGTAGGGGTTCCGGATACCTGGGCTTTCCCCCAACCTACACTTATTTCTCTCCTTCAGCAGTTTCCTAAGGATACTCCTATAAACCTTACCTGCGGTAACAGTGGTCCTAAACCCGGAGTAGTCTATACCCATGCCCTGAGCGGGGCTCTCTCTCAATATGGAAAACTTATCCACATAAACATTGGTTCCTGGCCGGATACAGGTATGAATCCAGTAATGAGTGAAGGCACTAAAGAGGTCCTTATAGACTGGTGCTATGCAGCAGTCACCTATCAGGCATTAAAGGGAAGGAGAGTAGTGGTATTCGGGCATGACTCTATGGGAATGGAGACAGCCTTGGCTCATGTAATCCCCACCCGAAATATCTTCGGGATAGAGATTACCCGCATGGATATGAAACTGCTTTCAGATATGATCCAAAAGAAAGCCTACCGTCAGGAGGAATTAGAGGAGATACGAGAGTGGTTTAGGAAAATGGCTGGAGAGAGAATCCAGTTGCGAGGGGAAGAAGATGAAGAAAGACTAAAAATTTCCTTGGCTATGTATCTAATTGTAAGAGATATTATGAAAGACCTGAATGCAGTAGGGGGAGGATTTATGAGCCAGTTAGAATGGGGTTCAGATCTTAGAGGTATCCCACTTCCGGTTGCGGATATAATGGAGTCTCTTTTTAACTCTACTTTTGACCACAAAGGAGAAAAACCTCCTCTTCCCTACGCTACGGAAGCAGATGTTCAGGGACTTTTAACCATGTTGTTCTTTACCTATCTAAGTGGAGGTAATCCTCCTCTTTTCATGGATTTCCGAAAAGTATGGGAGCCGTGGGAGATAAAGGAGTTGGCTCAGAGAGTAGGAGTAAATCTTACTGGAGAAGAGATCTGGGAGAAAAAGGGATTTGTAGATGGATGTAACTCTGGAAGTGCTTCCTTCAACTGGGCAGGTAAACCTGGAGAACCTGTGGAGGAGATAATGAAGAGGATATCCTTCCCTCTTGCTGACGAAAGGTACTTCCCAGGTCTGGGCAACTCGGTCACATTTATCTCTCCCGGAGGGATAAAAGGAATAGCAGGAAGGCTTGCCTATAGCAGCATAAACAATATTTTCTCCCTCATATGGGATGAGGCGGAGACCGTGGAGTTACCGAAAAAATTAGCGGAGGCGGTCTGCCAGACTTCTACCCCTACCTGGCCCCATACTTTTGTAGTCCCTAAGTATGCTACTATGGGAGAGTACAAACAGTATGCACCTGCCAATCACTTCCACATGGTCTGGGGATTGAAACCCAGAAGACTTCAGTTCTGGATGGATCTGGCTAATGTACTCTCAGTCACTCCCTGGAAAGAAAGACCCTCTTTTATAGAGGGAGTGGACAGGCCTTTACCTCTCCTTTATCTGATAAATGGTGGGGAGACAAATACTAAACTCCTCCTTTCCAAGTAAAGTAGGTGTTTATTCTAAGAAACTATCAGAAGCAAATAATATGTGTTAGAATTGAATTATGATTGAAGTGAACGTGGAACTGGTACGGGAATTCTTAGAGTTACATGACTTCATAGTTTACCCACTTAAGAAAACCGCTCGCTGGTCTAAAGAAAAAGAAAGGGTAGACCTCCTTTTTATTAATCCCCGACCTCTTAAATCCTCTCCCCCTTTTCTCCTGCAGGGAAATTCTTTAAATGGCTTACGTAAAGGTATAGTAAAGATCCTGGGATGGCATACTGAGGTCTTTACTCCTTCTCTGCTTCAGAGGAGCAAAGAAATCTTACAGTTTGCAGAAGAGGAAAGTAAAGACTCTTCTAAAAAATTTTTTCCTTCCTCAGATTTCTCTCGGATTTTGGTGCTCTCGCGCCTGACCAGGACCCCTTCCCTGCGTAAAGAGGCTGTTAGGTTCTTAAAGGAGAAGGGTATAGACCATATCCTGGAATTTGAGACTATCCTCTGGTATTTAATAGAGAAAGTAGAGAGAAATAGAAATTATTACAGTGATATCTTGGAAATCCTGAGGATACTGAAGCAGTACAGAATGCTTAAGAAGAAACAGTTAGAATTCTTTAACCGTGAATGAGAGAGATTCCTGGTTAACCCTTAATGCCCTCCCTGGAATTTCTCCTCACCAGATTCTTAACCTTTACCGTCGTTTAGGAAACCTTAAAGAGGTATTTTCTCTTTCCTTTTCCACTCTGGAAAAATGGCTAAGTAAAGAGAAGGCGGAGAGGATAAAGAACTGGAGAAATTTTTTTGACTTAGAAAGGGAACTAAGAGTTCTGGATAAAGAGAGTATTTCTGTTCTAACTTTAAGAGAAGAAGGATACCCTCCTCTTCTGAAGGAAATTCCGGACCCTCCTCCGGTGCTCTATGTGAAGGGAGAGATTCTCTCGCAAGATAGGAAAGCCATAGCCATAGTGGGGGCCAGAAATTGCTCTTTATACGGGAAGACCATAAGCAGGACTCTGGCAGAAGATTTAGCCTCCCGGGGAATTACTATCGTAAGTGGAGTAGCCAGAGGAATTGATACCTTTGCTCATCTGGGCGCCCTGGAAAGTGGAGGAAGAACCATAGGAGTCCTGGGTAGTGGCTTGAAGTTTCCCTATCCTCCGGAGAACAAGAAACTTATGGAGAACATTTCCTTGCAGGGAGCACTTATCTCAGAATTTCCTCTATTTACTCCACCTTTCAAGCACAATTTTCCCCGAAGGAACAGGGTAATTTCCGGACTTTCCTTAGGAGTGGTGATTGTGGAGGCATCGGGAAGGAGCGGGGCTCTGATAACCGCCTCTTTTGCCTTAGAACAGGGGAGGGAAGTCTTCGCTGTTCCAGGAAAAGTGGATTCTTGGTTAAGCGAAGGAACTCACAGGCTCATTAAGGAAGGAGCAAAACTGGTAGATAAATGGGAGGATGTATGGGAAGAACTAACCCCCTTATTGGGAGAACCGAGGAAAAAGAAGGAGAAAGTAAAGATTACACCAGAAGAGGAGAAGGTTCTAAAGGTTCTGGGGAAGACCCCTCTTCACATAGACGAAATAATGCGAAAAAGTTCTCTTCCTTCTACGGTGTTTTATAGAGTCCTTCTCAATCTTCAGTTGAAAGGGCTGATAAAAGAACTTCCAGGGAAACTATTTCTCGCTCACTAATCTCTCTCCGATCTGGTAGACATCCCCTGCTCCCATAGTGATTACCACGGCAGGAGAATCAGAGATACTCTTAAGATAAGTCAGCACCTCTTCCTGAGTTTCCATTAGATGACATTTTTTCCCTTGCTTGAGAAGAATTTGGTAAATTTGTTGGGAAGAGACACCAGGTAAGGGTTTTTCTCCTGCAGAGTAGATAGGTAAAAGAATAACTTCATCCGCTCCTAATAGAGAGTAAGCCATCTCCTTAGCCAGAAGTTTTG
>CAZSGC010000020.1:860-18429 GCA_964606225.1 uncultured bacterium | reverse complement strand
ACACTTCGGATTATAAAGGTATTTTTTCCAAAGGGCTCAATATCAAATCCTATCTCTTTCAGCAAACTTAGATTCTCTTCTAAAAACCTCTTATCCCAGGGACTGAACTCCACGGTAAGGGGGAAAATTAAGGTCTGAGAAGAAACTTTTTTCCCAGAAATTTCTTCTTTTAATTTTTCGTAAATAAGTCTTTCATGAAGAGCGTGCTGGTCAATTATGAGTAAACCCTCTTCCTCCTCTCTCACCAAGAAAATCTTTCTCATCTGTAAAAATGGCGGGGAAAGTTTGTACTCCTTGCTCCTTTCTCTCGTCTTCCCAGCAATAGGGAGAGGTAAGGCTTCCTCTGTAGGAGAAACTCTTTCCTTTTTTTCTTCCATGAAAATTCTGGGCTTAACTTGAGAAAGAGTTTCTTCTACGGCTTTCCTTAATTTTTCTCCCACTTCCTTTACCTTTAACACCCTTACTTCCTCTTTGCCAGGATGTATATTAACATCCACTTCCTGGGAAGGAAGAGAGAAGAATATAAAACCCAAAGGGAAACTTCCTTTTCCCACATAGGTAGAGTAGGATTCTTGAAAAGCACGGGCTAAGATGGAGTTACGTGCAGGACGAGAGTTAAAGTAGAGGTAACACAGAGGAAATTTCCTACCTTCACCCGGTCGGGAAATTAACCCTTCTATCCGCAATTTATCCTCTTCATACCTCAAAGGAAGGAGAAGGGATTCCATCTCCTCACCCCATATGTCTATTATTCGGGAAAGAAGGTCTCCTCGAGGAGGGAGGGTAAGCACTTCCTGTCCATCGTTCTCTAACTGGAAATGTATTCCCAGGTGAGGCAGAGATTCTTTTACTACCACCTCAGTTATCCTGTTTAATTCCTGAGAGGCAGTCTTAAGATTCCTTCTTCTCACCGGGAGATTGAAGAAGAGATTCTCCACCTCCACCAGAGTTCCCTTAGGAGCACCAATCTCCTCTACTTCCCTCACTTCTCCCCCTACTACCCTGACCCTGGTACCAACTCCTTGATAATGGGTAATGAGGGTTACCTGAGAGATAGACGCGATACTGGGGAGAGCCTCCCCTCGAAAACCGTAACTTTTAATAGAGGATAGATCATCCTCTAACTTACTGGTGGCATATCTATGGAAAGCAAGTTTTGCATCTTCCCTATCCATTCCCCAGCCATCATCTCTAACCCTTATTTTTCTTTTCCCTCCCTCCCACAGTTGAATCTCCACAAAGCGACTCCCCGCATCCAGAGAGTTCTCTATGAGTTCTTTCACCACGGAGGCAGGGGAGGTAATAACTTCGCCTGCAGCAATAAGTTTTACTACTCTGGGAGGGAGTATCTTAATTCTTCCCATAGATGCATTATAACACAGATTTGTTAGAATAAAGGGCAATGAAAAAGGTAGTGTTAGAAGTAAAAAATTTGAGAGTAGAGTTTTATCAAAGAGAGAGACAAGTAGAGGTTCTTAGAGGGGTTGATTTTACCATAAGGGAAGGAGAAACCTTGGGATTGGTAGGGGAATCAGGCTGTGGGAAGACAGTAACTGCTTTATCTATACTGGGATTACTACCTCCGGCAGGAAGAATAAGTGGGGGTGAGATTCTCCTATATCAAGATAAAGAAAAGATTGATCTTGCCAAACTCTCTCCCACCAGCCATACTTTCCAGGAAATAAGAGGTAAAGAGATCTCCATGATTTTTCAGGAA
Organism: uncultured bacterium; assembly: GCA_964606225.1. Lineage (GTDB taxonomy): Bacteria > CAIJMQ01 > CAIJMQ01 > JAADFP01 > CAZSGC01 > CAZSGC01. Next base: position 16,712 of record CAZSGC010000020.1, on the reverse strand, counting down.
CCTGCCTCTCATCTTAACCCCACCTATACTATAGGCTATCAGGTAATGGAACCTCTACTTTACCACCAGAGACTCAAGAAAAAAATAGCCCAGGAATTGACCATAGAAATGTTGAAGAAAGTGGGTATCCCTCATCCAGAGATAAGATTTCACGAGTATCCTCATCAACTCTCTGGAGGTATGCAACAAAGGGTAATGATAGGTATGGCTTTAATTTTAAAGCCCTCTCTACTTATAGCCGATGAACCTACCACTGCTCTGGATGTAACTATACAGGCTCAGATACTTAGACTCCTTTCTCGTCTGCAGAAGGAAATGGGTATGGCTATTCTTTTTATAACTCATGACTTAGGGGTGGTAAAGGAAATTGCCCATGAAATTGCGGTGATGTATCTGGGAGAAATTGTAGAGAGAGGGAAGAAGGAGGAAATCTTTTCCCATCCCTATCATCCCTATCTGGAAGGGCTTCTGGATTGTCTCCCTCCCTTGGAGAAAGAAGGTAAAGAACTTAAGGGAATACCCGGCACTCTTCCCGACCTTCTCCATATCCCTCCCGGATGCCCCTTCTTTAACCGATGTGAGAAAAGAAAAGATAAGTGTAAAGAAAGACCTCCCTGGAGGAAAGTAGGAAAATATCACTGGGTAAGGTGCTGGTTATATGAATAACTCTGTAGTTCTGGAGGTAAAGAATCTCAAGAAGTATTTCCCCCTTACTCGAGGATGGTTTAAGAAAGTGGTGGGGTATGTGAAAGCAGTGGATGGAGTAAGTTTTTATATAGGCAAAGGAGAAACCGTAGGGTTAGTGGGAGAGTCAGGTTGTGGTAAGACTACCTTAGGAAGGACTATCTTAAGACTCTGGGAACCTACAGAAGGGGAAATATATCTTTATATAGATGAAACCACCTATCCTCTCCATTCCTTAAGGAAAAAGGAGTTAAAGGATGTTCGTCAATTCATGCAAATTGTATTTCAAGACCCTTACTCCTCCTTAAATCCCCGTATGCAAGTGAAAAGTATACTGGCAGAGCCCTTGCTCCTTTACAGAAAGGTAAAGAAAAAAGAACTGGAAGAAAAGATAGAAAAAGTTCTGGAAGTAGTGGGGCTCAAACCGGAGTATATGTATAGATACCCTCATGAATTCAGTGGAGGACAGAGACAGCGAATCGCTTTAGCCAGAGCCCTTATCTTAAATCCTAAACTCTTAGTAGCAGATGAACCTACCTCTGAACTGGATGTTTCTGTGCAGGCTCAGATACTAAACCTAATGAAAGAACTGAAACATAAATTTTCTCTCTCTTACCTTCTCATTTCCCATAATCTGGGGGTGGTAAGATACCTGAGTGAAAGGGTTCTGGTAATGTATCTGGGAAAAATTGTAGAGGAAGGCAAGACAGAAGACCTCTTTTCTCATCCTCTGCATCCCTATACTGAGGCTTTACTCTCTGCTATTCCTAAGACCTTGCCTGGAAAAGCAGGGAAAAAAATTATATTAAAAGGAGAAACTCCTGACCCCTCCTCTCCACCTTCCGGATGCCCTTTTCATCCCCGTTGCCAGTATAAGAAAAAAATCTGTGAGAAGAAAGAGGCTGTCTTGAAAGAAATTGTGCCTGGAAGGTACTCCTCTTGCCATCTGGCAGGAGAGTTAGTTTTGAGAGGGATAGAATAAGTAAGGTAAAAGTCTATCTTTTGGTGAGGAAAAAGGAGAGAAGGGAAGTAAAGATTTTTCTTCCCGGTCCAGGGGCACGCATTCTCTCCAGATCTCCCCAGGCTTCCTCCTTAAGTTGAGAGTAAGGAGTATCCAAGTCTGAAGGCACCTGACGTATCCAGTTAGCTCTCTCTGGATGGGGCATAAGGGCAAAAACGTTTCCCTCCGGATTACAGATACCCGCGATGTTATAGACAGAACCATTGGGATTAACAGGAAATTCAGAAATTATCTCCCCTTTAGAGTTACAGTATCTCAGGACAATCTGTTCCCTTTCTTTCAACTCTTCCAGAAGTCCTTCCTTGGAAGTAATGAATCTTCCTTCCGCATGGGCTACAGGAAGGGGTATAACTTCTCCTGGGGAGAAATTTTTAGTAAAAACACACCTTTCTCCTTTCACCTCACATCTTACAAATATCCAGTTACAGTAGTATCCCGCTCTCTCTCCCGAGAGGTTAGGAGCCAGTGCCATCTCCACCTCCCCCCAGCAAATCCCCGGTATCATACCCGCCTCTACCAGAATCTGGGCACCATTACATATCCCCAACACTGGCTTACCTTTCTCTGCTTCTTCCTTTATCACCTTCATTATGGGTTTCTTAGCAGCAATGGCTCCTGCTCTAACCCGGTCCTGATAAGAAAAACCTCCACTTATTATATAACCATCAAATTCTTTAAGTTCTTCCGGAGAACGATTCCAGCGGAAAATTTCTGCCTCCATACCCGCACTTCTTACCGCCCAGGCTGTTTCATACTCACAGTTACTTCCCGGATACTGGATTACCGCAATTTTAGGCTTCATTATCCCTCCTATATTAGTCAGAGTAAGAAAATTGGTAATCTTCCCGGATAATAGGGAGAAGATGACCGCATCTTATAGACTCCATAGCCTTTAAACTCAGATAAGTGGCTCTTGTCCCTGCCCATTCGTCTACCAGGGAAGGGGTATCTTTTAAAATGCTTTCTATGAAAGCATCCAGAAGTTGATAGTGTCCTTTATCTGGAAAAATTTTGAGCCACTTTCTTTTCCCTGAAGAGAGGTAAACTTCTCTCCTCCTTCTAATTTTTCCCAGGTAACCTTCCAGTCCTTCTCCCTTTACTTCTGGGCATTCATCATACTGAAGAGGATAGGTCTTTTTCACCGGTTCTCCTATCCCATACCATTGATTCTCTACAAAACAATGATTGATAAAGAGTGCACCATGGTCGGTAATCATATAGAGTTCCTTAGGATAATCAAAAGTTCCATTGGCACTAAAAAAGATGGAAGCGCGGGAACCACTGGGAAAATCCAGAGTAACAATATAATTCATTCGTAGAGAACCGGTAGCAAAAATTCTCACTGGCTCTTCTTCCAGAAACCAGCATATCCAATCCAGCCAGTGACAACCTTCTCCCAGAATCTCCCCACCTCCCATCTTAGGGTCTATATGGATAGGATTGTAAGTACTGCTTTCATCGTTAATGTGAATCATCACCATGGTAGTTTCTTCCTCAGGTAAAGGGGGTCTTTCTGGATAAAATACAGGTTTCCAGGGAGTGGGTTGAGGATTCTTGCGGTGTTTAACATATACTCTTTTGAGTTCTACCAGAGAAGGACTAAATCTACGATTAAAATCCACACAGAGTTTTACTCCTGCTTTGTGCACAGCCTTAATTACTCGGTAGGCTTCTTCCATATTCATAACCATGGGTTTCTCACACAAAATATGTTTACCATAAGAAGCAGCAGATATTATCATCTCAGCGTGAAGAGTATGAGGGAGAGAGATTATCACCATATCCACATCCTTAGCCTGAAGTAGTTCTTCTGCTCGGGTGGTTAGTTTGGGAGGAGAAAACTCCTTTTCCACCTGTTTAAGAGTATCTTTATTTAAATCACAGCACCAGGTGAGTTCTATTTTCTCATTCTTCTGACAGTTGGGAAGGTGCTGGGCTTGAGAAAAACTTCCACAACCTATTATCCCCACCCGTACCTTTCCCATTTCTCAATCCTCCTTTAAGATACACCCAGTAGGACACTTCTCCACTAATTTCTCCCAATCCACTTCTTTATGGGAAATCTCTTCATACTTAAGCCGGGAAAGGAAATCCGAAACCTCAAATAAACCTCCCGAGAGTTTCTCGCATACCTTGCAGGCTATACATCCCTTCTTGCAAACTTCTCTCACCTTTTTACCCGGCTCAGGGTTGGAACAGGCTACCCATACTAAAGGTTTATGGCGAGGAATAAGTTCTATAACCTTACGAGGACAGACTTCCACACATCTACCACATCCAATACACTTCTCCCTATCAATACGAGGCAAACCATCTTTCAAAGAAATAGCCTCCACCGGGCACACTTCCATACAGTCACCAAAGCCCAAGCAACCATAGGCACAGGACATACCTCCCCCCATTACTAAATGGGCAGCCTGACAGGTCTGGATACCCTGATAATCTGCCTGAATCTTTCGGGTAAGATTGTCTACATTACAATTTATCACCGCCACTTTCCTCTCCACCTTCTCCATGCTTACTCCCATCACCCGGCAAATTTTCTCCGTAACCTCCTCCCCTCCCATCACACAGGAATTTACCGGTGCTTTTCCTTCCACTATCTGCCGAGCACAGGCTTCACAGGATGGAAAACCACAGGCTCCACAGTTTGCTCCCGGAAGAAGGGAGAGTATCTCTTTAAGCCGAGGATCTTCCTCCACTCTAAAAGTGTGTTCTGCCACCACCAAGATTATCCCAAAGATTACTCCCAGAGAGCCCATAAGGAGAAGAGGTAAAAGCATCTTCTTCTACCCCTTAACTAATCCAGAAAAACCCATAAAAGCCAGAGCCAGAAGTCCAGCAATTATGAGGGTAATAGGAGCACCTTTAAGACTCTCCGGAAGTGGAGCCATCTCCAGTTCTTCCCGGATACCTGCCATTATGAGAAGTGCCATAGCAAATCCTAAACCGGTAGAGAAAGCATATACTACCGAAAGTATATACCCAAATTTCTTAAGAATCATGAATAAGGCTACCCCCAGAATAGCGCAATTGGTAGTTATTAGAGGAAGATATATTCCCAAGGCTGTGTAGAGGTGAGGTAGGGCTTTTCGGAAGTACATCTCCAGAAACTGCACAAGGCTGGCGATTACCAAGATAAAGACAGGTATCTGTAAGTAAACCAGGTCATGGGGTTGGAGAATCTTGTAAAAGATGGGCCAGGTAATAAGAGCAGTTAGGGTCATAACAAAGGTTACTGCCATTCCCATCCCCAGAGCAGTATCCAGTTTTCTGGAGACCCCTAAGTAAGGGCAGATACCCAGAAAGTAGGCAAAAACTATATTCTGGGTAGTAAGAGCAGACAGAAATATAAGAAAGAATTTAACTCCCACCTCTCCCTCCTATTTTTTTCTGTATTACATTGGCCAGACTCAGAATTACTCCTAAGGTAATGAAGGCTCCCGGAGGGAGAGCCATTACTACCCAGGGAGTGAACCATTTACCAGTTAAGGGATGACCTAAGAGAGTCCCAAAGCCCAGCACTTCCCTTACCGAGGATAGAATCACCAGAGTTAAAGTGAAGCCTATCCCCATCCCCAGAGCATCCAGGAAACTTAAAAATACACCTCTTTTAGAAGCAAAGGCTTCTGCTCTTCCCAGAATGATGCAGTTAACCACTATCAGGGGCACATAGGGTCCCAACTTCTTGCTGAGAGCAGGAAAGTTTGCTCTCAAAAAATAATCCACCACCACTACAAAGGTGGCAATTATTACTATGAAGGTAGGGATTCTAACCTGAGAAGGGATAGCACGACGAAAAATAGAGACTACCGTAGAAGAACATACCAAAACAAAGATAACCGCAAGTCCCATGGCTATTCCATTAGCCAGATAACCGGTGACCGCTAAGGTAGGACACATACCCAGAAGGAGGCGGAGAACTGGATTCTCTCTCCATAAACCTTTTATAAATTCCTGAGTTCCTCTCATTTATTCTCCCTTAAAAATTCTCTTAAGTCCTGAATAAGTTCATTTACCAGATTTACCACTGCCCGGGAAGAGATAGTGGCTCCGGTAATAGCCTCTATTTCCTCCTCTGAAGTGGACTTTCTTTTTACTACTTCTAACTTCCTCTCCCCTATCTTTCTTCCCCTAAACTGAGATTTAAATTCTTTCTCATCAATTTTGGCTCCCAGTCCAGGAGTTTCCTGAGATTGCAAGACATCTATTCCCTTTATAGTCTTTAGTTCCTCATCTACAGCCAGCATTAAAGTTATTTTACCTTGAAAACCCTCTCCTTCCCCAATTATGGCATAGCCCAGAATTTTCCCTTCTTTATTCTTACAGATAAACACTGGCTTTCCTTTCCAGTTAACCCGAGTATAGGAATCACAGGGAAGGAGACGAAATAGAGAGGATTCTATCTCTTTCTTCAGGTTTTCCTGGATTTTATCTTTGGTAGCCTGATATACAAAGGAGAGAGAACCACCGGAAAAAATCCCCACTATCAGAAGGGTAAGAATCATCCTGAAACGAGGGCTCACTTCTTACCTCCCAAGGGAAGGGGAAGGGTAAGACGATTTATAAGAGGGGTAAAAGCATTCATAATCAGAATAGAATACATCACCCCCTCCGGATACCCTCCCCATAGTCGGATGCAGACTATGAGAAACCCCATCCCTGCTCCAAAAATCCATCTTCCTTTTTTAGTTACTGGAGAAGTAACTGGGTCAGTAGCCATAAAGAAAGCACCTAAGAGGAGTCCTCCCGAGAAGAGATGAAATAAAGGAGAAGGGAAATTATCTTCCCGTAAGTAAAAAATAGTAGAAAAAACAAGCACAGTAAGGAGGCAACTTAGAGGAATACGGTAATCAATGATTCGGAAAATTAAGAGAATAAGTCCTCCTACCAGCAGAGCCAGACCGCAGGTTTCTCCCATGCATCCTCCATGAAGTCCGAGAATTAACTTATAAAGAGGATAACTTCCTCCACCTCCAAACTTGGGTAAGGTAGTGGCTAAAGGCGTTGCCTGAGTTACTGTATCTACAGAAAACCAGGAATGATTAAGGGGCACCTTCCAGGTAGTAAGAGCCACAGGGAAAGAGGCAGACAGAAAGGCTCTTCCCACCAGAGCAGGATTAAATATATTGTATCCCAACCCTCCAAAAATCTCCTTCCCCAAGGAGATGGCTATAAATCCTCCCAGTGCTCCCATCCATAAAGGTAGATAGGGAGGGAGAACCATAGCCAGAAGTATCCCCGTAAGGAGAGCGCTACCATCGTAGAGGGTAATTTCTTTACCTCTAACCTTTCGGAAAAGGGCTTCTGTAATTAAAGTGGAAGATACACAGGTAAGAAGAAGCAACAAAGCAGGTAAATGGAAGTAGTAAAGACCCCAGAGAAGAGCAGGAGTCAGAGCCAGGATAACACCATACATAAGGCGGGAAAGGGTAATAGGAGAATGAATATGGGGAGAGGTTCTTATAAGAAGTTTTACTTTCTCCCTCATCTTGCCTTTCTCCTTAGGACCTCCTTCCCCACTTTTATGTATTGAACAATAGGAATAAAAGAAGGGCAGACATAACTGCAGGCTCCACATTCAATGCAATCCAGGACATGATACTCTTCCAAAAGTTCCCATCTTTTAAATTTAACTATACGGACAAGTGCAGTGGGCAGGATTCTAACCGGACATACATCCACACAGCGAGCACATTTTATACAGGGATACTCCTTGCTATCCCAGGTATTCTTTATAGCCAGTATTCCTGTAGTCCCTTTTATTACGGGCACTTCTAAGGTAGATTGAGCAATCCCCATCATGGGGCCCCCCATTATTACCTGATTTATCCCTTCCTTTAGCCCTCCACAGAAATCAATTAAATCCTTAAACAAAGTTCCTATCCTCACCCGCAGATTCTTAGGCTTATTTACTTCTCCTGTCACCGTAATTACTCTCTCATAAAGAGGCTTCCCTTTATATATAGCCTCATATATAGCCAGACAGGTCCCTACATTCTGCACCACTACCCCAATATCTAAAGGTAGTCCTCCGGAAGGCACCTCCCGTTTTAAGAGGGCTTGGATCAACTGTTTCTCCCCCCCTTCCGGATATTTAGTCTTTAAAATAGCCACTTCCATACCTTCCTCTTTCTCTATGCATCTTTGCATACTCTGGATAGCCTCCGGTTTATTCTCCTCTATAGCGATATAGACTTTCTGAACATTGAGAATTTTACGTATTATCTTTGCTCCTTCGATAATTTCCTCCCCTCTCTCCACCATTAATCTCTCATCAGCGGTGAGGTAAGGTTCACATTCACATCCATTGAGTATAAGAGTATCTATAGGTTTATTCGAAGGAGGAGAAAGTTTAACCGCCGTGGGAAAAGCAGCCCCTCCCAGCCCCACTATTCCTTTCTCTCTAATACATTGAAGTAATGCTTGCGGGTTCTCTCTCTCCGATTCTCCAAGAGGCTTAAGGGAAGGGTCCATCTCCTCCTCTCCATCTCTCTCTATCATAACCCCCAAACCCCTTCCCAGAACAGGATGAGGAAAATTTCCCACTTCTACTACCTTTCCTGTGATACTGGAAAAAACAGGAGCAGAGATAAATTCCTCACTTTTCCCTATCAGAGTTCCTGTAAATACCCTATCTCCTTTCTTAACTAAAGGCTCATTAGGTGCTCCCGTATGTTGTTGTAGGAGAATTATTACCCTTTCTGGTAAAGGAGCCTCCTCAATAGGTTGATGAGAAGTTAACTTGCACTCAGGAGGATGAACACCACCAGGGAAGGTCTTAACTCTCATGGAACTTCTCCAAAATACTTTCTCATCCCAGAGGAGAAGATTAACCGCCGAAATCTCTTTTCTTCTTTAACCAAAATAGCCTCTTCTTCTTTACTCTTTTCAATCCACTTAAGCCCCTCTTCTCCTTTCACCACCAGAGCAGTAGCCAGAGCATCTGCACGATAACAGAAAGAGGAAAGGACAGTGGCGGATATAACACCTGAAGAGGCAGGGTATCCAGTATGGGGGTCAAGGATATGATGGTATCTCTTCCCTTTATATATCCAGAACTTCTGATAATCCCCGGAGGTAGCCAGAGCCCCTTTGTACAATTTGATAACCCCCAGCAAACTTTGAGGACTTCTGGGATCCTGTACTCCTATCCTCCACTCCTTACCATAAACTCTAAGGTCTCCCCCTGCGTTCACCAAGGCTGACTCTATACCTTTCCTGTGGAGGAATTGAATGCTTTCATCCACTATCCATCCTTTGGCAATTCCAGAGAGGGTTATCCTTACTCCTTTCTTTTTCTTGTAAATTTCTCCCGTAGGAAGGAGTTCGAGATTCCTATAATCTACCAGTTCTTTCATCTTCCTTATTTCCTCCCGTGAGGGGGGAGTCTGTAGGTGTGTTTTGTAGAAACCCCATAACTCCACCAGAGGAAGTACAGTTATATCAAAACTTCCCTCTGTTTGTTGAGAGATAATAAAAGATTTTTCTAATATCTCTTTAAATTCGGGCGAAAGTTTCCATCTTTTTCCTGGGGGGAGAGAGTTTATCCTGTTGATCTCACTGCTCTCCGAATATATATCAAAGGGAAGGGATTTTTCCTTTATAAAATTAAAGGTTTCCTTTACTACTTCTTTAAGAGTATTTACATCCTTCCCCTTATCCTGCACCTTTATCTCTACTACAGTTCCCATCAAAAAGGTAGACTGGTGGAAATAGGCAGGAAAAGAAGTAGCAGGTAATAAAAAAAGAAAGAGAACCAAGAGTTTTTTTACTTTCTTCATGCTTTCTTGAGTTCTACATACAATCTCCCCCCTCATATTCTCCTCTGAATAGTAAGTAAGAGATTTATTATACGAGATTTACCCCTTCTAACACAAGGGATAAGAGACCTTAGGAAGAGACTTTTTCTTCTCCATCACTCTTAAGAAAGCCTTTACCACTTCAGGATCAAACTGAGTTCCCTGATTGGAGAGTATCTCTCGACAGGCTTCTTCCACACTTAACCCCTTTCTATAAGGACGGTCTGAGGTTATGGCATCAAAGGCATCCGCTACAGAAATTATCCTGGCAAAGAGAGGTATTTCTTCCCCCTTCAAACCAGAAGGATACCCTTTCCCATCCATTCTCTCATGATGGTGAAGCACGGAAGGAATAATGTCCCTTAATTCGTGTATGGGACTAAGTATCTTGGCTCCTACTTGGGTATGGCTCTTTATGAGACTGTACTCTGCATCTGATAACCTTCCCTTTTTCCTTAAAATTCTTTCTTCAATTCCTATCTTACCTATATCATGCAATAAAGCCGCCAGTTTCAGCCTTTCTCTCTCTTCCTGAGATAACCCCATCTCTTCGGCTATCTCTAAAGAGAGAGAAGTGACTCTCTCAGAATGACCTTCAGTATAAGGGTCTTTGGCATCAATAGCCGCTGTGAGAGCCTGAATAGACTCTAAGAAGACCCTTTTGGTATCCCGATATAATTGAAAGTTTCGCAGGGATATGGCTATCTGAGGTAGGAGAGCCATAAAGAGAGAACGTTCATCCTCCCGGAATCCTCTCTCTTTCTTCCAATAAACAGAGATAGTCCCAATCCAACCCTTCTCCGCTTTCAATGGAGAAACCAGGAGGCTCCCTCTTATACTTCTTCCCAAGTTCTTAACTCTGGATAGTTGAGGAATCTCCAGTAAACCTTCCTTATTTAAAGCAGAAGAGGCAAAAGAAGATTCTATTTCTAAGATATCAGTTTTCTTTATATCTGACTTAACATACAGAGCCTCTGGGAGAAGTTTCCCACTTCCTGGAATCAACTCTCTAAGAATGCAGGCGGAGGCTTTCAATGACCTGGCGACGGTATCTACCATTATCTCCATTATCTCTTTTCCCTCTGAGACTGTAGCCAGAGAAGATACTTCTTTGATGGTTTTGAGTTCAAACTCTTTCTTAGCCAGACTTATATCAATCCCTCGGAAATTAAGGAAGGCAGTGGCAAAGAAAGTCAAGAGCAAGCCCATCTCCGTAGGAACCATGGGATATACCGTATGAAATTTTAGAAAGCATAGGAGAGTGAAAAGAAAATTTAAGATAAGGAAAGAGAAAAGAAGTAATATATGTACTAAAAACTTCTTTTTAAGCATAATATAGAAGGAGAGATAAATAAGAAAGAGAGAAATAAGGATATAAGGAAGGCGGGGGAAGAGAGAAATATACTCTTTATAAAGAAAGGCGGCTATGGTATTTGCCTGTATTAAAACTCCAAACCTTCCCCCTTCACCGGGAATGGGAACATTGAGAATGTCTGCATTAGGTAAACCATGGGTTATCTGTCCGATTAAGACAATTTTATCCTTAAAGATTTGGGGAGGATACTTTTCCTCCCCTACTTGAGAAAAGGGAAGAGTTAATAGATTCACTTTTGCATAATGGGGCAGGAGAAGGTGACCATTCTCGTCCAAGGGGACGGATTCATTATCTAAGTATAGAGAGCCCCCTTCTAACTTCACGGTCTTGATATTTCTATAACGAATATAGGTGAGAAGAGAGAGTGCAGGATAAATTTTATCCTTCTCAATAAAGAGAGGAACTCTCCTTAAAATTCCATCTTCATCAAGAAGAACATTAATATGTCCTACTCCTAAAGCATATCTCTCTAAGGCAGGAAGGTTATGATGTATCTCCTCCACCTGATATACTCCACCTCGATTATTTTCCTTCTTCAGTTTCCCAGGGGCATATATGGGGAAAATCACTCTTCCTGCCTTTCGGGTAGCCTGTATAAGTAAGGAATCTTCTTCCCGACCAGAAGGAACTTCAAAGTAGATATCAAATACAATTAACTTAGCTCCGCATCTATCCAGATAGTCTATCAGTTGAGCATAATAGGTGCGGGAGAAAGGGTATTTACCCAGTCTCTTCAGACAGTCTTGGGTAATCCCTACCAGAACTATGTCTTCTATAAAAGGTGAATTCTTCCAGCGAAAAGGGAAATCATAAGAAATTTTCTCCAGACGGGAGAAAAACTCTACATGACTTAATTGAAGGGATAAAAAGAAAATCAGTCCTGGTATTAAAAGAGACCCAATTCTCCTCATCCAAAATTATTTCACGAAAACATAAGCATAGGCTTTCTTATTTCCTAATTTGGCTCTTACCCTGTCCATTCCTCTTTGTGTAGCCTCATATACTCCATCCTCATTTATAGTACCACAAGCCCAGAGGTAAGGTTTTATACTCCAGGAAACTTTATCATTTTCCACATTCATTACACTACCATCTTCTCTATACCCGATTACTTTGAATTTTATCTTCTCCCCAACCTTTAAGTAAGCATAATGAGGTTTCAAGGCAATGGAAACCGGAACCATCGTCTTTATCCTGGCCTTCAATAAGGCTTTATCTCCTACTTCTATAATCTCTTTAATCCCGGTTACCATTTTCCCATTTTTATAGAATTCATGAGTACGAGGGAGGGCAACCACTTGCACTTTCCCTTTCTGAACTTCTACCTCGGTTATATATTCATCTATCCCAGAGGTCACCGAGACAGTAAACCTGGTACCCTGCACTCCTGCAATAGTAGAAGGTGTAACTACTTCAAATCGAGAGGGAGGAGTTACCTCAAAATCTATCTTCCCCACATCATCCATTTTTATAAGCCCATAGGGTACACCATCGGGCAGATTAAAGGACTGAATTATACTTACCTCCTCACACTCTTCCTGAACTCTTCCATGGGCGAATTCCTCGCCTGTTTTTCTTCTATAAACTATTTCATCTCCCGGAAGAAGGTAAAGTGGTTTCCCAAACTCTACTCTCTCTCCATTTACTTCTACCTTTAAAGTCTCCACTTCTTGAGGTTCATAACCAAATAAGAGAGTTATAGCCTTCTCTCCCCTGCTATGATAGGGACATCCTAAGATATAAGCCATACTATCAGGATGTATACAGCGCTGTACATAAAAGGCTTGGTAAGTATTACGATTCTTCACAGGGTCATCCGGACAGTGAAACATAGAGGGAGAAATATCATAAGGAAGTAAAGCCTCCACTAAGTCTGAATCTGTATCCGGTAATTTCCCGTGGTCGTGGAAGTACATACTTAGGGCAAGATTTATGGCTCTCAAGTTTGTCTCACAGGCAATTCTTCTGGTTTTCTCTAAGAGAATCCTATAAGAAAGGAAACCCACTCCTGTAAGGATTATAATCATCCCTATCACCACTGTAATTTCAATAAGGGTAAACCCTTTCTTCCTTCTCAACATCATTACTCTTCACCTCCTTCCAGAATTTTAAGTGCCTTTTCTATACTTTCTCTATCTATTTTCTTCCCGCTAAGAGAAGACATCAGTTCCTTTCTTGCTTTCTCTTCCCTCTCCCTCAAATCCTGAATCAGTGATAAAACTCGATTGAAATCTTCCACAAAATCCTGAAGTTCATCACCTTTTCTTATCCTTATTTTCTCCACTTCTTTCCCCTCACTTACTTCCTCAACTATTTTCCTGATTCGGTAAAGAGGACCGGCTACCTTATGGGTAATTAATAAACTTAAAATACCCCCAATTCCTGCTCCTACAACTAAGGCTCCCAAAAGTGTGAAGAAAATAGCAGTGGTAACCCGGTGAAATATCTCATCTAAGGAAATCTGGTTGAGCCAAATTCCTTTAGACTCCAAACTTGCTGACCAGGTAATGTAATAGACTAACCAGCCTACTGCTGCTCCAAAAATAAAAGTAGCCAGCACCGTGAGAATTAAAAATCTCAACTGAAGTTCTCTATATACCAAAATCTTTCTTCTTCTCATTCAAACTTAAGGTAAGCAATCTCTATGCCAATATAGATAAGAGAATGAAGGTAGTGAAGCAAGATAATGATTAGTTACTTTAAAACAAAAACAACCTTTTCCAAGGGACTTATTAACTCACCTTCCTGGGGCATTTTATCCCATCTTTCCCCCTCACCTCATGATTGCAAGAGATAAAAAGGTATGCAATAATCTTGTCATGAAAATCGGTTGTATTAGTCTGGGCTGTCCTAAAAATTTGGTGGACACAGAAAAAATGCTGGGAAAACTTCTTAGGGAAGGTTTCCAGATTACTCCTCCAGAATATGCGGAAATAGTAATAATAAATACCTGTGCCTTCATAGAAGAAGCCCGCCAGGAGTCTATGGAGGTAATCAAGTCTTGGATTAATAGGTCTCCTGATAAGTTACTTATTATCTGCGGTTGTCTACCGGTAATAATGGGGGAAAAATTATGGGACCTATCCCCTCGGGTAAGGGGTATCTTAGCTCCAGGCAGTATAGATAAAATCACTGATGCAGTAAAGGAAGTAATGGTGGGTAATAGGTTTAAAGAAATAAAGAGGGAAGGAGAAGAAGAGATACCTTTCCGCCTCCTTACTACATCTACGGTCTGGAGTTATCTGAAAATTGCTGAAGGATGTAAAAATCGCTGCTCTTATTGTCTCATTCCTTTTTTAAGGGGAGGCTATCGAAGTAGAAAAATAGAAAAATTGCTGGATGAGGCAAGAGTTCTGGCAGACTTGGGAATAAAGGAAATCATCCTGGTAGCCCAAGATACTACCCTCTATGGAGAAGATATTTATGGGAAGAAGTTTTTACCCTTTCTTTTAGAAGAGTTATCCCGGATAGAGGGGATTGAGTGGATAAGGATTCTCTATACTCATCCCGCCCATTTTACAGATTACTTAATAAAAACCATATCTGAGTTACCCAAAGTATGCAAGTATCTGGATATCCCTATACAGCATTGCAATGATAGGATACTTAAAAATATGAACCGAAAGGTGAAGAAAAGGGACATAATGCTTCTGATAGAGAAATTAAGAAAAGAAATCCCTCAAATTACCTTAAGAAGCACGGTAATGGTGGGATTTCCAGGAGAGGGGGAGAAAGAATTTAAAGAATTACTCCAGTTTCTAAACGATGTGGAATTTGACCGATTGGGAGTATTTACCTTTTCTCCTCAGAAAGGCACTCCTGCTGAGAAATTACCAGACCGGGTTCCTCCTCAAGAAGCCAGAAAAAGAAAAGAGGAAGTATATGCTCTACAAAGAAGTATTTCCTGTAAGAAAAATTTCCAGAAGATTGGGAAAACAGTAAAAGTAATCCTGGAGAAAAGAGAAGGGAGACGATGGCAAGGGAGGACAGAAGGGGACGCTCCGGAGATCGACAATTTTATCCTCCTGAAAGGGAATCCAGGGGGTAAAGTATTCACCTATGCTCAAATTACGGGGGCTTTTCCCTTCCATTTGGAAGGGAAAATAATAAAACAGGAAGAAAAAAATTAGAATAACCAGAATTCTGAAAGAATGTATAGCCACTCTATTCTATACCGGATATTTCCCTTTCTTCCCTATGGTATTAGGAGCATTATGGGGAATTTTATTTGTGGTAATTACAGGAGGAAATTTCTTTCTTCAGATTATCTTTTTTCTTTTCCTTTTTGGGATAGGATATATCTCCTGTGGAGAAATTTACCTCAAGACAGAAAATCCTGACCCTCCGGAGGTTATAATAGATGAAGCACTGGGTATCATGGTTACCCTGATAGGGGAGAAGATTAAAATTTATTATGCCACAGTAGGGTTTTTCCTTTTTCTCCTTTTTGATTTCCTGAAGCCCTTTCCCATCCGGAGACTGGAAAAATTACCTCCTCGGTGGGGAATTTTGCTGGATGATGTAGTAGCAGGGATATATGCCCATATAGTTCTTAAAATATGGAAGAAGATAACTCTATAAAAAGTTTCTACTTCTCTTCCTTACTGGGAGGGATGTTCCTCTCCATCTCCCCAAGAGGTGTTTATAGGCTGGAATTATGCCCAAAGAAGAAAAAGGGAGAAATTCCTCATCCACTGATAAGAAAAATTCAGAGATACTTGGAAGGAAAGAAGGAAGTTTTCCTTAATATTCCTATCGACTGGAGAGGATATACAAAAAAAGAAATCCAAGTTTTAAAAGTGGTAAGAAAAATACCCTATGGAGAGACGAGAAGTTACCGATGGGTGGCAGAGAAGGCAGGGTTACCCAAAGCATGGAGATGGGTGGGGAAAGTTTTATCCCAGAATAGAACCCCTATTGTCATTCCCTGCCACCGGGTTATATATTCGAGTGGAGAGATAGGAAATTTT
>CAZSGC010000020.1:0-850 GCA_964606225.1 uncultured bacterium | reverse complement strand
CTCCAAGGGTGGATC
Source organism: uncultured bacterium (assembly GCA_964606225.1). Taxonomy (GTDB): domain Bacteria; phylum CAIJMQ01; class CAIJMQ01; order JAADFP01; family CAZSGC01; genus CAZSGC01. Next base: position 835 of record CAZSGC010000020.1, on the reverse strand, counting down.
TGTGATTCTCTGAAATTCCTCAAACTGATAACCACACTGCTGACAACGATATTCATAGGTAGGCATCACTTCTCACCTTCTTTCTTATAAATATAGCCTTTATTACCCGACTCCTTCTCCGTTTCTTTCTTCAATTTCTCCTCTTCTTTCTTACCTTTTGTATAGAAAGACTCAAGTCTTTCCCTCCCTTCTTCGGCAATGTTTTTAATTTCCTTATCCGTAAGAACACGAGGGGTAACGAAGATTAGAAGGTCTCTCTTTTCTTCCGCAGGATTATGTTTGCGGAAAAGAAATCCCAGAAGAGGTATATCTCCCAGAACCGGTACTTTACTTTCCTTAGTGATGAGAGATTCTTTAATCAGTCCCCCAATTACCATGGTATAGCCATCAGGCACCGAGACAATGGTAGAAGCCTTGCGGGTAGAAGTAACGGGTCTTTCTTTCACTTTTACCTGTCCCTCTGGAGTGGCAAAAGTTCGATATACCCAGTCTATTATCTCGCTTACCTCAGGGCTAACTTTTAATATAACTCTCTTCCCCCCTTCCTGAATTCTGGGAGTAACTCTCAGGGTAACTCCTACATTTATCTCCTCATATCCAGTTACCTCCCAAGTCCCTCTTTCCGTATTGTAGGAATAAGTAGGAATAGGATAGGTAGTTCCCACCACAATCTCCGCCTCCTGATTTTCCATAGTGGCTACCCGGGGTTGAGAAAGGACCTTAGCATCTGTGGAGGTCTCCAGAAGTTGAAGTAAAAGAGAATATCTCTCCTCACTGAGAACATTATACCTCCAGTAATCCAGAAAAGTTCCTTCCGCAATATCTGGTAATAGTC
>CAZSGC010000019.1:0-18456 GCA_964606225.1 uncultured bacterium | reverse complement strand
TGAATGAGTATTGTAAGAGAAATAAAATACCTGTTGCAAAAGTCCCAATGAAAGGGCTGATTCATCTTTCAAAACCAAAGAAATGGAAAAAGGGGAAAATCTTCCTCTTTGCAGAAACTCTTTTCGAGATTATAAATATAATAACAACAAAATTGCTACTTTTGAAAGGCTTGTGTAAAAGTACTCTCAAATATAAATTGAGAGAATAAAGAGGAGTTTTAAATGTATATCACTAATATCAAAAAGACAAAAGAAGAAAAGACAAGAAGCGGTGTTTCAGTATGGTGGTTATTATCTGAAGAAATTGGTGTTCCAAACTTTGAAATGAGATATTTTGAATTCAAGAAAGGCATGCATACACATTATGGTAAACATCCCTGGGAGCATGAAGTATTCGTAGTAAAGGGTGAAGGAGTTATAAAGGGGAAAAATTTTGAGCAAAAAGTTAAAGCTGGAGATGCTATATACATTGCACCAAATGAAGAACACCAATTTTTAAACTATAACGATGAACCTTTTGGACTTATATGCATCATCCCAAAAGGAGCTGAAAAAAGAAAAGGTCATCGCTGAAACGTCTACCGTAATGAGAAGGAAGAATCAGCCAATCTTTAAGACTTTTGCACCTCTTATTTTTCTCTCTTTAAGTTCTACCAATGCTTTGTTTGCTTCTTCAAGTGAAAATTCTTGAACTTCAGGTTTAATAGGAATCTTCGCTGCAAGTTCTAAAAACTCACTAACATCTTTCCTTGTCACATTTGCAACACTTTTTATCTCTTTCTCCATCCAGAGATGCTTTGAATAATCTAATTTCAAAAGATACTCTTTATCAATCTCTTCCTTACGAATGGCATTTATCACCAATCTTCCACCAGGTTCAAGATTCTTCAATGCTTCAACTATAGGTTTCCATGCTGGTGTGGTATCTATGATTGCAGAAAGTTTTTCAGGCGATTCTTCTTCAGTATCACCAGCCCACGAAGCCCCAAGTTCTTTGGCAAATTCCCTTTCATTTTTACTTCTTGCAAAGACAAAGACTTTTACATTTGGATACTTATACTTTACCATCTTTAAAACTAAATGGGCGGAGGCACCAAATCCAGTAAGACCTAAATTTTCTCCATCTTTTATACCTGTAAGTCTCAAGGAGCGGTAACCTATTGCTCCTGCACATAAAAGAGGCGCTGCTTCTAAATCAGAGAAAACAGGAGGAATTGGAAAGGCAAAGTCTTCTCCTATAACCATATATTCTGCATACCCACCATCTGCATCCCTCCCGGTTCCCTTAAACTCTTTACATAAATTCTCATAACCTTTCCTGCACATCTTACATTTCCCGCAAGCAGAGTAAATCCAAGCAATCCCTACTCTATCACCAATCTTAAACTTCCTTACTTCTGCTCCTATCTCTTCAACTATTCCAACTACTTCATGACCGAGAATAACAGGAAATCTTGGTGGAGGTGTTCTTCCTTCAATCTCATCAAGTTCTGTATGACATACACCACACGCTAAAACTTTCACTAAAATCTCATTCTCTTTTGGAATAGGTTTCGGCAATTTGACAAGTTCTAAAGGATTTTTATCTCTCTCTATATCACAGATTCTTTTCAATACCATTGCTCTCATGGTAACAAGATTATATAAGATAAATAGAAAATCTTCAAAGTTATATCTTTCGCTAAATTTACTGTTCTAAGGTTAGATATATGGTGAAAAGGTCAGAAAAATGTATAATTTAAAGAACAAAATAGTAGTAGGTGAAGAACCTTGAGAGAATTTCTTCCCAAGGGTGGAGGCTCTCAGGAACATACCAGAATACTCAGTATTGGTTTAAGAGATAAGGGACATAAAGTAAAAGTAGCATGGTAAGTGTGGAATTTTGGGGTTAAATGTGAAAAGAGAGCAAAATTTCGCAGACTCTCAAGTAAATACAATGCCTAAATACCCTATAAAGGTTCTCAGGGTTATAACCTGGCTTCCCTGGGGAGGCATTGAGAAAAGACTGGTGGAAGTTCTCAAGAGAATAGATAAGAAAAAGTTTGAACCCATAGTATGCTGTTTGAGGAGGAAAAAAGGAGTTTATGAGAAAGAACTGGAGGAAGAAGGTATTAAGGTTATGAAGTTAAACTTTCGTTCCCGTCTGGATCCGGCTGGGCTAATATCCTTAGCCAGGGTTATGAAAAGAGAAAAAATCCATATAGTACATTCTCATATGTATAGGGCTAACATCCCTGCATTAATAGCAGGAAGCCTCTCCGGTGTACCGGTAAGAATCATCCAGATTCATAACATAGAAGACTGGAAAGGTAAAAAAGAATGGCTTATGGAGAAACTTCTCTTCCCTTTAGCAGACAGAATTGTAGGGGTGTCAAAAGCAGTCCTGGATTACGAGAAAAGATTTGTGAATATTCCTTCCCAAAAGGAATTTGTACTTTACAATGGGATAAATGTAGAAGAATATGGAAAAGGTGGGGAGAAGAATTTAAGAGAAGAGTTAGGAATCCCTTCTCAAGCAAAAGTAGTAGGTATAGTGGCCAGACTCCACCCGGATAAGGGACAGGATGTATTGATAGAAGCAGCCCGGTTCATAACTTCTTCTTTTAAGGACGTTTTCTTCCTTTTAGTGGGCAGCGGAGCATACCAGAGAGATATCCGGCGAATGTTAAAAGATTACAGGCTGGAGGAAAGATTCATCTTAACAGGCGGGGTGAAAGATACCAGACCCTTTTACAAGATAATGGATATCTCTGTTCTTCCTTCCCGAATTGAGGGATTCTCCAATGTAATTCTGGAATCCATGGCTTGTGGACTTCCAGTTATTGCCAGCCAGGTAGGAGGAAACTCAGAGATAATTGAGGATGGAGAAGAAGGATACTTAGTACCCTATGGGAAACCAGAGATACTGGCAGAAAGGATAATGGAATTGCTTAAAGACCGAGAAAAGAGAAAAAAAATGGGGAAGAGAGCTCGAGAAAAGGTGAAAAAATTTTCCTTAGTAAGAATGGTGAAGGAAACGGAAAAGTTGTATGAAGACTGTTTAAGAGAAAAGGGACTCTAAGCGCATGCCCGTAAGGATTCTTTATCTTGCTTCCAGTTCTAATATGTGGGGAGCGAGAAAATCTTTGGCTGACCTTCTGTGCAGTTTAGATAGAAGAAAATTTCAGCCCTTTGTGGTATTGCCGGAAGAAGGTCCCCTCTCCTGGTTTCTGGAGGAGAGAAAAATCCCCTTTTATATACTCCCTCTTCCTTCCTGGAGAAAATTCAAAAAGTGGAGAAGAATTCCCAGTACTCTCTTCCGGCTATGGAAAGTTATCCAGAGAGAAAAGGTCCACCTTATCCATGCTAACTCTCACTTCGTGGCTCCCTATGGGATTGTCTGTGGCAAATTAACTAAAACTCCTGTAATTACCCATGTTCGATCCCTTCTTACTCCTGATAAGATAGGGAAGTATCTCTTAAGGTGGTCGGATATGATTATCTGTAATTCCTATGCTACTGCTGAAGTCTTTCCTTCCCCCATGCTTAAAAAAGTTAAAGTTATTTACAATGGGATAGACACAGATTACTTTTCTCCCCAGAGGGAAGAGAAAATTAGAGAATGGAAGGAAAGATGGGGATTGGGAACCGAACCAGTGGTGGGTTACATAGGGAAAATTTCTCGGGAAAAGGGTGTGGATTTGTTGATAGATATCCTTCCTGAGGTGCTTAAAAGAGTCCCTAAAGCAAAGTTCATGGTAGCGGGGAAAGTTCGTCGAGAAAAGGATGAAGACCTTCTCCAAAGACTTGAGAAGTTTGGAAATCACGTAGTATTAACCGGATGGTTGGAAGACCTCCCCCTTTTCTACTCTTCTATAGATGTTTTGTTATTCCCCACCCGTAAAGAATCCTTCGGGAGGGTAGTGGCGGAAGCTCTATCTTGCGAGACACCTGTAGTAGCCACTAAAACAGGAGGAGTGACAGAAATCCTGGAAGATGGAGTAACGGGATATTTAGTGGAGGAAGGGAAGAGAGAGGATATGGTAAGAAAGATAAGCCATATCCTTCTAAATCCAAATCTGGCTAAAAAAATGGGAAAAGAAGGAAGAAAGAGTGTAAATCTTCGCTTTGCCCTCTCTCAACAGATAGGTAAAGTGGAAGCCATTTATAATGCTCTCTTAAATAGATTATAATAGGTAAAGTTCATATGAGAAAAAAGGAAAGAATATCTTCTCCTCAGAAGAGGAATAATTTTATAAGGGTTTTACGGTATCTTCTCCCTTATAAAAAGAGTTTATTATTAGCGGTAATATGCATGATTATCTTTGCTGCAGCCAATACCCTCTCCATTGCTGCTTTGCGTCCGGTGATAAATAAAGGATTGGATGAAAAGAATCTAAATATCCTCATCCTTATGTGTGCGGTTATCGTGGCTCTTTATATGGTAAAGGGATTGACCTATTATGGGCAAAAAGTTTTCATGGCTCGTGCGGGAGAAAAAGCCATAATAGATATCAGAAACGAACTCTTCGCTCATATTCAGCGATTTTCCATAGACTACTTCTCCCGTAAAAAGACCGGACATATTATGGCTCGCATCACCAGCGATGTGGGAATGATGAAGGATATACTTACAGTTCTTTTTGGGGATATCTTGAGAGAGCCTTTAGCCATAATAGGGATTGTGACCCTCCTTTTTCGCATCCACTGGGAAATGGCACTTATCTCTTTAATAGTCTTTCCTTTAGCCGTCTTTCCTATAAAGAGATTTGGAGGAAGAATAAGAAAAATTAGTAAGGATAGACAGAAGAGAAAGGCAAATGTCTTCTCGGTTATTCAGGAATCTATAAGTGGTATCCAGGTGGTAAAGGCTTTCTCCCAGGAAAAAGAGAGAATGAAAAAGTTTGCTCAGGAACAACAGCATACTTACCGCCTCACCATGAAGATGGTAAAGTTGAGAGCACTTTCCCAGCCCTTGATGGAACTTCTTGGGGCGATATTCTTTGCCTTAATACTCCTCTGGGGTGGTAAGATGGTAATAGAGGGAGAACTGGATAAAGGTGGCTTCTTCACCTTCATATTTGCTCTGGGTTCCCTTTACCGTCCGGTAAGACTGGTTAACCAGACAAATGTTAAGATCCAGTCCTCTTTAGCAGGTGCTCACAGAGTTTTTGAACTTCTGGATTCCTTCCCCTATATTAAAGAATCCCCTCAAGCCATAGAACTTCCTCCTTTTCAGAGAGAGATCCGTTATATAGGGGTATCTTTCTCCTACGATTCGGAGAGTGTACTGGAGGATATAAATCTTACCATTCAAAGGGGAGAGAAGATAGCCATTGTAGGTCCTTCTGGTGTGGGGAAAACTACCTTAGTAAACCTCTTGCTCAGGTTCTATGACCCCACCTCAGGTTATATAGAGATCGATGGGATAGATATAAAGGAGGTTACTTTAAAGAGTCTCCGTTCCCAGATAGGGTTAGTCTCTCAGGAAACCTTCCTCTTTCATGATACCATAAGGAACAATATAGCCTTTGGTAAGCCAGAGGCTACCGAGGAGGAAATTATCCAGGCAGCAGAGGCTGCCTATGCCCACGATTTCATTACCAGGTTACCTCAGGGTTATGATACGGTCATTGGAGAAAGAGGAGCCAGGTTGTCGGGAGGAGAAAGACAGAGAATAGCCATAGCCAGAGCAATACTCAAAAACCCTCCTATTCTTATCCTGGATGAAGCCACTGCTCAACTGGATTCAGAATCAGAGTATCTGGTGCAGAAGGCTTTAGATGAACTTATGAAGGAAAGAACAGTTCTCATTATTGCCCATCGTCTCTCTACCGTCCAGGAAGCAGATAGAATCGTGGTTTTGGAAGGAGGGAAGATAGCAGAAGAGGGAAAGCACTCCGAACTTATTAAGAAAAAGGGAGCCTATGCTCGACTTTACCGGTTACAGTTTCCAGAAGCAACTCCCTAGTTTCCTTTTTTAAAAGAACTGAGTTTGCGGTAAAGCGTTCTCCTGCTCAAACCCAGAAGTTCAGCAGCCTTGGATTTATTCCCCCCTGCCTTTTTTAAAGCATGGAATATAAGTTCCTTTTCAATCTCCTCCCAGGGAACCCCCAGTCTTATCTTTACTACTTCTTCAGAAGGGGCTTCTTTTATATAGAGGGGAATATCTTCCACCGTAAGGATATCCTTTCGGGATAACACTACCATACTCTCGATAACGTTTTTAAGTTCCCTCACATTCCCAGGCCAGTCATAGTTCTGAAGGAGGGAGAGGGCACGGGAGGTGATCCCTTTGATTTCCTTTTTATTAGCCTGGCTGGATTCTTTTATAAAGGCATGCACCAGAAGAGGGATGTCCTCTTTCCTTTCTCTGAGAGGAGGGACTTCAATGGTAACTACTTTAAGCCGATAGTAAAGGTCTTCTCGGAACTGGTTCTCTCTTACTCTCTGGGTAAGGTCTGTATTGGTAGCACTTATTATCCGAACATCTACCTTTATGGTCCTGGTTCCCCCCACTCTCTCAAACTCCTGTTCTTGCAAAACCCTTAATAACTTTACCTGAACAGAAAGGGGTATCTCACTAACTTCGTCTAAGAAGAGGGTCCCTCCATCCGCCAGTTCAAATCTCCCCGGTTTACTCTGCACTGCACCGGTAAAGGCTCCTTTCTCATGTCCAAAGAGTTCACTCTCCAAAAGAGTGGGAGTTAAAGCAGCACAGTGTATGGCTATAAAAGGTTTATCTCTCCTATCACTACGATGGTGAATGGCTCTGGCTATAAGTTCCTTCCCTGTCCCACTTTCTCCCTGTATAAGGATAGAAGCACGAGTGGGAGCCACCTGAAGAATGGTCTGAAAAATACTCCTCATTTTAGGAGACTGTCCAATTATGTTCTCAAAACTATACCTTTCTTCTACTTCTTTCTTTAGAATCTCATAGTCTTCCTTAAGTTTCCTTAAGGAAAGTGCTCTCTTAACTATTAACAGGAACCGGTCCAGATTTATAGGTTTAGTTAGGTAATCGTAGGCACCCATCTTCATAGCCTCCACCGCATTCTCCACTGTCCCATAAGCAGTTAGCATTATTACTAAAGTGGAGGGGGAGTTTTTCTGGACTTCTTTCAAGACCTCCATACCATCCATACCGGGCATTCTTAAGTCCGTTATAACCAAGTCTATAGACCTTTTCTTTAAAATATCCACTGCCTCTTTCCCATTCTCTGCCGTAAATACCTGGTATCCTTCCCCTTCCAGAGCCACTTTTAAACCTTCTCTGGTATTCCGGTCATCTTCTGCTAAAATTATGGTGGGAGCCATTAACTTCCCTCCTTAAGAACTGGTAAGGGAACTTTCTTCCTCTCTACAGGAATCACCACTGTAAACTTACTCCCTTCCCCCACTTTACTCTCTACCTTTATCTCTCCTCCATGAGCCCTTATTATTTTGTTGGTAATGAAGAGTCCCAATCCAATTCCTTTCTCCTTGGTAGTGAAGAAGGGCTCAAAGATTCTTTTCAGGTCAGAGGAGGGTATACCTGTTCCTTCATCCTCAAAATCCACATAAATCTTACCCCGCTCTAAACGAGCAGTAATCTTCAACTTCCCTCCCTCAGGCATGGATTCTACCGCATTCTTTATCACATTGAGAAAAGCCTGTCTTAATCTGGCCTCATCCACAAGAGTAGGGGGTAGGACAGGAGAAAGGTCCATATCCACATGAATACCTCTCCTCTCAAACTCAGGAGAATAAACCTCCACCACCCCCTTGATTATATCCTGAATATACCTCTCCTCTCTCTTTAACTGTACCGGTCTTATAGCGCTCAGAAACTCCTCCACCATAGAAGTTAGTCTTTTAAGTTCCTCTTTTACAATCTCCAGATGTTTTCTCACTTTCCCTTCATCCTCTCCTATATTCTTCTCCAGTAACTGAAGGTGTATCTGTAAAGCGTTTAGAGGATTTCCAATCTCATGAGCCATCCCTGCTGCCAGATGAGAGAAAGAGAGGAGTCTATCCTCCACCCTTCTGGCTTCTTCTTTCAATTTCATCTCCGTTATATCCCAGCAGGTGATTAACCTCCAACCTTTTTCTCTCCAGAAACTCCCTACCTCCACCCAGAGATAACGAGGGAGGGGACCTTCTAACCTTACTTCTCCTCTCCATTCTCTGTCCTTAAGGATCTCCGGAAGATGGAGAGTTCCCAAGAGTTCCTGTACGTTATTGGCTGATTCTATCTCCAGCAGTTTCTTTATTCTTTTATTCAAGAATAAAATTTTCCCTCTCTGACTTACTACCATAACTCCCGCAGGAAGTCGCTGAAGGATATCCCAGTAAAAGTCTCTATCTTCTATGAGGGAGACAAATTTCTCTTTAATTTTACTTACTTCCACCTTGTCCAGGCTCTCAACAAAACGTTTCCAGAAACCTTCCTTTAACATTTCTCTGATAACTCCAAAATTTCTTTAAGAAAAAGCTCTCCTACAAAAATTGGGAGAAACTTCCTCCCCTTCTTCATCTCCTCCCAAATTCTTCCCTCTTTACCTTGCTTAAATTAATCTCTGGATAACCCATCTCTATTCTCTAAAAGAGCGGTAATTCTACCGAAGGAGGAGAAAACTTCTATTAAAAGAGGTATTTTCTCTTTACTGGTTAAGTATAAAGTGGCTTCCTTAATTTTTTTAGCCAGTCCCTTTCTCTCTATAGTACTCATATCAGGAATAATAGGAATAACTTTGTAAGAGTGGCCGTAAATCTTTATCTCCTCCTCTTTTTCAATCTTTAACCTTAACTTATCCACTTTCCCATGTATATACACAGGGACAGTAATCTCACCGGGAGGAAGGTTTTCCCCTTTAAGATAAAGAAGAAGAGATAAAGGGTCTTTTACTCCGGAAGGCACACTAAATTCCTTACCATTTTTTTCCCCTTTCTTCTCTGAAAAAACCACCTCTTCTTGGTAACGATACTTCCCTTCCTGAAGCTGGGTAACCAGTCTTACTAAGTTTCCCTCTTCATCTACCCAGGAACTTAAGGAATCTCGCACGTAGTAAAGGAGGTCAAAAATCCCTACTGTCCTCAAAGTAGCCTTTATCTTCCCCTCTTCTTTAAAGGTCACCTGGGCTCTTCCTGCCACTATCCCCATCCATTTAACCACATAATGATACACCTCTTCACTATAAACTGGGAGAAAGGTTAGCCATAAAATTAGAAAGGGAAAAATTACTCTCATATCTTCCTTACATACACATTATCCTCCTGGATTATAATATGTTTCTCCCAGGATTTTTTCTCCTTCGGGTAATCTATTCTATAATGAACCCCACGACTCTCCTTCCTCTCCATAGCCCCTTTTATCATAAGTGTTGCCACCTCCAGCATATTCTGTAATTCCCATCCCTGAGTATCATAAAATTCTCGATTTTTTATATATCCGGACCAGAAATCAATCCTCTCTTTAGCCTCCACCATTTTATCCTCACTTCTTCTTATCCCCACGTTCCAGGACATCAGGCTCTTAAGGGACATTTTTACATCTTCCAGATCCAGACGGATGGGAGAACCCTTAGGATAGACACCTGCATAGGGTATACTCCTGGGAGTTCTCCTTCTTCCTCGGTAACTCTCTCCTACCTCTTCTCCTACTCGATACCCGAAGACCAATCCTTCCAGAAGAGAATTGCTGGCTAATCTGTTAGCACCGTGTAGTCCGGAACAGGCAGTCTCACCACAGGCATAGAGATTCTTAAGGTTAGTTTTTCCCCGGGTATCCACTTTTACTCCTCCGATAAGGTAGTGAGCACTGGGTCTCACAGGAATGGGCATCTTCTTCACATCTATCCCCACTGCTTTACAGGCGGCAAGAATATGAGGGAATCTCTGTTTTATATATCTATAAGGTAAATGACTTAAATCCAGGAAGACATGGGTGCTTTCTGTTCTGGCCATCTCCTCTAAGATACTGCGAGAGACTACATCCCGAGGAGCCATTTCTCCCTCGGGATGATACCGGAACATAAATCTTTCTCCCTTTTTGTTTCTAAGAATTCCTCCCTCTCCTCTTACTGCTTCTGAGATTAGAAGGCGGGAAGTCCCTGCGATGTAAAGAGCAGTGGGATGGAACTGCATAAACTCCATATCCATAATCTCCGCTCCTGCTCGGTAAGCCATGGCAATCCCATCTCCCGTGGTAGAGGAAGGGTTGGTAGTTTCTCTAAATACCTGTCCTGCACCTCCGCTACACAGTACTACTGCCTTAGCCAGAATGGCTATAAAACCTTCCTCTCTATGGTGAGCAATTACTCCCAAGCATTCTCTATCCTTCACCAGAAGGTCTATGGAGAAAGTAAATTCGCTAAAAGTAATGTTAGGATTTAGCATTACCCGGGATAGTAAAATCCTGACGATTTCTTTCCCCGTAGCGTCTCCCCGCGCATGAAGGATACGATTATGAGAATGTCCTGCTTCTCGAGTCAGATGGTATACCTTACCTTCTCTATCAAATCTGGCTCCCCAGTCTATCAGTTCCTTCACCCTTTCTTGCCCTTCCCTTACCAGAATTTCCACCGCCTCTTTATTACACAATCCCCTTCCCACGGTGAGGGTATCTTTTATATGATTCTGTAGAGAATCTTTCGGATCCATAACCACAGCAATCCCTCCTTGAGCCTCATAAGTATTGGAATCTACAAGTTTCCCTTTGGTTATAATTAAAACTTCTCCATACTCGGCTAACTTGAGAGCGGCTCTCAATCCTGCCACTCCACTTCCTACAACTAAAAAATCAGTGATTAAACGGGGGATATTATTCCCTTTAGGGCTTATTAAACTCTTTGGAAACATTACTAAAGAGAAAAAGAGAAGAAATTTAGACCAACCTTTTTCATGGATAAATTTTATAACAACTGTCTCCCCTTTTCAAATAAATTGTACATTAGGTAAAATAGGGCGTGTTTAAACCCTTACAGGACAAAGTTATTCAAAGACTGGAGAGTATAGTAGGTAAAGAATACCTCCTTCTAAAAGAAGAAGAGAAAGAACCCTACTCTCATGATGAAACTCCAGGATTGAGAGCCTTACCCGAAGCAGTAGTGAAAGTGAAAGAAGAAATCCAGATTCAGGAGATTCTCAAATTAGCACAGCAAGAAAAATTTCCTCTTACCCCCAGAGGAGGAGGAACTGGGCTTTCCGGAGGCTGTGTCCCTATCTTAGGAGGAGTGGTCTTGAGTCTGGAAAGGATGAATAAAATCCTGGATATAGACCGGAAGAACATGATGGCAGTGGTGGAGGCAGGGGTTATCAATGGAGTTCTGCAGAGAGAGGTGGAGAAGGTAAATCTTTTCTATCCCGTAAATCCTGCCTCTATGGATTCCTGTACTCTGGGAGGTAATGTAGCAGAAGGTACCGGAGGTGCTAATACGGTAAGATATGGAACTACCAGAAATTATGTAACGGGATTAAGAGTAATTCTACCTTCTGGAGAAGTTCTGGAGGTAGGAGGGAAGGTAATTAAAAACTCTACTGACCAGAATCTGCTACATTTATTCATAGGAAGTGAGGGAATTTTGGGCATTGTGACTCAGATTATCTTTAGACTTCTCCCCAAACCTTCTTCTACTTTAGTATTAATTTTCCCTTTAAAAAAACTGGAGATGGCAGGAGAAATCTCCCTCTACCTTTTCCAGTTAGGAATTACTCCTACTATGGTAGAGGTAATGGATAGGAAAACTTTAAAGTTTGTTGAGGAGTATCGCCAGACTACTTTGCCTTATAGAGAATGTGAGGCTCATCTTCTTATCCGACTGGATGGGGATAATCCTGAAGAACTGGAAAAAATAGGAGTAAAGATCGGGGAAACATTTATGGAAGAAGTAGAAGATATTTTGGTTTTAAAAGACCCTCCCTCCCAGAGGAGAATATGGGAGTTAAGGCAGTCCATACATGATGCCTTGCTACATAAAGGGAAAATGTTTGCAGATGAAGATGTGGTAGTTCCCAGAACCAGATTGAAGGAACTCTTTGCTGGAATTCAAAATCTGGCGGAGGAAACCGGATTTCCTATAGCCATATTTGGACACTTAGGAGATGGAAATATTCATGTAAATTTCTTAAGGGGAGAAGTTTCTGAAGAGACTGCCTACCAGAGACTTCCTTTGCTTCTGGAAAAACTCTTCTCTTTAACTGTCTCCTTAGGGGGGAAGATATCTGGAGAACATGGTATCGGGGTGATAAAGAAACCTTTCCTGAAGAAATCCACCCATCCTCAATACTTAAGTGTTTTAAAGGGAATTAAAAATCAATTAGACCCTTACTCTATTCTTAATCCTGGAAAATTAATCCCTGAGTAATTGGTTTCTATAAAATTCTTTAATTAACTTCTTAAGTTGTGTCCCCTGTATATCCAGAATTTTTATTTCTCTTCTGGCGGAATTTTCAGAGTCTGCAGCATGAACACCGTTCCTCATAATATCATGACCGTATTCTTTCCTTATGGTTCCTGGTTCTGCCTCCTCAGGATTGGTAGCCCCTATCTTTCTTCTTATCCTCTTCACCGCAAAGGGACCCTGATAAACCAGAGCCAGAGATTGGTGTTCTCTATCCCCTGGTTTATCTCTTAAGGCAGGGTCAGATATTTTGTAAGGGTCATAGCCGGTCATAAATTCTATTAAACGAGCAAATTCCTCCCTCCCCTTTTTCTCTCCATATTTATTTATCAACTTTTTCTCAATGGGAGAATAAAACTTGAGAGCCTGATTTATGGACATATTTACTGCCTTACTTCCAATAATTTTAAGCCCTGGACCAGAGAGAGCCTTTATTATCTCTCCCACTCTTCGGGATTTTGTATAAATGTTATCCGGCTTTATTAACACGGTGCATATCTGAATATTATTAAGGAGTTCCTCCCGAGTAGCCACAAGTCCTTCCCGATGTTTCAGAGCCTGAAACTCGTGATCATCCCATAGGTTTAGGAGTCTCTCCCAATCTATAATGTCCTCCAGTAAACCTCCATCCCTTTCACTATAATCTGCCCACAGGGAAAGAACCTTTTCTGCTACGGAACTATCAGGAAGAATTACTACCGCAGGGTCTACAAATCCCACGATATTATCATCTTCATCTTCTATGAATTCAGCAAAAGAGTTTCTTATGGTTCCATCTATCCTCTTGGTTATAGACCCTACTACACCTCTGATTTGAGAAATAGCATTTTCCCCTTTAAAAAGGAGGAACATTATTCTCTTCCTTATAGGTCCGCGGTTATGCAAAATATACTCCCGGAAAAGGAACTCTCGAAAAGGGTGCTCCACTACCAGTTCTATATACTTTTGAATCAACTCCTCACTGGGAGCATACATTCTGGCTTCCACCAATTCTAAAGGCTTAACCCCTCCAGAGAATATCTCCTTTATAATATCTCCTGTAAGAGAACGCTCCAGAGATTTATTGGTAATAAGAACTAAGGCAAGTTCCTCCCCCATACCTCTTAAAGCCCTTTAAATCCACCTCCAGGGATACTACCAAAAGGGAGATGCTTAAACTGAGGAAGTCCCTTTAAGATCTTAAGCAATTTAGGAAGCCCTGAGGCCAGCAAAATCCCAATAAACAAAACCGCTAAGAGAACAGGAATAAGAGCAATAATTATCTCTCTTATATCTGTGTTTCTCTGATCAGGAGTTACCTTATCCAGTTTTATTCTCTCATACAAAGAAGCCACAGAGAGAAAAGATACAGGGAAAGTGAAGAAGATTCCCACTCCCAAGCAGAGAAATCCCAATAAGTTAAGCAGACTCCCCAAAACAAAGATAGCCATTACCCTCCACCTGTACCCTTGAGTGAAGAGAAAACTTTCTTTTAAAGCCTGAATCGGGCCTTTGGGCTCATCAAAGAGTCGGAAAAAGGAGAAAGAAAAGGCTAAGGAGAGAAAGACTCCCGGGATGATAAAAAATAGAGAACCCAAGAAAACGGAAAGATTGATAAGAATAAAAACCACGATAGCGGGGAAGAGTTGCTGAAATCCCTGAAATAATACACCCACTCCCGGATTTTCCCCTCTTATCCTCTTCAGGCAGTAACTGTAAAAGCCTAAGAGTAATGCAGGGGTAATCAGGAGATAAAAGAAAGTGGAAAAACGGGGAATATGAGAAACTATTCCCTGAATAAGGAAGTAGAGGAAAGCCATTCCCGCTATGGAAAAGGGGTTCTCCTTAAGTGCTCTAAGCCCATCTCTCAAGCATTGGGTAACCAGTAATCCACCTTCACTTTCCTCTACTATCACCCCTTTAATTTTCTTACCCGTAACCAGATTAGTACCACAGTTTACGCAGAAAGTAGTATCCGGAGGCCAGGATTTCCCGCAGACTGGGCAAACCACCTCTTGGGGTTTCTCTTCCTTTTCTTCTGGAAGAGTAAAGAGATCTGAGAATTCTGGCACCTTGCTTACCTTTTTCCATTCTTCCACCCCTTCCGGAGATACCTCCTCCTCAGGCAGAACCCTTTTTTCCTCTATCCATCTCCGCATGGTCATTACATCCACTGGACCATAGATTTTCCCATCCTTTTTTCTTACCCGCCATTTCTCAGGCATTTTTCTTCTCCTCTATTTCAACTCCAACCATTCTTTAAGAAGCCCCCAGGTAACCTCATCCACCTCCCCTGTCTCCGGGAGACCATTATCTTTTTGAAATTCCTTTATAGCCCCCCGGGTAAGTTTACCCATTTTTCCATCTATAGGACCGGGATCATATCCTGCATTCTTCAAGGCTCTCTGAATCTCTTTAATTCTCTTCATGCTTATCTTTTTCTCCTCCTTAGGTCTGGCTACTTTTACCTGGGGCTTCTTTTCCTTTACAGGAGGTAAAGCCCTCAATCTTTCTACTTCCTTCTTGAGAATCTGAGTTTTTCTCTTTTCTTCCTCTAAGGCTCTCTTAACTTCCCTAAATTTTTCTTTTATCTTCTCCAATTCTTTCTCCCAGATTTTCCTCTCTTCCTTAAGAGCCAGATTTTCTTTACGTAAATTCTGAAGGTCTCTTTCCAGAGTTTGCATCTTCAGACGCATCTTCTCCATTTCCTGTTTAGAAGTAGTAAAAGTGGCACATCCAGCAAAGAAGATGACTAAAAATATAAGTAGTAAACTTTTACGAAACATTACTCTCTCCTCCTTTCTATCTCAATAAGAATTTACTTTAACCCCCTTTATTTTTCAAGCCATTATTTTCTTCTCCCTATATGAGAGAGGACCTTCACATAAGGTTGAAATAGCATCTCGTAGGTATCCATAGCAAACCTATCCGTCATTCCAGCAATGTAATCACATATATATCTTAATTTTCTCTCTGGATCTCTCTCTATCTTCTCCTGTACCTCTCGGGGAAGAAGTCGGGGATTCTCTCGAAAGGCTTGGAAAAGTTTTTTGATGATATTTTTTCCTTTTTCAGTCATCATTACCACATCCGGATGAAAATATACCTGCTTCTCCAATATCTTCCGGAGGGAATCCATTTCTTTCTTAGTCTGTGGCGGTAAAGAGACCACCGCTTCTGGAGCCTGCCTTAAATCTTCTTCCGTCTTTATCCCCAGTTCCTTTATCTTCTTTCGAGTATAATTGATTACCTCCACATTACAAATCTCTATCAGATGTCTGACTGCTCTTCTATAGAGAAGTTGTTTATCCCTATTCTTTACTTCCTTTCGCGCCCTTTTAATGATTTCTTCCCAGATCCCATTTTTACTGGCATCTAATATTTCTTCATTCACTAAATTCACTCGTAAGCCATCATCCAGATCATGAGCACAGAAAGCAAGTTCATCAGCGATGGAGACAATCTGAGTCTCTATGGCTGGTTGAGGGTAAGAGGAGAACTCCTCTTGAAGAGGAACTTCATCGTAGGTGGTATGATGACGAGCAATACCTTCTCGGGTCTGATAACAGAGGTTAAGGCCAGGAAACTCTGTATATCTTTTCTCCAGTTCATCTACCACCCTTAGACCTTGTAAGTTATGGTTAAATCCTCCATGTCCTTCCATAAGTTCGGATAAGGCTTTTTCTCCTGCGTGCCCAAAGGGAGGATGCCCTACATCATGAACTAAAGATATGGCTTCCACTAAATCTTCGTTGGCTCCCAAGGACCTGGCCAAAGTACGGGCATGTTGCATCACTTCCAGAGTATGAGTTAGCCGGGTGCGATAGAAATCAGCCTCATGAATGAGAAAGACCTGAGTCTTATACTGGAGTCGACGAAAGGAAGAGGAATAGATTATCCTATCCCTGTCTCTCTGAAAAGGAGTTCTGTAAGGGTCCTCGGGTTCAGGATATCTTCTCTTTGCCTTCAAACTCAAGGTGGCATAAGGAGCAAGTGTTCTCCTTTCTCTTTCCTGAAGAAGTTGACGAGATATCATCTTCCCTCTTGCATCCTTCTTCTGATATTTCGCAGGCTTACCATTCCAGAAACAATTATAAAAATAATACCCATAATTATGAGGGTTCCTTCTATAAAAATTCTTCTCTCAAATCCTTCTATCAAGGGCCCGGAAAGACCGGTTAAAGTACGAAACAAAAGTATACATCCCGTAGCCAAGAGAACTGCTCCTACAAGGGAAAAAGTTAAGAGGATAATCCCTCTTTTCTTCCATCCCAGATAAATATCTCCCCATCCGGTTATAAGGAGGGAATATATATAGGCTCTCTTCAGTTTCTCCTTTTTCATGCCCCTCTATCTTTAATCTCTTTCCTCACCCCTTCTCCAGTATACCACGGTAAAGGAAATACTTCCTTCTTCTTTCACCTTTCTAACTTTCTTAGAAGGTCTCTCAAGAAGAACACCGCTTTCCTTATGTCCTCTTCCGGATTCTCCCCCACCTCTCTTTCAACGGTGAGAAATCCTTCATAACCAACTTCCTTAAGTGCTCTAAGGTAGGAGGGAAAATCTACTTCCCCTTCTCCTAAGGGAACTTCCTGAAAATGCTCCCTCCACCATCCTCCCTCCAATCCCTTCTCTGCTAAAAGGTTATATAAGGTAGCCGCATCCAAGGAAGAGAGTTTCTTACCATCTTTGGCATGAGTGTGCACAATATATTTTCTCAAAGTATAAACTCCTTTTATGGGGTCCTCTCCTGCACACATAACCAGGTTGGCAGGGTCGTAATTTACCCGGATGCTCTCCCTGTTTACAGTTTCTATAAAACTCTTCAGAACTTCCGGATTCTCCGGACCTGTTTCTATAGCCAGAAATACCTCTTTTCTATCTCCCCAGAATCCCAGTTCTTCCATAGCTTCTTTCAATACTTTATACTGCTCCTCTTCTTTATTTTCAGGCACTACTCCTATATGCGTGGTGACAACCTGCGTCTTCAAATCGCGGGCTAAATCCATTATTTTGATAGTCTCTTCTATTTTCCATTCATTTTCCTCTTTCTTAGCAAATCCATACCCTCCAAAGTCCCCACAGAGTGCAGAGATACTCATCCCCCAGGAAGAGAGAAAATCTAAGAGTTCTCTTCTTCCGGAAGGAGTTAGTTTATCAGGTGTGAAATCTCCTTTACTTACATAAATCTGTACACCTTCTGCACCCATTTCTCTTGCCAGTCTTATAGCCTCTTTAAAAGGAAGACGAAACGATTCTGCTATTACACCTATCTTCATCTTATCCCTCCAGATTTAAACATTACTCATTAAGCCCTCGATTTACCACCAGATATATTTATTACAGTTCCTGTTATATAACTCGCTTTTTCTGATGCAAGGAAACAGACGACTTCAGCCACCTCTTCAAGTCTCCCCACCCTCCTCAAAGGGATTGAGAGATTTTTATAGGCTGACCTTAGTTCATCCACAGTAATTCCCCTTGTATATGCAAGTGCCTTCTCATACTCGTAAGTCCTCATAGATGTTGGCTCCAGTATTCCAGGAGCAACTCCAACAACCCTTATATTGAACCTCCCGAGTTCTTTTGCCCATGACCTTGTATAGGAATAGATTGCTGCCTTGGTCCCTGCATAGACGCTCTGTCCATGCGAGCCTTCGAGAGCAGACTCGGATGAGACATTGATTATGACACCATTATTACCCCTCTTTATCATATGTCTTACAACTGCCTGAGAGCAGAGATATGTCCCCTTCTGGTTTATTGAGACTATCCTTTCCCATATCTCATCTGTAATCTCCTGCTTCCCCTTCGGGTCAACAAGCAACCTTGGTATGTTTATACCTGCATTGTTAACAAGGATGTCGATTCTCCCAAATCTTTTTACGACTTCATCAACCATGCTCTCAACGCTTTCCCTCTCAGATACATCCGTATGGATGAAGATATTCTTCTTAGAAGGACCTTTCCTGTTCAACTCCTCAACTGTTCTTTTGCCATTCTCAACATCTATGTCTGCAACAACAGTGATTACACACTCCCTAACCAGAGTCTCTGCAATAACCTTTCCAATTCCTGAGGCTGAACCTGTCACAATTGCAACTTTCCCTTTCAGGTC
>CAZSGC010000018.1:0-18580 GCA_964606225.1 uncultured bacterium | reverse complement strand
ATTATGTGAGTTGTTCTCCCTATCGAGTTCCTGTAGCCCGCCTGGCTGCCGCACATGCAGTTTTGGAAGAGGAAAAGGGGAAGTCTTAAAGGAGAGGAACATGGAGATAAAGAGAAAAGGCAAGAAGATCTGTTTAATAAAAGGTGACATTACGGAATTTGAGGGAGAGGCTATTGTGAATGCTGCCAACAATCGACTTCTTATGGGAGGAGGAGTGGCAGGAGCTATAAAGAGAAAGGGAGGAAAAGAGATTGAAGAAGAAGCAGTATCTAAAGGGCCTATCCCTATTGGAGAGGCTATCCTTACGGGAGCAGGAAGACTTAAAGCAAGATATGTAATTCACGCTGCGGTAATGGGAATGGATTTTAAAACGGACGAAGATAAGATAAGAAGTGCCACCTTGAACTCTCTGAAGAGGGCGGAGGAAAAAGGATTAAAGTCTATAGCCTTTCCAGCTCTGGGCACAGGGGTGGGAAGATTTCCAGTAAAAAGAGCAGCTGAGATTATGTTAAAAGAAGCCATGGAACACTTAGAGGGAGAGGTAAACCTGAAAGAGATATACTTTTATCTTTTTACCGAAGATAATTTCAAAGATTTTAAGACGGTGCTGGAAAGGTTGAAGGAGGAGAGAGAATGGAATTGAAAGTGATAAAGATAGAAAATATTCCTGAAGGAGCAAATATAATACTGGGACAGAGCCATTTCATAAAAACTGTAGAAGATATATATGAGGCTGTAGTCACCTCCCTACCCTCGGTGAAATTCGCTTTAGCCTTCTGTGAATCTTCTGGGAAATGCTTAGTGAGAACGGAGGGAACTGATGAGGAACTTAAAAAAATTGCTGCTGAGAATGCTTTAAGGATAGGAGCAGGACATTCTTTTCTCCTGATTCTGAAGGATGCTTATCCCATAAATGTTCTTAACGCACTTAAACAAGTCCCAGAAGTATGCAGGATTTACTGTGCTACTGCTAATCCCGTAGAGGTAATAGTAGCAGAGACTAATCAAGGTCGAGGAATCCTGGGTGTAGTGGATGGTTCCTCCCCCCAGGGAATAGAAGATAAAGAAGAAATAGAGTGGAGAAAAGACTTATTAAGGAAACTGGGATATAAAAGATAATCCAAAATCATCTCCTCCCTTATATCTGAATTTCTTCCGCCTAAAAACAGAAAAGTCAAATTTTAACTTGACTTGATAAATACTGTATGATAGATAATCCTTAAAATGAAAGGAGGTGAAGATAATGAATAAAGGGGATTTGATTAATGAAGTGGCTAAAGTAGTGGGTGTGAAAAAAGAAGCCGCTGCTGCAGTAGATGCTGTCTTTGATGCTATAACTTCTGCTCTGAAGAAAGGCGAAGATGTAAGGTTGGTGGGATTCGGAACCTTTTCTGTAAGAAAGAGAGCAGCCAGGACAGGAAGAAACCCCAGAACTGGTGCCACACTACAAATTCCCGCCAAAAAAGTCCCCGTGTTTAAACCTGGGAAAGCCCTTAAAGATGCCGTAGGCTGATTCTTACTTCTCGCTTAATAAGGCAGCCTTTACGAAAAGGCTGCCTTGTCTTTATTTGACATGATTTTCTTCCTTTGATAATCTCAGCAGAGAGAAGAGAATGAAGATACGAAAACCGGTGGTGGCTGGACAGTTTTATCCTCAACAGGAAGATAGACTGAAGGCTTATCTTTCTCAGGTCATAGAAGAGAGGAAAAGAGAAAAGGTAAAAGGAGCGGTAGTGCCCCATGCAGGTTATATTTACTCAGGTAGAGTGGCTGCTTCCGTTTATTCATCTATCCTCATTCCAGATACGGTTATTCTTCTGGGACCTAATCATACAGGAAGAGGAGCCTTATTTTCCCTAATGAGGGAAGGAATCTGGTCCACTCCCTTGGGTAATATTCCTATTCATCGAGAGATGGCTAACCATATCCTTTCTCTATCTTCTAACTTGGAAGAAGATGAAGAGGCTCATCTCCTGGAACATTCACTGGAGGTCCAACTCCCCTTCCTTAAATACCTTAATCCACAAGTTAAGATAGTCCCTATAATCCTCTCTCCCTCTACCTATCCGGTTTATGAGGAAATCGGGAATGCTCTGGCTCAGGCTATCCAGGAAAGAAAAGAAGAAACCTTAATTCTTGCTTCTTCTGACTTTACCCATTATCAGCCTCAAGAAATAGCCGAGAAGAATGATAAATTAGCTATAGAGGCTATTCTTAAACTGGATGGGAAGATACTCCTTGAGAGAGTGGAAAAATACAGAATCACCATGTGTGGATATGCTCCCACTGTAGTAATGCTGGTCGCTTCTTGCAAACTGAATGCTCGACAAGGTATACTTATAGAATACACCACCAGCGGGGAGGTAACTGGAGATTACCAAGAAGTAGTGGGATATGCAGGAATTATAATTAAATAAAAATGAAAAGGCTCCGGTTTCTTATAATTTTAATAGGTACTCTTATTCTCCTTTTTCTGGTAATCTTTAACTTTTTCTATTCTTATCGGAGCCTTGAGAAAGGTACTCTTGACCTCTTTGGAGAATATCAATCATCTTTGACTCAAGAAGGAACAAAAAGTTTGGTAGAGTGTCTGCAAAAACTCCGCACAGAACTCTTATGGCTTTCCTTTACCCTCCCTTATACTGATGAGGAAAGATGGATAGACCTCTCAGAACAGGTATGGAGAAGACTCAGGGAGGAAAATGAAGAAATAAAGGAACTTTTTGTCTTAGATAAGGAAGGGAAAGGTAGCCTTATCTTTCCTCTATCCTTGGAAGAGGATTTCCGAAAGAAAGACTTTTCTTCTTATGAATTTTATCGTCTGTTAAAGTATGGCAATACTACCTCTTTTTCATCCTTTTACTATCCTACCTCTAAGAGTTACCGAATTCTTTTAGGGGTCCCCATTAAGAAAGAAAGAGAGTTCTTGGGAATTCTTGCCCTTACCTTTAATCCTGTTATATTATATCGGCTGCATTATCACCCTCTTCGTATAGGTAAGGGAACTCAATTATTTTTAGTAGACAGTAAAGGTAATATCCTTCTCTCCCCTATCTACTCTGGGGAAAAATTAACCATAATTAACTTCCATGGAGAAATACTTCCCTTGAAGAACACCACTACTCAAAAATTAACGGGGAAACTCCTTTTCCCTAAAGGAAATAACTTCCCTCCCTCTATTATTTCTATCATCCCCTTTACACTCTTCTCCCAACGGTTCCTCACTATCTCCACCACCCCCGAAGAAGAGGTATTAGTTTTCCCTCTAACCACCCTTCGTACTTCCTTAGTAGTAACCTTCCTTGCAGTTATTTTTATTATCTTAGGCTCTTATTCCTTGTGGACCAGGATAAAGATGGGAGAGAAATTATATCAGATGAGTATTTCGGATGGCCTTACTGGGCTCCTTAATCACTCTCACTTTTATGCCACCCTATCCCAAGAAATACTGAGAGCCAAAAGATACAAAAGACCTGTAACTTTACTCATGTTAGACATAGATGGCTTTAAGAATTATAATGACACCCATGGTCATCCAGAAGGAGATAAAGTTCTTAAGAAAATGGGGAAAATCTTGCTCACTTCTATAAGAAAAGGAGTAGACACTGCTTACCGATATGGAGGAGATGAATTCACCGTTATTCTTCCTGAGACTACTGGAGAGGAAGCAAAGTCAGTGGCGGAAAGAATTCGAAAAAATTTTGCCCAGGAAAATTCCCCTGGACTCTCTTTAAGTATAGGAATCGTCCAGTATAAAGAAGGATGGGATCCGGAAGGATGGGTAAAAGTTGTGGATGAGGCTCTTTACCGTGCTAAAAGGATGGGAGGTAATGTAATCTACCTCTTCTCCCATAAGAAATGAATCCACGCACCCGAATCAAAATTCTCCCCGAGGAAAAGGAAATCTTCATCTCCGTTGGGTCTTCTTTGATAGAAGCAAGTCTTGAGGCAGGCATTCCCATAAATACACCCTGCGGAGGAAAAGGTACCTGCGGAAAATGTAAGGTAAGAATTACTCCTCCCCCTCCACCTACTCCTCAAGAAAAAAAAATCCTATCCTCTTCTCAAATAAAGAAGGGATGGAGATTAGCCTGTCAACATCAGGTCACAGAAACGGTTACAGTGGAAATTCCACCTTCTTCCCGTTTCTACCAACAGGTAATTCTAACCCGCCTTAAAGAAGGTAGATTCCATCTCTCCCCTCCTTTAAAAAAAATAACCCTGGATATTCCTTCTCCTTCTTTAAAAGACCAGAGAGATTTACTTACCCGACTTAAGGAATCCTCTCCTCTTGATTTAAAGATCGATCTATCTACCCTTAGAACTTTGCCTTCCAGCCTCCCTCGACCAGGAAAGGTGAGGGTTCTGGTTAATGAGAAGGAAATCTTAACCATTGGGGAGGTTCCCTCTCCTTTAATGGGTATAGCCATAGATCTGGGAACTACTACTATAGTAGGCTACTTGGTAAATATGGAGACTGGTGAAGTAAAAGATGTTCATTCCCTCACTAATCCCCAGATAACCTATGGAGATGATGTAATATCTCGTATCCAATACGCTATCACCCAAAAAAATGGATTGGAAGAACTCCAGAAGGTAGTCCTCAACGCCTTAAACCAGTTGATAGAAGAATTATGCCTAAGGAATAATATTCCTAAGGAAGGAATCTTTGAAATCACCATTGCTGGGAATTCTGCCATGTATCATCTCTTACTGGGAGTAGATCCTTCTCTCCTTTCTTACTCCCCCTATATCTCTGTCTGGAGAGAGGCACTGTATCTCTCCGCTAAAGAGGTGGGGATAGAAATTAACCCCAGAGGTCGGGTTTACCTTCTTCCCAACATTGCCTGCTTCGTAGGAGGAGATACATCTGCTCTTATCCTTTCCACAGGAATTCATACTCAGAAAGGGGTTCGAGTAGCCCTGGACCTGGGTACCAATGGAGAAATTGTTCTCTCTATAGATGGCAAACTTACAGTCACCTCCACTGCTATGGGGCCTGCTTTTGAAGGAGCAAGACTCTCCCAAGGGATGCGAGCAGAATTAGGGGCTATACAGAGGGTAAAGATAAATCAGGATGTGGAGATTAATGTGATTGGAGGAGTTAAACCACGGGGAATCTGTGGTTCAGGCGCAGTAGATACAGTAGCAGAATTGCTAAAATGGGGTATCATAGAAGAAAATGGGAGATTAAGAAGTAGAGAAGAACTAAAGGGGAAAGTGCCACCCAAAATATTAAAGAGACTGGAAAAAGGGAAATTTATACTTTTTAAAGATGAAGAAGAGGTTGCTTTGACTCAGCGAGATATACGAGAAATTCAGTTAGCCAAAGGAGCAGTGAGGGCAGGCTTGAGGGTGCTTCTCAAACTAAAAGGACTCCAAGAGGAAGATATAGATGAACTTCTGGTAGCAGGGGGTTTCGGTAATTACATAAGCAAAAGAAGTGCTCAGAAGATAGGGCTACTTCCCTCCATAGAGAAAGAGAAGATAAAAATGATAGGTAATGCAGCAGGAGCAGGAGCAAGGATGGCTTTGATCTGTACTCGTTGTCGTAAGAAAATTTCTCGCTTAGTGGAAAAGGTAGAATTTTTAGAATTGGGGGGTAAAAAGGAGTTTCAAGAAGAATTTACTTCTCAACTGAGTTTTAAGGAGAGTCACCATTTCCTGGGATATTAAACTATTCTATCTCATAAATCACCATCTCTCTAATCCTACCCTGGACTGGATAAGTGTATTTGTCACCTCCTTCCAATACTGGAAATACCCTCTTCTGGTGCTTTGGCTTGCCCTGGTGCTTTTAGGAGGTAAAAGAGGAAGAGAAGCAGGAATTCTTCTCCTCTTCTCTTTCCTTCTCTCTGACCAGCTTTCTTCCCGGCTTCTAAAGAATCTTATAAGGTCTCCTCGCCCTTTCCAAATATTTCCGGATGTGTATCTTTTAGTAGGGAAATCCTCTTCCTTTGGATTTCCTTCCACCCATACCTCCAATATCTTTGCCCTCTCCACTACTTTAGCCCTTTACTATCCCCGTTCTGCTTTCTTTCTCTATCCCCTGGCTCTTATGGTAGGATTTTCCCGAATGTATGTGGGAGTCCATTTCCCCTCCGATGTCATAGGAGGAGCCTGCTTAGGAAGTTTATGTGCCTGGGGAGTGGTAAGAGCCTATCAGCACCTCAAGAAATCCAGAAAATGAGAATAGGTTTTCATCTCCCTTTAAGAGGATGGCATGACTTAATAACTCATGCCCTTTCCCTACAATGCCAATGCCTGCAAATTTTTTCCCATAATCCCAGAAGTTGGTCTGGATTTAGAAGAATAATCCTTACGGAAGTTTTTGAATTCCAGAGAGAATTGAAAAAGGCAGGAATATCTCCTCTAATAATTCATTCCTCTTACTTAGTTAACTTAGCCTCTCCTCAGTTCGGAGAAAAATCTATCAGGTTGCTCTTAAAAGAACTGGAGTGGGGAGAGAAAGTAGGAGCAGAATATCTGGTCTTCCATCCTGGTAGTGGAGAGGAAGAAATCTTTTTGAAAAATCTTAAACTCTTACTACAAAACTATACTGGGAAGATAAAAATTCTGATAGAAAACACCTCTGGAGGGGGCAGAAAACTGGGAGGGCAATTGGAAGAGATTGAGAGGTGGCTAAAACATCTTCCTGACCCGCGATTGGGTTTTGCTCTGGACACTGCTCACGCTTTCCAGCAGGGCTATGAAATTTCTTCCTCCCAAGGAATGAAAATTTTCTTAAAGAAGATAGAGGAGAAGATAGGGAAGAAACTTCTCCTCTTGCATCTAAACGATTCCCTCTCTCCCTGTGGTTCTCACCGAGACAGGCACTGGCATATTGGAGAAGGCAGGATAGGAAAAGAAAGCCTCTCCACTTTACTTAAGTTATTGATGCATAAGGACCTGCCTGTAATAATGGAGACCCCGGGAATAGGCACGGAGAAAGATTTTCAAAACCTTAGAAAAATTAAACAGATCCTTAAAGAAATTTCTCTTGACAGGCAGGAAAAATAAATGGATAATCCTCTCCTGATAGGGAAGAGGAATGGGTAAGAGACCTTCCTGGGATGAATACTTTATGGAAGTAGCAAACTTAGTGTCTAAAAGAAGTACCTGCTTAAGAAAAAAAGTGGGAGCAGTGATAGTAAGGGGGAAAAGAATCATCGCTACCGGATACAATGGCATATGTATCTCTGGTGCTCCTCATTGTATAGACACAGGTATCTGCGAAAGAGACCAAATGGGAATTCCTCCCGGAACTCGCTATGAGGTGGGTAGATGCACCCATGCTGAGGCCTCTGCAATCCTCCAGTGTGCCAAGTTCGGGATCGCCACTGAAGGGGCTACTCTCTACGTAAACAGTAAGGTATGCATCCTTTGTGCCAAGATGATCATCTCTGCAGGGATAACCAGAGTAGTATGCGTGGAGGAAAAAGAAAGACCCAATGATGGGATTAAACTTCTCAAGGAAGCGGGAATCCAGGTAGAACTGAAAGAAAAGAGCCCCTCATCTTAAAATTCCGGGAAAAATTCCCTTTAATATCTATTTTTCTCTTGACAAATAAAACAATATATTGGATATTTAGATATATAAAGCACAATATGAAGTGTCCTTACTGTGGCTCGGTGAAAGACAAAGTGGTGGATTCTCGCATCAGCAAAGATTTTTCTTCCATCCGCAGAAGAAGGGAGTGCCTTTCCTGTGGGAGGAGATTTACCACCTACGAAAGAATTGAAGAATCTCCCCTTATGGTAATCAAAAAGGACGGAAGAAGAGAGCCTTTCCAGAGAGAAAAGTTAAGGATAGGAATTGAGAAAGCCTGTGAAAAAAGACCTATAAGCATGGAGACTATTGAAGAGATGGTGGAAGAGATAGAGAGGGAGATTAAAAATAATTTTTACAGAGAGGTTCCTTCCCGTGAAATTGGAGAAAAAGTGATGCAAAGACTTAATAACTTAGACCATATAGCCTATGTGAGGTTTGCCTCCGTGTACAGGGAATTTAGAGATGTATCTGATTTTATTAAGGAGGTTAAAACCCTCAAGAAAGGAGGAAGAGATGAAAGAGGTTGAGGAAAAGGAGAAAGTTATCCAGTTTGTACGAAAAAGGGATGGCAAAATTGTTCCTTACCAGAGAGAAAAGATTGCAGAAGCCATATTTAAAGCCGCACAAAAAGTGGGAGGAGAGGATAGAACCCTCTCTGAGAAACTGGCTAAGGAAGTGGAAGAGTATCTCCTAAGGAAAAATTTACTTCTTCCCGATATTGAGGAGATTCAAGATGCTGTGGAAAAAATCCTTATTGAAAATGGACACGCTAAAACTGCCAAAGAATTCATACTTTATCGGGAGTGGAGGAATAGAGTAAGGTCTCTTATAAAAGTGAGGAAGGAGAAAAGAGACTCTCTCTCCTCCACGGATTTTTCCCTTTTAGTCTCCACTCCTGGAGAAGAAGAGATTCAAAAATGGGATAAGAACCGAATCCG
Organism: uncultured bacterium; assembly: GCA_964606225.1. Lineage (GTDB taxonomy): Bacteria > CAIJMQ01 > CAIJMQ01 > JAADFP01 > CAZSGC01 > CAZSGC01. The sequence continues at coordinate 10,090 of CAZSGC010000018.1, read as the reverse complement.
GGATGCTTTAATGCGAGAATGTAATCTCTCTATTTCTGTAGCCTCTGCCATTGCCAGTGCGGTAGAGGAAAAAGTTCTTCGCTCAGGACTTGAGGAAATCTCCACCACCCTCATTAGAGAACTGGTAAATAACGAATTGGTAGTAAGGGGTTACAGGAAGAAACTTAAAACCCAGCAGATTTTAGGAATGCCTCTCTATAATGTGGAACAATTAATCTACTCCAAGAGTAAAGAAAACTCTAATATCACTTCCAACAATCCGGAAGCCGTAAATTTGGCTATTGCTGAACATACTTTGAAACAGTATGCTCTGGAAAGAATTTTCTCTCCGGAGGTAGCAGAGGCTCACTTAAGAGGAGCCATCCACATCCATGATCTTGGTTATCCTACCAGAGTATACTGCTCCAGTCATTCTTTAGAATACCTTAAGAAATATGGATTGGAACTGGAAAATCTGGATACCTGTTCTGCTCCCGCCGCTCATGCTCGCACCCTTACCGGGCACCTGAATACCTTCCTGGCTTCCATGCAAGCCTACTATGCCGGTGCTTTAGGAGTAGGGTATATAAATATCTTCTATGCCCCCTTCCTGGTGGGAATGAGTGAGAAAGAGATGAAGCAGGAGGCTCAGTATCTTATATTTTCCGGTTCCCAGAATGCTTTCTCCCGAGGAGGACAAACTCTATTCCTGGATTTCAATATCCACACGGGTATTCCCCCTTACTTGAGGGAGGTGCCGGCTATTGGTCCACGGGGAAAATATACGGGTAAAACTTATAAGGATTATGAAAGAGAAGCCCAAAAATTTGCTAAAGCCATGATGGAAGTCTGGCTGGAGGGAGACCGGTATGGAAAAGTTTTTGCTTTTCCCAAGATGGACCTGCACATAAGTGAAGATACCTTCCAAGATCCTTCTCAGAGAGAACTTCTGGAATTTGCCACTTATGTAGCCTCAGAGAATGGCTCACCCTACTTTGTCTTTGACCGAGATGAAGTAACACTGGCTGCTTGCTGCCGGCTCAGGATAAAGATAACCGATAACTATATGATTAAGCATCCTGAGAGCATGAGATTCTGTGGTTTCCAGAATGTAACCATTAATTTACCTCAAGCCTCTTACCGGGCAGGTAAAGGAAATATAGATAAACTTCTTCAAGAAATTGACCAGACCATGGAGATAGCCATGAAAGCACATCTGGAGAAGAAAAGATTTATTGCTGAACTGATGAAAGGACCGGGGCTTCCTCTCTGGCAGGTAGGCAAGATAGCCAAAGATGGTTATCCCTATATTGACCTGGAAAAAGCCACCTATATCATCGGGATAATAGGGTTAAATGAATGTGTTCAATACCTTACAGGAAAAGAACTCCATGAAGATGAGGAAGTTTACAGGTTAGGGCATAAGATAATCTCTTTTATGTATCTTAAGGCTCGCCAATTGGGAGAAAGATATAACCTGAAAGTTTCCTTAGAGGAGTCTCCCGCAGAGTCTGCCAGCCGCCGGCTGGCGAAAATAGATTTGAGAGAATTTCCCCAGGCCATAGAGGTAGTTAAAGGAGAGATAGAGAAGGAAGAGTACTATTACACTAACTCCGTCCATTTCCGCCCCGATGCTCCTATATCTCTGGTAGAAAGGATCGATAAGCAGGCTCGTTTCCATCCTCTCATAGAGAGTGGAGCCATAATTCATGCCTTCATAGGAGAAGAGAAACCTCCTCCTCAAAGTATTTACAATCTGGTAAGGAAAACTTACTTCTCCACCCCTGCTTCCCAAATTACCATATCTCCTGAATTTACTGTCTGCCAGGATTGTCACCGTTCAGAGAGAGGACTTAAGGAGGTATGTAGTTTCTGCGGGAGTAGAAATACTTATGGAATTACACGCATAGTAGGCTATTTTTCCAGGATAAACAACTGGAACAGGTCCAAGATAGGAGAGTTAAAAGACCGTAAGAAAGGAAATTATCGGGTATCCGTGATATGAAAAGGGGGAAAATATGGAAGTATGGATTTTTGGTAAGAAAGATTGTGCTCTCTGTCAAACTACCAAAAATAAAATAGAGTTTTTCCTTTCCCGTAAATCCCTACCTTTAAGTATACGATTCTTTGACTTGGATAATCTGGAAGACCTGGCTGAGGCTTCCTATCACGGTGTCTATAAAATACCCACCACCTTCATAGTAAAAGGAAGAGAGGTCCTAAAGAAGTGGGAAGGGAAAGCACCTGCCTCTGAAGAGTTAGAAAGGATACTGGAGAAGAAAATAGGCGAGAATTAAAGATAATCTTCAGAGTTCCTTAAGTTTCTTAAAGAAGGGAGATAACTTTTCATAAACACTACTTAGGGACTCAGGAATTACCTTGGTTTTTGAGAGGGTAGGCATAAAGTTGGTATCCCCTTCCCAGCGGGGAAGGATATGTAAATGAAGATGTTCTATTAACCCTGCTCCTGCACACTTCCCCAGATTTATTCCTAAATTAAACCCTTGAGGCTGGTATATCTTTTTTAAGATTTTTACTGCATATTGGGAGAGAGAGAAAATTTCCTTTAATTCCTCTTCATCCAACTCTTCTAATTCTCCTTTGTGTTTTAAGGGAGCAATCATAAGATGACCATTGTTATAAGGGAAACGATTCATGATTACAAAGGCAAAATTTCCCCGAAAGAGGATTAAATTTTCTTCTCCATCCTCCTTTTTTAAAGCCTCACACAGGAAGCAGCCCTTCTTACTTTCCTTACTCACGTACTCCATCCTCCAAGGAGCCCATAGAATCTCCATCCCTGGATTTTAACTCCCTTCATAAATTTAAATTATTTAATAGAGGTAAGTCAAGCAAAAGATTTTTCTTAAATTGATTCTATCTTTCCATTATAGTAAATTCTTTATAGTCCATGAAAAGTAAAAAGGCATCCTCCTTTTTGATTTTCTTTCTCCTTTTGGGGATAGCCTTAAGATTCACCCTTCCTGCCTGGCTACCTTTATGGCCTGATGAACTGGCTTCTTTCCAGAGAGCCCATCTCTCTATTCTTCAACTTATTCATACCCTTAAAGGAAATCAGCCTTTATATGAGACACTCCTCCATTTCTGGATAAAAGGAGGAGAAGAGGATGCTTACCTCCGTTTATTCTCTATCCTGGTGGGTTGTCTTTCCTTAGTAATTTTTTTAGTTTTCCTTCGTGTTCTCAAGTTGAGTCTTTTCCCTATAATTCTTCTCTCTCTTTCCCCTCTTCACTTTATGTTCTCCCGTATCGCCAGAGCCTATTCTCTTCTCTTTCTTTTCTCCTTGCTTTCCCTTCTTTTTCTTTACCTCTACTTCCAGAAAGAAAGGGCAAAATACTGGACAGGATTTGTAATCTTCTCTACCCTTATGGTTTATACTCACTTCTCCGCCTGGCTTCTCATAGGGGCAGAAGGAATTATAATCTTAATCTGGCTTCTTAAGAAGAAGCATTTTTCTCCTCTTTTACTATCCCTTCCTCTTGTCTTCCTTCTCTCCCTTCCCTGGCTTCTCTACAGTCTGCGAGGAGCAGCAGAAATTTCCAAGGCGCCCTATTACTCTTCCCAGGCAGGTATTATTTATAAACCTGTTTATCTCCTTTTTGCTCTTTTGGGAGGACTTACTCTTAACCCATTCCGGATTTGGACAAGTCTTCCTCTCTTATTTTCTGGGCTCTTTCTTTTTTTATATTCTTTAAAGAGAAGGAAGGGAGAGATTCTTTTCTCTCTATATAGTTTATACTTAGCCTTCTGGATTCCTTTCCTTATAGGGGTCTTCATTCCTGCAGTATCTCCTAAACATCTTATATACCTTCTTATTCCTCTATACATCCTCATGGGTAAAGGGATAGAAGACTTAAAGAAGAAAAAATGGAGAAGCCTCCTTCTGGCCATATACTTCACCCCCATAATGATTTCCTTTACCAACTACTTCCTTAAAATGGACTTTACCGATGCTTCTATGGTTACCCCCTGGAGGGAGATAGCCCAAGAGATAGAAAGAAAGGAGGAAAAAGGAGAGTGTATCTTAGTAGAGTCTGACCTCCATTTTTTATATGGAAGAAGGGTAGACCTCTTCCGGAGATACTACAAAGGGAACTTGCCCGTTTTCCCTCTCTCCTCCACTTCACCCCAAGAGATAGAGGAAAAACTTAAGGGTTTTTCCCGAGTATGGATATTACTTTATGCAGAGGGGAACCCGCAAGAATTCCTTTCCTGGATGAAAGGAAAAGGCGAGATTCTCTACTATAAGGGGTTCCAGTGGGAAACTCATGTGCTTAAAGGAATCCGTGAGGGATGGAGAAATTGGGATAAATACGCCTCCTTCCTTTACGAGTTAATTCTCTTAAGGAAATATGAAAGGTAAAATCTGGTTGATAATCCTTTTTTTTCTTGCTTTTCTCATCCGGTTTATCTTCTCCCTCACACTATCTCCCTTTCTCTTCCCGGATGAAGTCACCTATATGAAGATGTTAGAATCTGTTAGAGAAGGGAAAGGACTATCCTATCCTCATCTTACTGCCTCCATGCTCCCAGGTTATCCCCTTTTCTTACTCCTGGTGACTTCCTTACCCTTCCCGGATCTTGGGGAGATTAGGTTTTTTCAGGCTCTACTGGGAGGAGTATTGACTCTCCTGGTTTTCTTGCTGGGGAAGGAAATCTTCTCTTTACGGGTAGGAATATCTTCTTCTTTAATAACCGCCTTTTATCCCACTCTGGTTTTCTTCTCTGGATTGGTACTCTCCGAATCCCTTTATACTCTCCTCACTCTTCTATTTATCTTCTCTATTTATAGATTCTCCCAAAATTTTTCCTATAGATGGGCTATTCTCACCGGTCTGTGGGGAAGTTTATCCTCACTGGTGAGAGCCACTACTCTTTCTTTAGCTCCCCTGCTTTATCTTGTTCTCTTTATCTATTCTCTCAAAGAAAGAAAGAGAATTTTACCCATCCTCTTAAGTCTCTTTATCTTCTCAGTGATCTATTCTCCCTGGGTAATAAGAAACTGGCTTCAATTTCACCATTTCATTCTAACCACTACCGATGGAGGGTGGGTTCTCTACTCTGGAAATAACCCTATGAACAAGACCGGAGGGGGAATTGAAGGAGTGGATGTAATTTTTCCTGAAGAAGCCAGGAACCTGAGCGAGATAGAGAGAGATACCTACTTCAAAAAGAAAGCCTGGGAATTTATAAAATCCCATCCTGGAAGGTTCTTTTCTCTCTCCATAAAGAAATTTGTGAGGGTATGGAGGCTTTATCCCTCCCCTACCTCAGGCATGGATTCTCTCAAATATCGCCTGATAATGCTCTTCACCTATGCTCCCCTTATTCCTTTTTCTCTGATAGGTTACTTCTCTTCTTTTAAATACTTTCGAAAGACTTTCTCCCTGATTCTCTTGGTCTCCGTGTTTACTTTACTACACATGATATTCATCGGTTCTATAAGATACAGAGTCCCTCTCCTTCCTGTTTTTATAATCCTGGCTGCCTACGGTGGAGAAAAAATTTTTTCCTTAGGAGAACATAAAAGAATCTCCCTTAAAAACCTTATCTTCCTTGCATAACCTCAGTGAATATGTTATAGGGATAGGGATGAAAATCTCCATCATTATACCTGTTTACAATGAAGCCCCTACCGTGGAGGAGGTTGTAGAGAAAGTTCGGTCTCTTCCTCTGGATAAAGAAATAATAGTGGTAGATGATGGCTCCACCGATGGTTCTCGAGAAATTATTAAGTCTCTGGAACATAAGTATCGTGAGGATGGAAATATGAAGTTCATCTACCATCCAGAAAATAAAGGAAAAGGGGAGGCCATAAAGAGTGGTTTGAAACTGGTGGAGGGGGATATAGTGGCTATACAGGATGCAGACCTGGAGCTTAATCCGGAAGAATTACCCAAACTGGTGCGTCCTATAGAGGAGAACTTAACCCGAGTGGTATATGGTTCCCGATTTATCTATCCCCAGCAAAGGAAAAGGGCTTTCTTGAGAAATTTGGCTAACTGGATACTCAGTACAGTAGCCAGCCTTCTTTACGGTCAGAGGATAACCGATGAGGCTACAGGATACAAGATCTTCGCTGCTGACCTCATCAAAGGAATAAATTTAAGATGTAAAGGTTTTGAGTTCTGTCCAGAAGTTACGGCTAAGGTTTTGAAGAAAGGAGAAAAGATTACTGAAATCCCTGTCTCCTATGACCCCCGAACGGCAGAAGAAGGGAAAAAAATTTGCTGGAAAGATGGTTTTAAGGCTCTGTGGAGTCTTATAAAGTATCGGTTTTTAGATTGAAGAATGGGTGTGGAGTACCTCCAGGATGAAGAGGAATGGGATAGGTTTATTGTAGAGAAACCAGAGGCTCGCTTTGTCTACCTCACAGGGTTCAAAAGAACAGTAGAAGAGATATACCGGCTTACCCCTTTCTATTTACTATTCCGTAAAGAGGAAAAGATAAGTAATGTCCTTCCTCTTTTCCTCCTGAGAAACTTAAAAGGAGAAAGAATCCTGGTCTCTCTTCCTTTCTCTGAGTATGGTGGTCTTCTAAGTAGGGAGGGAAGGGAGGAAATCTTAGAAGAGGTGGGAAGGTTGAAGAGAACTCTCCGTATAAAAGGAGTGGAGATTCATGGAGGGATCGGATTAAAAGAAAAGAGTAATCACTTTTATTACCTTCCTTTAGGTTATTATGCCCTGCTGGAACTTTCCCACATAGAGGAGTTAGAAAGAAATTTACAACATAGCGTGCGTAAAAATCTTAAAAAAGCCCGGCAATGGGGATTAAGAGTAATTAGTGGGGGTAAAGAGTTTCTTAAAGATAAGTTTTACCCTCTTTATCTTCTCTCCATGAAGAGACACGGTTCTCCCCCTCATCCTCTTTCTTTCTTCCAGAGTCTGGCCTCACATCTGGGTGATTACATGAGATTGATAATAGTGGAGTGGAAGGACAAACCCATCGCAGGACTTCTGGGATGGTCCTTGAAACATACTTTTCATATCACCCATACTGTCTCTGATCATAAATTCTGGTTTTTACGAGCCAACGATTTAGCCCACTGGGAGATGATAAAGATAGCCATAAAAGAAGGAAAGAAAGTATTTGATTTTGGGCCAGTAAGGTATGAAGGACAGAAAAGGTATAAGACAAAATGGGGAGTAACCCTTTTCCCTTATTATTATCTCTACTTCCCTCCTTCCTTCACTCCTCATCCTTCCGACCCTCAGGCTCCTTTGTATAGAGTCCTCTCCTTCTTATGGAAAAAAACTATACCCCTTCCCTTAACCCCTCTTTTAGGAAAACCCATAAGGAAAAGATTGGGAGTATGAAGTTCTGGAGAGAACATTTTGAAGAAAGAGTCAAAATCTTCGGAGACTCCCCTTTCTCTCAAGACCATAAGGATTATCTCTCCTTCCATCTCACCCAGAGAAATCTCCAGCAATTAATAGGGAACCAGGGAACTCTGAGTATTCTGGATGTAGGATGTGGAACAGGACTTATGGTAGAACCCCTTCTTCCCCAAAACTGGGTGGTGGGGATTGACCAATCCTTCACCATGCTTCTCCTGGCCAAGAAGAAGGGGATAAAAGTTTTAAGGGGAGAAGCAGAACATCTTCCCTTTAAAGACTCTGTCTTTGATGTGGTTCTGGGCATTGGACTTCTTCAGTATATTGAAGAGGAAAAAATGGTAATCTCGGAGATGGTTAGAGTATTGAAGGAAGAAGGAAGGATAATACTTACTCTCTTGAATGCTCAATCCTGGCTTCGAAAAATAATAAAGAAAGGAGGATGGGAGAAGTTACCTTTGCGCCTCTACACCATTAAAGATATAAAAAATATTCTTTTAGATTTAGGAATCCAGCAGTTTTTCTATCGTTATTTCCTCTTCCCTCTCCCCTTTACTCTATGCACAGGAAGATTCCTCCTCCCCTTAGTGACTACTTTTCTCATAGGAGGGGTTAAAGTATGTTCAGACTAATTCCTCCTGCAGGAACTCCTATTTCTCTAAAAGATTTATTTTCCTCTTATTTCTCCTTTGCCTCTTCCCCAATAGAAGAAAAAATGAGAGAATACTTCGGAGAAAGTAAAGTCTTCTTTACCTCATCTGGACGGGGAGCCTTTTTCCTTATCTTAAAGGCTCTTAAGATCCTTTTCCCCAATCGGGATAGAGTAATCCTTCCTGCTTACACCTGCCCAGTACTGGCAGAGGTGGTCAAAGAATGTGGGCTTAAAATACTTCTCTGTGACCTGGAGGAAGACTCTCTCTTTATGAGAAAGGAACATCTCCTCAGTCTTGTAGACTCCCGCCTGTTATGTGTAGTGCCTGTTCATCTGTTTGGTTATCCTCATCCCCTTCCGGAAGGAGATTTCCCTATAGTGGAAGACTGCGCTCAAGCCTGGGGAGCAGAGATAAAGGGGAAAAAAGTAGGCACTTTGGGTGTAGCAGGTTTTTTCTCCTTAGGGAAAGGCAAAAATTTAACCACAGATGGAGGAGGAATGATAGTTACCCAAGATACTCGTCTGGGGGAAATACTTACCTCTCTCCTTAACCCTCTCCCTCCTCCTCCCTCTTTTTCCCTCTCCCTTTCTTTCCTTACCCTTCTCCTTTACTCTTACTTGATTCACCCTCCAGGATGGAAATTCTTCACCCTCTTCCCTTTACCTCAGGAAGAGAGTTCAGTATTTAAAGGAAAAATTTACCGACTCTCCACTTTCAAGATGAGACTGTTGGAGAAGAACCTTTTCTTTTTAGAAAAGATTAATAGGGAAAGAGAAAGTAACAGTAAGAGGTGGGAGAAATTTCTATCCACTTTCTCTTTCGTCAAAATCTTAAAACCACCTCCAGAAAGTAAACCCGTTTATCTCAGATTACCCGTCCTGGTGGAAGAAAGAGTAAGGGAAAAACTTTACCAGGCTCTTCTCCGCACCGGATGGGGTGTGACTTACATGTATAGATTACCTCTTTCCCACTATCCTCAGGTAGATTTTCTCAATAAAAACCACAAATTTCCTCACGCAGAAAATTTATCTCGCAGGCTTATTACCCTTCCCACCTGGGGATATAAGTGGGAAAGGGAGGAAGAGAAACTGGAAAAAATATTTAAGAAATTCTCTCCTTAAAATACTGGATAGTTTTCTCCAGACCTTCTCTAAGGGAGATCTGTGGCTCCCATCCCAGAATCTTCTTAGCCACTGTAATATCCGGTCTCCTAACCTGAGGGTCATCCTGAGGAAGTTTGCGAAAGACAATATTGCTTCTACTTCCAGTAAGGGAGACTATTAATCTGGCTAAGTCAATAATTTTCCACTCCTCAGGATTCCCCAAATTGACAGGAAGATGATAATCCACCTCCAGCAACCTTCGTATACCCCTTATTAAATCGGATATATAACAGAAACTGCGGGTCTGGGTCCCATTACCAAAGACGGTAAGGGGTTCTTCCTTCAATGCCTGGACTATAAAAGTGGGAATAGCCCGACCATCATCTTCCCTCATGCGTGGTCCGTAGGTATTGAAGATTCTTACAATCCTGGTATTAACTTTATAATATCGATAGTAAGCCATAGTAAGTGCCTCTCCAAATCTCTTTGCTTCATCATACACTCCCCTCTCTCCTATGCAATTTACATTCCCTCGGTAATCTTCTCTCTGAGGATTCTCTTCCGGGTCACCATAAACCTCTGAGGTAGAAGCCAGAAGAAAAACGCATTTCTTCTCCTTAGCCAGTTCCAAGAGATTATAGGTCCCCAGTGCTCCTACCATCATAGTTTCCACAGGATACTTCAGATAATCTCTGGGAGAGGCAGGGGAAGCAAAGTGGAGAATAGCAGATAATTTCTCCTTAACCTCAAAAGGTTTCCTCACATCATGAGAGTAAAGTTTGAGCCGTGGATTATTTAAGAAGCCTTTTATATTCTCTTCACTACCAGTAAGGAAATTATCCACGCATAAAACCTCAAAACCGTCTTGGAGAAAACTTTCTACCAGATGAGAACCAATAAATCCCGCTCCCCCAGTAACTAAGATCTTTCCTCTCAATTTCTTCCTCCCTTTATACTTTAGTGGCTAAATAATCTTTAATCTTTCCTACTACTTTTGGT
>CAZSGC010000017.1:0-19119 GCA_964606225.1 uncultured bacterium | reverse complement strand
ACTCTTCTACCCTCACCACCTTAGAGTTGAGAGCCAAAGCCAGAAGATTAAAATCCAAAGAAAATATTCAACTCATCATAGTGGATTACCTCCAACTTATGAAATCTGCCACCCGCCAGGAAAACCGTCAGCAGGAAATTTCGGAAATCTCTCGCTCTCTTAAGAATCTGGCCCGAGAACTTAATATTCCAGTAATTGCTGTCTCTCAACTTTCTCGCAGGGCAGAGGAAAGAGCGGATTATCGCCCTCGTCTCTCAGATTTGAGAGAATCCGGAGCTATTGAACAGGATGCAGACCTGGTTCTTCTGCTCTTCCGTGAAGAGTATTACCGGAGGGATACTGAGAATAGAGGTATCTGTGAAGTAAATATTGCTAAACAGAGAAACGGTCCGGTGGGTACGGTAAAACTGGCTTTTATTGAGGAATATACTCGTTTTGAGGACCTCACCTGGGCAGAGGATATGGAGTAATTGTTAAACTCTTCTTCTCTAAGTTGGGAAAACTTTAATTCCTTATGAGGTATATCTGCTCGTATTGTGGTTACCGTTCAGTAAAATGGTTAGGTAAGTGTCCTGCTTGTGGAAAATGGAATACCTTTGAGGAAGAAAAATCTCCTACCCAATGGTTCAACTCTCCCTCCTCTCCCACTTCTCTCTCTGCCCTGGAAGAACTAAAGGAGAGCAGGATATCTACAGGAATGGGAGAACTGGATAGAGTGCTGGGAGGAGGAGTGGTAAAAGGATCCTGTATACTTGTAGGAGGGGAGCCAGGAATTGGTAAATCTACTCTCCTGCTTCAGACTTCGGCTATCGGTAAAAAGGCTCTTTATGTGAGTGGAGAAGAATCCCTTACTCAGGTAGGACTCAGATGCAGAAGGTTGAAACTTACCTCTTCCCAACTCCTACTTCTTTCCGAAAATAATATGGAAGGTATTGAAAGGGCTATAAAAGAAAATGAACCTGAATGGGTAGTTATCGACTCTATTCAAGCCATATACTCTCCCCGGGTGGAAGGGATACCAGGAAGTATTACTCAAATAAGAGAATGTGCTTCTCGACTCATACATATAGGCAAGAGTAAAAATATAATACTTTTTCTCATCGGACACGTTACCAAGGAAGGAACAATAGCGGGTCCAAAGATACTGGAGCATATGGTAGACACGGTCCTTTACTTTGAAGGAGAAAAAAATGGGTTATATCGTATCTTAAGAACCATAAAGAATCGTTTCGGTCCTTCTCCAGAAGTAGGAATATTTGAGATGACCTCACAAGGACTTAAAGAAGTAAAAAATCCCACCGGCATTTTTCTCTCTGCCTATCAAGAAAATTTACCCGGTACCATTATCTTCCCTTCTGTAGAAGGTTCTCGTCCCTTGTTAGTAGAAATCCAGGTTCTTCTCTCTGAAACCTCCTTCTATCCTCCTCGCAGAGTAGTAAGTGGATTGGACTATAACCGGGTAATATTACTTCTGGCAGTTATGGAAAAAAGATTAGGATATCCACTTCATAAATATGACCTTTTTGTAAATGTGGTGGGAGGATTGAGGATCTGGGAACCTGCGGTAGACCTACCTTTCTGTCTTGCGGTTATTTCCAGCCTGAAGAATAAACCTTTAAGTAGAAGCGTGGCTATGGGAGAAGTGGGACTGGGAGGAGAGATAAGGGGTATAGGACTGGTAGAGAGAAGAATAGGAGAAGCGGTTAAGTTAGGCTTTCAGACCTTTTTAATCCCTAAAATTTCCCTTCACCAGAAATTTCCTGCAGAAATAGATATAATAAAAGGTGGAAACTTAGGAGAATTGGTTAAAAGGATTTTTTCTTCTGGTAAGGAGATGAAAAGACATGGGAATTAAGTTAGTGCGTTTTCTTTTCCTCTTAAGTTGTGTGGTAATCGGCTATCAGATGTCCATGGGTGTGGGAATTTCTCCCCGGGTGCAATTTATGGGAGGGATTATTGGTTTACTGGCTGCCCTTCTAATTCTGAGTATTGAATGGAGCCTCCGGAAATTACCTGCTAAAGGGCTTATCAGTGGAAGTTTAGGACTACTTATGGGGCTTATCCTGGCTCATTTTATCAGTCAGACTATTCTCACCTATCCCTTTGATACGAGAATTGCTCTTTTCCTGAGAGTGGGAATTTCTCTCTCCTTAGGATACTTGGGGATGGTAGTAGCCTGGAGGAAAAGAGAAGAATTCCGTTTTTTCTTTCCCCATCTGGACATCATTAGAAGTGAGCATAAGAAGAAAATTCTGGATACCAGTGTAATTATTGACGGAAGAATTGCGGATATAGCGGAAAGTGGTTTCATTGAGGGCTCCTTAGTCATTCCTAAGTTTGTTCTGCAGGAAGTTCAGAAAATAGCAGATTCTCCTGACCCTCTGAAAAGAGCAAGAGGAAGGAGAGGGTTGGATATCTTAGCCAGGATTCAGAAAAATTCCAGCATAGAAGTTATTATAGAAGATAAAGATTATCCAGATATAAAGGAGGTGGACGCCAAACTCATTCAACTGGCCAAGGATTTACCGGGTAAGATTGTAACCAATGACTACAATCTTAATAAAGTGGCAAAACTGCAGAATGTGGATGTTCTAAATATAAACGAACTGGCAAATGCAGTAAAACCAGTAATCTTACCTAACGAGATTATAAAGGTTAAGATCGTTAAAGAGGGAAAAGAACCGAGGCAAGGTATTGCCTATCTGGATGATGGGACCATGGTAGTAGTAGATGATGCACGGTATCATTTAGGAGAAGAAATAGAAGTAGGAGTCACCAGTGTTCTCCAAACCTCTTCTGGAAGGATGATTTTTGGTAAAATCACCAGTACTACTTCCACCAAAAGAGGTAGGAAGTAAAATTGGGGGAGGGAGAACTTTACTTAGTAAGCACACCCATAGGGAATTTAAAAGATATAACCTTAAGAGCCTTAGAGGTTTTAAAGGAGGTGGATGTTATTCTATGTGAAGATACTCGTCGAACCAGGAAATTACTTTCTCATTACCGGATAAGAGGGAAATTATTAAGTTTCTACTCTCATAACCAGGAAAGAAGAATTCCTCAAGTAATAGAATTACTAAAGGAAGGTAAAAAGGTAGCCTTAGTGAGCGATAGTGGAACTCCAGGAATTTCCGACCCTGGATTTTACCTGGTTAAGAAGGCTATAGAAGAGAGTATAAAAGTGATCCCTATCCCAGGACCTACTGCTTTAATCTCCGCTCTCACTGTCTCTGGCTTACCCACCCAAAGGTTTACTTTCTATGGTTTCCTTCCCTCCACGGGAAAGATGCGTAGGAGATTACTTAAAAAGATAAAAGAAAGAGAGGAGACCATAATTTTTTTTCTTTCCCCCCATAAAGTTTTAAAGAGTTTAGAAGATATCTATCAAATTCTGGGAGACCGCCAGGTCTCTCTGGTAAGAGAAATCACCAAAATTCATGAGGAAGTAATCAGGGATAAAGTCTCCTCTCTAATGACTCATCTTAAAGTGAATCCTCATAAACTTAAGGGAGAGATGGTCTTAGCCTTAGAAGGGAAAAAATAAAACCTAAAAAACACCTTTCATTAAATTATTTACTCTTAGTTTTTCTCATACTATAATACTTAACTAAAGGGAGGGTTAAAATGAAGAAATCCATAAATTTATGGGCTTTTACTCCCCAGACAACCTTAGAAAATTGTCTGGATATTGCTAAAGAGGCAGGATTTGAAGGGGTAGAATTGGTAGTAGAAGAAGGGAGAGTCAATCCTAAGGAAACAGAGGAGAGACTTAAAGAGATAAGAAGAGAGGCAGAAAAACGAAGTCTGGAGATTTCCAGTTTGGCAACTGGTCTTTTCTGGAAGTTTAATCTGGTCTCCGATAACCCAAAGTTAAGAGAGGAGGCGGAGAATTTAATACGAGATATGTTAAGGATGTCTTCCCTTCTGGGAGCAGATACCATACTGGTAGTACCTGGAGCAGTTCATATACTATGGGAAACCCAATCTGAGATAATACCTTATGAGGTGGCATATAAGAGAGCCTACCAGTCAATAGAAAAGTTAGTTTCAGAAGCAGAAAGATATAAAGTTAATATAGGAATAGAGAATGTCTGGAATAAACTTTTTCTTTCTCCTATGGAGATGAAGGAATTCATAGATGACATTGGTTCCCCCTATCTAGGAGTGTACTTTGATGTAGGCAATGTTCTAACCATAGGTTTCCCAGAACAATGGATAAGAATTTTGGGCAAGAGAATAAAGAAAGTCCATCTTAAGGACTTCCGGACAGCGGTAGGAAATCTGGAAGGATTTGTGGGGCTTCTGGAAGGGGATGTTAACTGGCCTGAAGTGATGAAGGCGCTAAAAGAGATAGGATACGATGACTTCCTGGTGGCAGAGGTCTTTCCCTATAAATACCATCCAGAAGCACTTATATATAACACCTCTACCTCTATGGATTTCATAATGGGAAGGAGGTAAAAAATGGTTAAGGTGGGTATTATAGGAGCAGGCTTTATGGGAAAGATGCATGGTCAAGTTTACCGAATCCTTCCCCAAGCCGAACTGGTGGCTGTGGCTGATTTGGAGGAAGAAAAGGTAAAGGAAGAATTTAAGGAAGTAAAAATATATAAAGAGGCAAAGGAACTAATTAAAGATAAAGAGGTAGATTTGGTGGATATCTGTCTTCCCACCTATCTTCACTCCACCTATACCATAATGGCTCTGAGAGAAGGGAAACATGTCCTATGTGAAAAACCCATTGCTCTAACCTTGGAAGAGGCAGATCAAATGATTGAAGAAGCCAGAAAATCAAATACCAAATTCATGGTGGCTCATTGTCTGAGATTCTGGCCCGAGTATATGGTGCTTAAAGATATCTTCCAGAAGAAAGAATTGGGGAAATTAATCCACCTTTCCATGCAGAGACTCTCTCCTACTCCTGTATGGTCCTGGGATGGATGGCTTATGAAGGAAAAGAAAAGTGGAAGTGCTCTGATAGACCTACATATCCATGATGTGGACTTTGCTCAGTACCTTCTGGGAAAACCAGAGAAGATATTTGCTTCAGGTAGAAAGACAGAGAGAGGGTGGGAACATATCTTTGCCCTTTTCCATTATCCAGAAGGAGTCAGAGTATCCATAGAAGGAGGATGGGATTTTGTGGCTTCCTTTCCCTTCACCGCTACCTATCGAGCAGTTTTTGAGAAGGGGTGTTTAGAGTTAAATCCATATCTTACTCCTTCTCTCCGGCTTTATACAGAAAAAGAGGTAAAGTTCCCCGAAGTAAAGAAAGTAGAAGCCAATGTGGAGGCAGGTGGAAACATTGCTGAACTGGGTGGATACTATAATGAAATCCAGTATTTTGTGGATTGTATAGAAAAAGATCTTCAGCCGGAAGTGGTAACTCCCCAACAGGCTCGGGATTCCCTTTATCTAATCTGGAAAGAAAAGGAGTCTGCGGAGAAAGGAGAAACAGTTACCTTATAAGGGGAGGGAAATATGCAGGTACTCTGTCTGGGAATTCTGGTAGCAGACTTAGTAGCCCGAATTGTGAGGAAATTTCCGGATAAGGGGAAACTGGTAAGAGTGGAAAATATGGAACTTCATGTGGGAGGTTGTGCTGCTAACACAGGGATTACTTTAAAGAAGCAGGGAATAAGTACAGGTATTATGGGAAAAGTAGGAGATGACGGATTGGGGAATTTTCTAATTGAGAGTCTTAAGAAAGAAGGTTTGGATGTAAGAGGGATTAAGAAAACCTCCCAAGTTAACACCTCCTCTACTATGGTAATGGTAGATCCGGATGGGGAGAGAAGATTCATACACTGTGTAGGAGCAAATGGCGATTTCTCCCTTTCAGATGTGGACTGGAGTATAATTAAAGAGACACAGATCCTCCATGTAGCAGGCTCCTTGCTTATGCCTTCTCTGGATGGAAAACCTACGGCAGAGTTATTAAAAGAAGCCAAAGACATGGGTAAAACTACTTCTTTGGATACAGCCTGGGATGCTACTGGCCAATGGTTAAAACTGCTGGAGGAGGCTCTGCCTTACATAGATATCTTTATTCCCTCTGTTGAGGAAGCCAGAATGTTAAGCGGAAAAGAGAAGGTGGAGGATATTGCCCATTTCTTTCTGAACCGAGGGGTAAAGATGGTAGTCCTTAAAATGGGGAAAGAGGGATGCTATGTAAATGATGGTAAAAAGTCTTTTTCTTCTCCCACTTACCCGGCAGAAGTAATAGATACTACAGGAGCAGGAGATGCTTTTGTGGGAGGTTTCCTTACGGGGATGGTAAAGGGCTGGGATCTGGAATTTACGGCCAAATTTGCTAATGCTGTGGGAACATTTTGTGTTCAGGCAGTAGGAGCCACTCAAGGGATCAAAAGTTTGGAAGAAACTCTTAAGTTTTTGAGAGAAAGGGGTGAGGTATGAAAAAGTGGGTGTTTATTACTTTAATTTTTCTTTTATGGGGATCTCTTCTCTTTCCTCAGGAAGAGAAAAAAGTTCTTTTCGTTATAGCCTCTCATAATTTTCGAGATGAGGAACTCCTCTATCCTCGAAGTATCCTGGAGAGAGAAGGGATAAAAACCTTCTTAGCCTCCTCTAAAAAAAATACTGTAAGGGGAATGTTAGGGACAGAAGTAAGAGTGGATTTCTTAATTCAAGAAGTAGAGGTGAAAAACTTTGATGCCGTAATTTTCATAGGGGGGTCGGGAGCACGGGAGTATTGGGATAACCCTTACGCACACCGTCTGGCACTTCAAGCAGTAAAAGAGGGGAAAGTCTTGGGAGCCATCTGTATAGCCCCTGTTACTTTAGCCAAAGCAGGGGTTCTTAAAGGTAAGAAGGCTACTGTCTGGTGGAGCCCAGGTATGGACTTAAGAGAAACCTTAAAAAAACAGGGGGCTATCTACACGGGAAGAGCGGTAGAGGTGGATGGAAAGATTGTAACTGCTAACGGCCCACAGGCTGCTAAGAAATTTGGAGAAACCATTTTAAGTTTACTTAAGAAAAAATAGGCTCTCTTTCCGCTTAAAAAGTTTTTTCTATATGGGGAGTTTATATTAAAGGAATTTTCTGGTAAATTATTCTTGTTCTTAATGAGAAAATTTATTGACCAAGAAGAATTAAGAGACCTGTGGCTCAAAGTTTGTAGAGAGGTAAGCAGGGAAATTCCTCACTCCAATATTGCAATTGTGGGAATAAGAACCCGAGGGGCTCACTTAGCAGCGCGGTTGAGAAATTTCCTTAAAGAAAGAACAGGAATAGATGTCCCATTCGGGATACTGGATATAACTCTTTATAGAGATGACCTTACCGCTATCGCAGAACAACCAGTAGTGAGAAGTACCGAGATACCTTTTAACGTGACTGGGAAGAGAATAGTACTGGTGGATGATGTAATTTATACGGGTAGAACAGTAAGAGCTGCTTTAGACGAATTGATAGATTTTGGAAGACCCTCTTATATTAGACTGGCTGTTCTAATCGACCGGGGGGGGAGGGAACTTCCTATCCAACCTGATTTTGTAGGGAAATTCGTGGAGCTGGCCCCTGAGGAAGTTGTAGAAGTGAAATTGAAAGAGATCGATGATGAAGAAGGAGCCTATATCCTCAAAAAGAAATGAAGTGGAGAAGAAAAGACCTCCTGGGTCTTAGGGAACTCTCCCGAGAAGAAATAGAGTACATACTGGAAACTGCACAACCTTTCAAAGAAATATCCGAACGCCCCATCAAAAAAGTTCCTACTCTGAGAGGGAAAACTGTAGTAAATCTATTCTTTGAGCCTTCTACCAGAACCCGTATATCCTTTGAACTGGCAGAAAAGAGGCTCAGCGCAGATACCATAAACTTCACTCCTGGCTCCTCCAGCGTCCTGAAAGGAGAAACCCTTCTGGATACTTTGAGAAATATTCAAGCCATGCAGATAGATTGTGTGGTAATGAGACATCCCTCTCCGGGTTCCTGTCATTTCCTGGCTCAAAGATTAGATGTACCGGTTATCAATGCAGGAGATGGTGCTCACGAACATCCCACTCAGGCTCTTTTAGACCTTTTCACTATAAAAGAAAAAAAGAAGAGAATAGAAGGATTAAAAGTAGCCATTGTGGGAGATATAAGATTCTCCCGAGTAGCCAGGTCCAATATCTGGGGACTAACTAAAATGGGAGCGAAAGTTAGAGTTATTTCTCCCCCTACTCTTCTTCCCCCGTGTATTGAAAAAATGGGGGTTGAGGTTTTTTATCACCTTAAGGAAGGATTAAGAAATGTAGATGTAATAATGGCTCTTCGCATACAAAGAGAAAGACAGAATGAGAGCCTTATTCCTTCTATTAGAGAGTATAGAAAACTCTACGGGATTACTCGAGAAGTTCTCAAGGTAGCTAAAGATGATGTCATCATCATGCATCCTGGTCCCGTAAATAGGGGAATAGAACTGGAACCGGAGGTAGTAGATTCTTCCCATTCGGTAATTCTGGAGCAGGTCACCAATGGTGTGGCTGTAAGAATGGCTATTTTGTACATACTTATGGGAGGAGAAGTTTCTTAATGGAAAAGATGAGGGAGATATGAGTATCCTCATAAAGGGGGCAAGAGTAATAGATGCTTATAGCGGACTGGATGGAATAAGAGACATTCTCATTGAAAAAGGTAAATTAGTAAAGTTAGAAAAAAATATAAAGGAAAAAGCAGATAAAATTATCCATGCCCAAGGGAAGGTAGTTATTCCTGGACTAATAGACCTTCATGCCCACTTAAGGGAACCAGGAAGGGAGGATGAGGAGACCATTCTCTCTGGAAGCTGGGCAGGAGTACATGGAGGTTATACAGTCATCTGCTGCATGCCCAATACTCAACCCCCCATTGACCATCCAGGAATGGTCAATTATGTAAAAGAGCAAGCAAAATCTTCCCCTATTATAATCCTTCCCTATGCTACTATCTCCAAAAACAGAGAGGGTAAAGAACTGGCTGAACTGGGATTGTTGAGAGAAACAGGAGCAGTGGGTTTTTCCGATGATGGAAGCCCGGTAATGGACGCTCTTCTTATGCGAAGGGCTCTGGAATATTCCCTTATGTTAAATGTCCCCATAATCTCCCATTGTGAAGACCTAAATCTTTCCCGAGGGGGGGTAATGAATGAAGGGGAACTTTCCACCATTTTAGGACTCAAAGGTATACCTGCAGAAGCAGAGGAGATTATGGTGGAAAGAGACCTTAAATTGGCTCAACTTACTGGTGCTCATCTCCATATTGCCCATGTTTCCACTAAAGGCAGCGTTGATCTGATTCGGGAGGCAAAAGAGAAAGGGGTAAAGGTTACCTGTGAGGTAACCCCCCACCATCTTATCCTCACTGAGGAGGCTCTTCTTTCCTTTAACCCTCATACAAAAGTGAATCCTCCTTTAAGAAGAAAAGAAGATGTAGAAACTCTGCAACAAGCCCTGAAGGAAGGAGTTATTGATGTTATCGCCACAGACCATGCACCTCATCTGGCTACGGAAAAAGAAAAAGAGATAGAGGAGGCTCCCTTCGGGATGATAGGGCTGGACACATGTTTTTCCCTCATCTTCACTTATATAGTGGAAAAAGGAATTCTTTCCCTAAAAGAAGTAGTAGAGAAAATGTCTCTTAATCCTGCAAAAATCTTGAATCTGCCCTGGGGAAGAATTAAAGTAGGGGAAGTTCCTCACCTTACCATCTTTGATCCTGAGGCTACCTGGATAGTGAAAGAGGATACCCTTTACTCCAAATCCAAAAACACCCCCTTCTTGGGATGGGAACTAAAGGGAAAAATAGAGTGGGTAATTATAGGGGAAAGAATTCTTATGGAGAGAGGAAAATGTCTTTTATAGCCGACCTTCATATTCACTCCCGGTATTCACGGGCTACCAGTAAAGATATGAACTTAGATGGTATATCTCAATGGGCAAAACTTAAAGGAATAAAGTTAATGGGAACAGGTGATATAACTCACCCTGAATGGCTGAAAGAGTTAAAGAGTAAACTTAAAGATACCGGAGATGGTCTTTATAAGTATCAAGAGGTTTATTTTATTTTGAGTGGAGAGGTCTCCAATATTTACTCTTGGAAAGGAGAGATTAAAAAAATCCATAACCTGATACTTTCCCCCTCCTTTGAAGATGTAGAGAGAATCAATGAAGAACTTAAAGGCTTTGGGAACCTCTCTTCTGATGGACGTCCCATATTGAGTCTGGAAGTAGCCAAGATGATGGAAATCATTAACCGTGTTTCTCCCTATTCAGTAGTTATACCTGCTCATGTCTGGACACCCCATTTTTCTCTCTTTGGCGCCAACTCTGGATTTGACCGCATTGAAGACTGCTTCCATGAATGGGTAGAGAAAATTCCTGCCTTAGAGACCGGTCTCTCCAGTGACCCTCCTATGAACTGGAGATGGAGTACCTTGGATAGATTTCGCCTGGTCTCTAACTCTGATGCTCATTCTCCTTCCCGTATAGGACGGGAAGCCAACATATTGGAGTGCAATCTCACCTATAGAGATATTGTCCATACTCTCTTCACTGGAGAAGGTTTTCTTGCCACCATAGAATTCTTCCCTCAGGAGGGAAAGTACCATTATGACGGTCATAGAAAATGTGGGGTCTGTCTCTCACCTAAGGAGGCTATTCTAAACAATAATCTTTGCCCTGTCTGTGGAGGAATTTTAACCATAGGGGTGATGCATAGAGTGGAAGAACTGGCAGATAGAGAAGAAGGATTTGTTCCTCCCACTTCTAAACCCTATCATCATCTAATACCCTTGGAGGAGATCATTGCCGAGGCCTTGGGTATGGGAAGAGAAGCCCAACAGGTAAGGAATGAGTATCTTCAACTGGTAGGGAAATGGGGAGGAGAAATTCCCATCCTACTTTATCTGGAGGAAGAGATACTGAGAGAGCACTTTCCTTCTCCCATCGCTAAGCGTATTCTGGCGGTAAGAAAAGGAATGGTAGAGATCAGACCTGGCTACGATGGAGTCTACGGAGAGATTAAGATTAAAGTGGAGGAAGAGAAAGAAGATAAGTCTCAACTCACTTTATTTTAGAGATTGTGGAAAGAGTAAAGGTCAAGATATGCGGAATTACCAACTTAGAGGATGCCCTCCTGGCTGTTAAATGGGGAGCAGACGCTTTAGGATTTATCTTTGCTCCCAGCCCCCGGAGGGTAGGTGTAGAGGTAGCCAAAGAGATTATCTCTCATCTTCCACCTTTTATCATCACTGTGGGGGTGTTTGTAAATGAAAGAAGAGAAAGGGTGGCAGAGATTGCTGAGTATCTTCACCTGCATGTCTTACAATTCCATGGAGAAGAAACCCCTCAGTATTGTCAGGGGTTCCCTCAGAAGGTAATAAAATCTTTCCGGGTGAAAGATGAAGGAATCCTGGAGGTTATTCCCAGATATCGGGTAGATGCCTATCTCTTAGACACCTATTCTCCCTCATCCTGGGGAGGGACAGGGAAGACCTTCAACTGGGAAATAGCCAAAGATGCCAAACGATATGGCAGAATCATCCTCTCGGGAGGATTAAATCCTGATAATGTTCAGGAAGCCATAAAGGTTGTTTCTCCTTATGCTATAGATGTAGCCTCAGGAGTGGAAGAGTCTTTAGGGAAAAAAGACCCTGAGAAACTTAAGAGTTTTATTCTTCAGGCTAAGAGATTCTAAACTCTCCTTACCTTTATCTTCTAAAAATCCTTTCTTTAATAAGAAGAATGTGTTAAACTTTTTCCCTGAAAAATGGAAAGGTCTATTATCTGGAGAATTATCTTAATTTTAATAGTGGTAGGGGTAGCAGGATGGAGTTTTTACCCCCCTTCTCAGAAGATTAGAAGGGGGTTGGACCTTAAAGGGGGTATACATCTTGTTCTACGAGTTAAACTGGAAGAGATACCCCCAGAAGCCAGAAGAGATGCTGTGGATAGAGCAGTGGAGGTAATAAGAAACAGAGTGGACCAGTTTGGGGTAAGTGAGGCTCCCATTCAGAAACAGGGAAAAGACCAGATTGTAGTGCAGTTACCAGGAATAGTAGATACGGAAAGAGCCTTAAAAGTTATTGGGCAAACCGCTCTTTTAGAGTTCAAACTGGTGGACAATGACCCTGACAGGCTGGAAGAAGCCAAAGAAGGTAGAGTCCCGGAAGGATTTGAACTGGTTTATCTGGAAGAGGAAGGTAAAAAAGAACCCCTTCTCTTACACGCCAAACCACTCATTACCGGAAGGTATCTCATAAATGCTTTCGTTGGTTTTGGTCCCTTAGGGGAACCTGAGGTAAGAATAAAGTTTAACCGGAAAGGGGCAAGAATCTTCTCCCGTATTACGGAAGAAAATATCGGAAGACGTTTAGCCATTGTCCTGGATGGCAAAGTGCAGTGTGCTCCCAAAATAAAAGAAAAAATCCCTTCCGGTGAAGCACGTATAACCGGCAGATTCACAATGAAAGAAGCCAGTGATTTGGCTCTGGTATTAAGAGCAGGTGCCCTGCCTGCTCCTCTGGAAGTTCTTTCTCTCTTAAAAGTAGGTCCTACTCTGGGAGAAGATTCTATAAGAAAAGGTATAAGAGCAGCCCTTACAGGGGGAATCCTGGTCATAGCCTTCATGGCTTTATATTACCTTCTCTCCGGAGTATTAGCGGGCTTTGCTCTAATGATCAATCTCCTCCTCATCCTGGGAGCCTTGGCTGGCTTTAAGGCCACCCTTACCCTCCCCGGTATAGCAGGTCTGGTTCTCACCATAGGTATGAGTGTGGATGCTAATGTCTTAATCTTTGAGAGAATAAGAGAGGAAATAGCCAAGAAGAAGACCATACGGGTAGCCGTAGATACAGGATATAAGAAAGCCTTCCTCACCATTGCCGATGCCAACATCACCACCCTGATTGCTGCTCTTGCCCTTTTCTACTTCGGTACCGGACCCATTAAAGGATTTGCGGTTACCCTTTCTCTGGGAATAATCTGCAGTATGTTTACAGCCATTGTAGTAACCAAGTTAGTCTACGACTACTTTATCCATATAGTTAAAGTAAGAAGGATAAGTATCTGATGCGTTTCTGGAAAGAAACCCATTTTAACTTTATGAAATGGAAGACCAAGGGATTTATGTTTTCCCTTTTTCTCATCGTCTTAGGAATGGGATTCTTTTCTTGGCGAGGAATAAAAAATTTCGGGATAGATTTTACAGGTGGAACCATGCTCTATTTCTACTTTAAGAAACCCGTAGAGATTGCCCAAATACGAGAGGTATTAAAGGAAGCAGGGGCAGAAGAAAGTTTAATCCAATCTTTTGAATCTGGGAGGGGATTAATAATTAGGACTAAGGAAGGATACAGAAAAAAAGTGGAGGAGGCTGTTCTCTCCCGGCTGAAGAGTTTTAATCCTGAAGTAAGGGAAGAGAAGACCATAGGTCCGGTGGTAGGGAGGCTCCTAAGAAGACAGGCTCTCCTGGCAATAACCTTCTCCATGATAGGGATCCTTCTTTATATTGCCTGGAGGTTTGAGTTAGTGTTTGCCGTAGCTGCTGTTCTCTGTCTGCTACATGATGTCCTCATCACCACCGGTATGCTTTCCTTAACGGGCAGGGAAATATCTATTCCCATAATTGCTGCCCTCCTTACCATTGTAGGATACTCTTTAAATGACACTATTGTGGTCTTTGATAGAATAAGAGAGAATTTAAAACTTTACCGGGGGAAAAGGCTGGAAGAGATAATAAATATAAGCATAAATCAGACCCTTTCTCGCACTACCTTAACTTCTCTCACCACCTTGATGGTAGTCTTAAGCCTTTTCTTTCTGGGGAGCACCCCTATTAAAGACTTTTCCTTCACCATGGCCGTAGGGATTGTAGTGGGAACCTATTCTTCTATCTTTATTGCCTCTCCCTTGGTGGTAATCTGGAAAAAGGAAAAGAAAAGGGGGAAGAGATAAAAGTTAATCTGTAAAATTGAAAGCAGAGGGAATCCATTCTATCTTTTTCACCCTTCCAGAAGGAGAAAATTCTATGGCTACCACATCAAATCTCACCCTTTCCCTTTTTCCTTTCCTCTTAAGGTAAACTAAGGAGGCTCGCCTCAAAGTTTTCTTCTTGCTCCTGGTTATGGATTCTTTACCCGTTCCGTATTCTTCACCTGTCCGGGACTTTACTTCCACAAAAACTAAGGTATCCTTATCCTGGGCTATTATATCTATCTCTCCTCCCCAGATCCTCCAGTTTCTCTCTAAGATTTTAAATCCCTTCCTCTTAAGGAACTTAGCGGCGGTAGATTCCCCTAACTTACTTATCTCTCTTCTCTTTAAATTCTTTAAGGGGAGAAAAAGTCTTACGATGAAGGACAGTAGGGCCATAATCTTTTAAAACTTTGAGGTGATGAAAAGTAGGATAACCTTTATGAAGATGGAATCCATAACGGGGTAAAAGATGACCAGACTTCACCATTATTCTATCTCTCATAACCTTAGCCACTATGGAAGCACAGGCTATAGAAGCCACTGTCTCATCCCCTTTAATTAGGGATTCCTGAGGGAGGGAAAGTTCTCTTAGATTTACCGCATCTATAAGGAGATAATGAGGAGGACAAGGTAAATTTTCCAGCGCTCGCCTCATAGCCAACCTGGTAGCCTGTAATATATTGATTTCTTCTATAATTCTTGCCTCTACAATACCAATCCCCCACATTAAGCTACGGGAAACAATTTCCTGAAAAAATCTTTCCCTCTGGGCAGGGGTTAATCTCTTAGAATCCTTAATTCCCCTTATATAACGGAAAGGGTAAAGTACCACTACTGCTGCCACCACTGGACCTGCTAAAGGACCTCTCCCTGCTTCATCTATTCCTGCCACCAGGCTGTATCCCTTCCTCCACAGTTCCTCCTCTTTCTCATACATTAGTTATTTTCCCTTGGGAGTAAATTTCTTCTCCTTCACGCGCATCTTCTTTCCCGTCTTCTCCCGAAGATAGTAGATTCTGGCTCTCCGGACCTCTCCTCTTCTCACCACTTCAATTTTCTGAATTACCGGAGAATGCAGGGGGAAGATTCTCTCCACTCCCTCTCCATAGCAAATTCTTCTCACCGTAAAAGTCTCCCGCAATCCCCCTCCTCTCCTCCTGATTACAATTCCCTCAAAAGTCTGAATTCTTTCTTTACCCCCTTCCACAATTTTAAGGTAGACTCTCACCGTGTCCCCCACCTTAAAATCAGGCAGGTCCTCTCTAAGTCTGGGTCTTTCAATTACATTTTTTATATCCATGGCTACCCTCGTCTTTTATTTCCTTCCATAACTTTCTCGCCTCTTCATCCAATAATTCCTCCTTTATAATCTCCGGCCTCCTCTCCCAGGTTCTCCTTAAAGCCTCTCTTAAACGCCACCTCCTTATCGCTTCATGATCTCCAGAAAGAAGTATGGAGGGAACTTTGAGTCCTCGATACTCAGCGGGACGAGTGTAATGGGGCCAATCCAAAAAAGGTTGATAAAAAGAATCTTCCTGAAAGGACTTCTCCTTACCCAGAATTCCAGGCACCAGTCTAAGCGTTGCCTCCAAGATAGCCAAAGCAGGAACTTCTCCTCCCATTAAAACGTAATCTCCAATAGAAATCTCCTCGGTTACTAACTTGAGTCTCACTCTCTCATCCACTCCTTCATATCTTCCGCATATCAAAACTATCACCTTCTCCTGAGAAAGTTCCAAAGCCTTCTCCTGGGTGAAGAGTTCTCCCTGGGGGGAAAGTAGAATAACTCTAATCTTCTCTTTCCCTACTTCTTCCCTTACTTCATCCATGGCCAGAAAGATGGGCTCAGGTTTAAGAACCATCCCACCCCCACCATAAGAATAATCATCCACCGTTCTTCTTTTATCTTGAGTAAAATTTCTCAAATCTTTAATTCTTATCTCCACCTTTTTCTTTTGAATTCCCTTCGCTATTATACCTTCCTCCAGAAAGGGCTTAAACATATTGGGGAAGATAGTCAGCACATACCAGATCATCATTTTTTCTTAAGTAAACTCTTTACCGCGTCAGTAAGTTGGGCTCCTCTTTCTATCCATTTTTTCAGTTTTTCCTCTTCTATGTGAATCTCAGGGGGGTCTTTTATAGGATTGTAAAATCCTATAATCTCCAAGAGTTTACCATCTCTGGGAGAACGACTATTTGCTGCCACTATACGATAAAAAGGTGCTTTCTTTTTACCCATTCTCATCAACCGAATTTTTACAGACATACTCTCCTCCTTTATCCAATCCTGGGAAGCCATCCTTTACTTTTCATCATTCCTCCATACTTAACCATTTCTTTCATTATTTTCCGCGCCTGCTGAAACTGTTTAAGTAACTGATTTACCTCCTGGACAGTAGTTCCACTGCCTCGGGCAATTCTTTTTTTCCTGCTTCCATCAATAATACGCGGATTCCTTCTCTCCTCAGGAGTCATAGAGAGGATGATGGCTTCCACTCTCCGGTAATGCTCTGGAGAAAGGGGAAGTGTTTTAAAGTCTGGAGAATGGGGAAGATAATCCATAATTTTCTCCAGAGAACCTAACCTTTTCATCTTCTGAAGTTGAGATAGAAAATCCTCTAAGTTAAACTCATCCACCTTTATCTTTTTAATTAGCCTCTCCGCCTCCTCCTTCTCTTCTATCTCCTGGGCTTTTTCCACCAGGGATACCACATCTCCCATTCCTAAAATTCGGGAAGCCATGCGGTCTGGATAAAAAACTTCCAGATCTTCCAACTTTTCCCCAATCCCCACAAATTTGATAGGGCAACCTGTGACCATGCGCATGGAGAGGGCAGCTCCTCCTCGAGCATCACTGTCCATCTTGGTAAGAATTATTCCATCCAGACCAATAAAATCATTAAATTTCTGAGCTATATTTACTGCATCCTGTCCCGTCATAGCATCTGCTACCAACAGTGTCTCGGTAGGATTTACCCTTTCCTTCATGGACTTGAGTTCCTCCATAAGTTCTTCATCTATATGGAGCCTACCCTGGGTATCTAAAATAACTGCTTCCGCTCCTATTTGGCGTGCCTGCTGGATAGAGTTTACCGTTATAGCCAGAGGAGTCTCTCCTTCACAAAAAACCGGCAGGTCCAACTTTTCCCCTATCATCTTGAGCTGTTCTTTAGCAGCAGGTCTTCGAGTATCTGTGGAAACCAGAAGCGATTTTATTCCTTCCTTTTTTAACATCAGCCCCAACTTCCCGCAAGTAGTGGTCTTACCACTTCCCTGAATTCCTACCATCATGTATATAGAAGGCAGAACAGATGACTTTTTTAAACCTTTTCTCTCTCCCAGGATATTCACCAGTTCCTCATGCACCACCTTAATAAATTGCTGACCTGGAGTCACACTCTTAAGGACCCGGTCTCCTAAGGCTTTTTCTAAGGTCCTCTCTACAAATTCTTTTACCACTTTATAATTTACATCCGCCTCCAAAAGGGCTATCTTTACCTCCCTTAAAGCCTCCCGGATGTTTCTCTCGGTAAGATAACCGTGACCCCTTAATTTCTTAAAGGTAACTGCCAGACGGTCTCGTAATCTTTCAAACATCACCTCACCCGATAGATAGTCTCTCCAGGACGACACATCTTAAGTTCCTTCCGAGCCAGAGTCTCTATATAGAAAGGGTCTTCTTCCAATTTCCTCCTTTCCTTCTTGAGTCTTCTAAACTCTTCTTTTAAAGCAGATATCTCTTTCTCCAGTTTCTCATATCTCAGGGTGTATTTCTTCAATTTCTCTAAAGGGGGTAAAAATATAACTCCACTAATCCACACCCAGCCTATTACCAGAACCCCATAAAGAAACCACTTAGCCTTCATGAAGTAAGGCGGAAAGCCTCCTTTCCCAAGAAAACTGCTTGTTTACTCAGTTCCTCCTCTATTCTTAACAGTTGATTATATTTAGCATTTCTCTCTGAACGGCAGGGAGCACCGCTTTTAATCTGCCCTGTCTTTAAACCCACCGCTAAATCTGCTAAGTAGTAATCTTCCGTCTCCCCTGAACGATGGGAAATCATGGTGGTATATCCCTCCCTATGTGCCAGTTCCACAGTCTCAGAGGTCTCGGTAAGAGTACCTATCTGATTGGGTTTTATAAGAATGGAGTTAGCCACTCCTTCCTCAATTCCTCTCTTAAGCCTTCTAAAATTGGTAACAAAGAGGTCATCCCCCGTAAGTTGAATTTTCTTACCCAAAGTCTGAGTAAGATATTTCCATCCCTCCCAGTCATCCTCCGCTAAACCATCCTCTATAAAGATAAGAGGGTACTTCTCCACCAGTTCACCATAATAATCCACCAACTCTTGGTAATTTAACTCTTTATTCTCTCCCTCCAAGACATATTTTCCTTCCCTGTAGAAAGAGGTGGCTGCTGTATCCATGCCTAAGAAGATATCTTCTCCCGGGGAATATCCAGATTTTTCTATCGCCTCCAGAATAATTTTCAAGGCCTCCTCGTGAGAAGAAAGATCAGGGGCAAAACCCCCTTCATCTCCTACCGCAGTAGATAAATTTCTCTCCTTAAGTATTCCTTTAAGAGTATGATATACCTCTACCGCGTAACGGAGTGCCTCACCAAAAGAAGGTGCACCCGCAGGGACAATCATAAACTCCTGGAAATCCAGATTATTATCTGCATGTTTACCCCCGTTAATAATATTGAAACAGGGAACAGGAAGAAGACAGGCATGAGTTCCTCCGAGGTATCGATAGAAAGGAAGACCCGCAGATTGAGCAGAGGCTCTGGCTACCGCCAAGGAGACACCAAGTATGGCATTTGCTCCCAGTCTTCCTTTATTCTCGGTCCCATCCAGCTCCAGAAGAACTGAGTCAATCTCACCTTGCTTAGAGGCTTCCATCCCTTTAATACGAGGCGCTATTATAGTATTCACGTTCTCCACCGCTCTTCTCACCCCTTTCCCCAAATATCTTCTTTTATCTCCATCTCTTAACTCTAAAGCCTCATGTTCACCCGTAGAAGCACCAGAAGGAACAGAAGCTCTCCCTATGGAACCATCAGAGAGTTCTACTTCCACCTCCACCGTAGGATTACCTCGGGAGTCTAAGATTTCCCTTCCTTTTACCATGGTTATTAAAGCCATCTTTTCCCTCCCAAT
>CAZSGC010000016.1:9464-19396 GCA_964606225.1 uncultured bacterium | reverse complement strand
GGCAGACATCACTCTGGCTGCCTCCTTTACATCATTGTAGTTGGGGATTCCATTCTCTTCCAAAAATCTCACTCCTTCCTCAGCAAATTTCCCTCTCATAAAGGAGGTTACCACTGGTTTACCGTACTTCCTGAACATTTCCACGATTATCTGAGCATCCCTTAGGCTGTCAGTCATAGTCTGAAGAGTTTGGATAACGATTACCCCATCGTAAAGAGGAGATTCCATTACCTCTTTAAGCACTGCCTCATATCTTTCCGGATTAGCGTCTCCCACTACATCGAAGGGATTACCTCTGGACCAGGCAGGGTGTAATTTTCCAGAAGCATCCAGGTTTTCTATCATCTTGCGGGAAGGAGGTGGTAACAAGAGACCTTCCTCTTCACAAGCATCAGCACAGAGCACCCCTGAGCCTCCTCCGTTGGTAACCACTGCTACCCGATTACCATAACAGGGCTTCATTAAAGAAAGTCCCTTAGAGATGTGGAAAAGGTCTGTGAGAGAAGAAGCAGGTATAACTCCACATTGTCGGAAGGCAGCCTCGTAAATCCTGTAACTTCCTGCCAAGGAACCCGTATGGGAGGCTACCGCTTTGCTCCCAGAGGAAGATTTACCTGCCTTTATAGCCACTACTGGCTTTTTCTTAGTAACTTCTCGGGCTACTTCCAGAAAATATCTTCCCTCATTGAGTCCCTCAAGATATAAAGAGATACAGGAGGTATGAGGGTCCTGGGAAGCCCAGGCTAAGAAATCCGGAGCATCCAAATCTGCTTTGTTTCCATAGCTTATAAGGGCAGAAAAACCATAGTTTTCCTTTATTGACCAGTCAATAACCGAGTCTGCCAAGGCTCCAGATTGGCTGATAAAGGCCACCTTTCCAGAATAAGGGAGGGTAAGGCCAAAACTGGCGTTAAGATTATTGGGAGGATAAAGAATTCCTAAGCAGTTAGGTCCTACCACCCTTATCCCTGCAGAGCGAGCAATTCTCAAAAATTCTTGCTGTAACTTTTTCCCTTCCTCCCCTGCTTCGGTAAAACCAGCAGAAATAATAATAACTCCTTTAACTCCTTTCTCTCCACATTCTCTAATAACTTGAGGAACAAACTTGGCATTCACGCAGATTATAACCAAATCCACTTTACCAGGCACATTTTTAATAGAGGGATAACACTTTATCCCCAAAATCTCCTCTGCAGAAGGGTTTACCGCATAAATTCTTCCGGAAAATCCCTTTAAGCCCGGTCTTTCAAACACCCCTCCTTTTACCAACCCCTTAAGTACTCCAAACCCCACTTTATCTTCATGACGGGAGGCACCTACCACTGCTACTGCCTGGGGATGAAAAAAACACTCCAGTTGGGTATAAATTTTTCTTAAATCCATCTTTGTTAAAGACAGATAATTATAACAAAGAGACGAGGTAATTTCCACCTTGAAGATCAACTCAAGTTCTGATAATTTTCCCTTTAAAGAGGGAGAGCAGAATGAGGTATTCATTCTCATGGATTAATCTTTAAATGAGCAAAATAGAAATTCTACCCTTTGGAGCCTCACTCTTTGACTTTGTTATAGAAAATTTCCCTCAAAACTCTACTTTTGTATTCCCTACCCGGAGAGCTGTCTATTATTTTAAAGAAAGGTTATGGAGAAGGAGAGGGAAGAAAACTGTAGCCTTGCCTCGGGTTCTTTCCATAGAAGAGTTCTGGAAAGAAATTTTTCACTTCAATTTCCCCGCTTATCGGATACTGGAGAAAGGTGAGGAAGTAATGTTACTTCTGAATTCTATCAAGAAAAGCACTTTTTATACCCGGTGGGGAAGGGATAAAAAAGTCTTGAGAAGTCTCTTCTCTCTCCTCTCTTTCTTCCAAGAGTTGGAAGAATTTTCCTTGACCATACCCAAGGTAAAGGAAGCAGGAATAGTATGGGCAGATGAAGAGTGGGAGAATTTACTCTCTGACTTGGAGAATCTGCAACAAATTTTCTACCGAGACCTTCAAGATAACCATGTAGTAACTATGGGCATGGCCTATCGCATGATGGGGGAAAAGGCTGGGAGGGAGGAGGTGGATTTACCTTTCCCTTTACCAGTGGTTCTGGGAGGCATTATTTCTTTGAATCTCCAAGAAGAAAGAGTTATCCGAAGGATGCTGGAGTCTGATAAAGGAAGAATAATCATGATGGGAGACGAGAGGGTAAGAGAACCTCAGCCTGTTTTTTCTCCTTTTTACCACATCCAACGGTTTCTAAATTCCTGGCTTGGAGAAGTAAATTTTCACTCAGCAGAGAAGAGGGAAGCAGAGGTAGATATATATCGGTGCTCAGGGAGAGAAGAGGAAATAATTATTTTGGGAGAGAAATTAAAAGAATTATTAAATAAATTTCTCCCCGAGAAAATTGCTATTATTGTTCCCTACCCCTCCTTAGCCCGCAGAATAGAAGAGGAAATTCTTAAACCCTGGCAGATAAAGTATAACATAACCGCTGGCATCCCCTTCATAGAGTCGCAAGCGTATACTTTCCTCTTCTCTTTTAAAACCTTGCGGGATTCCAACTTCCAGGTGGAGAAATACTATTCCTTCCTACAACATCCCTTTTCTCAAGAGTTAAATTTCCCTTCTCCAGAAGAACTCCTACACAAGGCTAAGGAACTAAGAGCAATTAATCTGCCCGCAAGTATTCTGAAAAAAGAAGGGAAGAAATTTGAGAACTTAGCCCATTTCTTAGACAGGATGGAGGAGATTTCCCGTCTTTCTCTCCCCTATTTTCTGGAATCCATCCTTTACCTTCTAAAAGATTTCTTCCAAAAAGGAGACTTCTATATGCGAGAAGAGGGAAGAGAAATTAGCCAGGTATTACGGGAAATCTCCTCCTTCTCCCATATAGAAATGGAGAAGGAAGAAAAATGGGAGTTAACTCTTCAATTCTTAAGGAACCGTTCTTTACATCTCTTCGGTGAGCCACTGGAAGGAGTACAGGTTTTAGGCGTTCTGGAATCCCGATTTTTAGATTTCGAAGCAGTGATAATCCCAGATTTCAACGAGGGAATTTTCCCTTCCTTTTTTGGCAGAGATGACCCTTTCTTAAGTCCTACTTTGAGGGAAAGGCTTAACCTCCCCACCCCCTCTTCTCGGGAGGCTCTCTATGGTTATTATCTGGAATACTGGAGAGGGAAATGCCATAGGTTAATAATTCTCTATCAGGAAGATGAGGAAGGAGAATTTCTGCCCAGTCGTTTTGTAGAAAGGTTGCACTATTTTGAGAAAAGAGAAATTAAAGACGCCGAATTCCTGTATGGTGGACTTAACTCCTCCTCTATGGATTTATCTTTTAATCCTGGAGAGGAAATGAAAAAAATGATTGAAGAAAAATCTTGCCTGACTCTTCCTGCTTCTGCCCTGTTAGAATTTCTTCGCTGTCCTCTCTTGTTTTATTTCCGCTACCTCAAAGGTATCTCTTACCCAGAAAAATTTGGTGAGCCTCAAGCCTCTGTGGTGGGGAGGATTCTTCATGAAGCCTTAAGAGATTTTTATAAAGAAGGATGGCCAGAAAGTAAAAGGAAGGAATCCCTGGAAGAATTAGTAGACAAGAAATGGGGAGAGTATCTTCCTCTTAATGGATACAGCCTGTTAGTAAAAGAGATGATAAAAGAATATTTTGTCCCTTATTTCTTGAGGATGGAAGAGCAAATTTATTCTCAGGAACCTTTCCAGGTAAAAAATGTAGAGAGGGAAGGAAGATTCCGTATCTCTTCTCCCTTCCCTATAGAATTCACTTACCGTGTGGATAGACTGGACCTTCGCCCTGATGGCTCATATCGACTGGTGGATTACAAGTTTGGGAGGAGTGTGGAGAAAAAAGCACGAGAGGAAATTAGGTATCAGATGGGGCTTTATACCTGGTGGTTGAGAGAAGAAGGGATTCCTCTTTCTCAGATAAGAGTGTATCACCTTCTTAAGAGGAGAACGGAGACAATTGAAGAGATGAACCCTAAGGAAGCGGAAGAGAAAGCCAGGTCTATCACCATGCAGATTCTGGAAGATATTATAAAAGGGAAATGGAACTTACCCACCTTTTCCGAATGTTTACTCTGTCCATATCGGGACCTATGTAGAAGGGTATAAAAATGAGAGAAAGAGTCAGTATGGTTATTGCTTCCGCAGGAGCAGGAAAGACAGAGCGACTTTCCTCTCAAATAATAAACATCTTAAAAGAACCTTTCCAAGGAAAGATCCTGGCAATCACTTTCACCCGTAAGGCTGCTCGGGAAATGAGAGAGAGAGTATTGAAAAAATTAATGGAAGAGAAGTCTCTTCCCACCAGTCTTAAGAAAAATTTAGCTGACTCCTGTATCTTGGGAGACCGTAGGGTAGAGACCCGAACTATCGACAGTTTCTTGGCCAGTTGTGTCTCCACCTTCTCCCTTCATCTTGATTTACCTCTGGAATTTACCATTATGGATGAATGGGAAGCAAGAAATGTGTGGGAGGAGAGCCTGAAAGAAACCTTAGATAAGGAGGAGAATAGAAAATTACTCCTTGATTATGTGCGAGAAATCTTTACTAAAGAAGAATCTTTCTCCAACCCTTTAAGGATAATGGAAGAAGTGTACCAAGTTAAAGAAAATATGCGAATACCTAAGGAATTATTGATGGAGGCAGAAAGCACCTGGCAAAAACTCAAACTCTCTCTTAAGTCTGATTCTTTAATCTTCCCTCATGTGCGAAAGGCTATGGGAATAATTAAATTTCTTCTCAAAGTGGAAGAAAAATATACTCAGAAAAAAGAAAGGGAAGGGAAGATAGATTTCCTGGACCTGGAAGGTTATACTTACCGACTCTTACACGGAAGAGGGAAAATTTCTGCTCAGAGACTTCTTTACTTCTATGAGAGGCTGGATAGAGTAATAAATCACCTTCTTATCGATGAGTTTCAGGATACCAGTCTTTCCCAGTGGAAAGTTCTCCAGCCTCTTTTAGAAGAGTTCCTCTCCTCTTCAGGTAAAACATTCTTCTTAGTGGGAGATCAGAAACAAGCCATCTACAGGTTTCGAGGGGGAGAAGTGGGATTGATGGAGAAGGCTAAAAAGAAGATAGAAAGGTTTGGGGGGAAGGAATTATATGTTAAGGAAAATTTTCGTTTCTCCTATCCTTTACTTGACTTTATAAACCGATTGGCAGGATACCTCTTTGAAGATTATCAACCCCAGCACTGGAAGGGAGAAGAGGTTACCTCTGGCTACCAGATAACTTTAGTAGAGAGCAAGAGGGATAACCTGGAAGACAAAAGAAGGTGGTTAAGGAGGATCCTCTCTCCCCAAGGTGAAATTTTAAAAAATAATTTTAGTTGGGGAGATATATGCATATTAGCCCCTACCCATTCTCAACTGGAGAAAATAGCCAAAATCTTGAGAGAAGAAAATATCCCTTACCGAACCGCGAAAAATATTCCCTTAAGGGAAATAAGAGGAGTGAGGGATTTCCTGAATCTCTTCCGGTGGTTGACCTTAAAGGAGAGTTTCTATCTGGAGGCAGTAAAGAGAAGTCCATTAAAGGAAATACTCTCTGACCTTCCTCCACTTACTTCTACTTTTAGTTTCCTCTCCCAGATCTATCAAAAACACTGGAGGTATCTTGTCCAATCCTACCCTGGAGAAGAGATGGCTCTCTTAAAACTTCTGGAAGTCTGTGCAGAGAGTCAGGAGAAAGGTTACTATTTCTTCCCAGGGATTCTTAAGTATTTTGAACTTAAGGGAGACTCTCTCACTCTCCCTTCTTACGGTAAGAACTCTGTGGTCCTCTCCACCATTCACAAGGCAAAAGGTCTTACTTTCCCTCTAACTTTGGTAGTTTTAGAGAAGAAAAGAGGAAGAAGAGGTAGAAGAATTCTTTGGGATTCGGAGAGAAATATTTTTTTAGTGGAACCTTCGCAAAAAGAGAAAAAGGCTATAGAGGAAAAAGAGGGAGAAATTGTAAAGTTTTTAAAAGAAGAAGAGAAAAAAGAACTGCAGGATGAGAAAAACTTACTTTATGTAGCGGTAACTCGAGGAAGTAGGGGAGTATTTATCTATGTGGAAGGAGGATACACTCAGAAAAAAAGGAAAGGTTATCCTTTCTGGGAGGAAATTCTTAAAGCTTCTGGTAAATGGGAGAAGGTAAAGGAATGGTGGGAAAGAAGAGATAGAGAGTTAATAGTGGGAGAAGGAGACTTTAAACCTCAGCCAAAAGAGAGTAAGAAAAAAGTAGAAAAATTTGCCTTTTCTCTCTACTCTCCTGTCTCTCTTCCTCCTTGCTCCTGTGGGAAACCCTCTTTAATCCCTTCTGAACTTCCACCTCTAAAAGTGGAGGAGTGGCAAAAGATTAGGGAAGGAGAAGAAATCCATTACCTCCTTAGCCAGATTAAATTTTTGGATGAAATCTCTCCTAAGGAGTGGGTAGTCCAACTCTGTAAAGGCAGAATGGAGAAATGGAAGGATACCTTAGAAGAAATTCTTAGTGACCCTCAACTCCATTCTTTTCTCTACCAGGATGGGAAGGAGAAAATTTGTTACACGGAACTGGAAATTTTTGGGTTTTTGGAGGGAAGAAGGCGAACGGTAAAGATTGATCGCCTGACTTTAGAAGATGATATAGCCTGTATCCTGGATTACAAGATGGAAGAAGAGAGGAAGGAGTTTGCTGAACAGTTAAACCTTTATGAGAAGGCAGTGAGAGAGGCTTTTCCCAAAGTAAGAAAGGTTTATAAATTTCTTTATTTCATAAGAAAAAAGTACCTTAAAAAAATTGAGTAAAGTTTTTCCAGATAAAGGAATATACCTGCTTTTGGTGGAGATAGAGAAAACGGTCTCCCTGAAGGTGGGGAAATTAGGTAAAAGAAAATTCTCTCCAGGCTTTTTTATCTACGTGGGTTCTGCCCAGAGGAATCTAAGAAAGAGAATAGAAAGACATTTTAAGAAAGAAAAGAAAACTCACTGGCATATTGACTACCTTTTACAAGTAGGGAAAATTAAAGGATGTATAATTCTAGCTGAATATCCCAAGGAAAAGGAATGCCAGATAGCCCGATTATTACAACGGAAATTCTCTCCTCTTCCTGGCTTCGGTTCTTCAGACTGTGGTTGTCTATCTCACCTTTTTTACATAGGAGGATAGTTCTCCTATTTCCCGTAACAGGGGAGTCTTCCTTTATTAGCCTTCTTACTTCTCCAGCGTAATTTATTCTGCCTTTTTCTCTTGGTTCTTTTTTTACGTGCCATTATTCCTTCTCTTCCTCTTCCTTAGGTTTTTCTGTAACCACCGCTTCGGTGGTAAGCATGAGAGCAGCGATGCTGGCCGCATTCTGAATAGCAGAACGAGTGACTTTTGCTGGGTCAATTATTCCTTCCTTTATCATATCCACATATTCCTCTTTCTCTGCATCAAACCCCATAGAGAAATCCATTTCTTTTACCTTCTCTACTACTAAAGAACCTTCCCATCCTGCATTGGCAGCAATTTGTTTTATAGGTTCCTCCAGAGCTTTCTTTACAATCTTTACTCCAATATCTTCATCCCCTTCCAGTCTCATTTTCTCTACGGCTGGAACGCATCTTAACAAAGCCACTCCTCCTCCAGGGACAATCCCTTCCTCTACTGCCGCTCGGGTAGCATGCAGTGCATCCTCCACTATAGCCTTCCTTGCTTTCATCTCTGTCTCTGTAGCGGCACCTACTTTTATCACCGCTACTCCCCCTGCCAATTTGGCTAAGCGCTCTTGAAGTTTTTCTCTATCATAATCAGAGGTAGTTTCTTCAATAGCCTTTCTTATCTGTTCCATCCTCCCCTTTATCTCTTCAGGTTTACCTGCTCCCTCTATTATGGTAGTATTCTCTTTATCTATCACCACTTTCTTGGCTCTCCCCAAGTCCTGAAGACCAACATTCTCCAGTTTTATCCCCAGTTCCTCGGCTATCACTCTCCCTGCTGTCAGAACAGCAATATCCCCTAACATAGCCTTCCTTCTCTCCCCATATCCGGGAGCCTTAACTGCAGCACATTTAAGTATTCCTCTCAGTTTATTGACTACCAGGGTGGCTAAAGCCTCCCCTTCTACATCTTCAGCTATTATAAGGAGGGGTTTACCTGTCTGCACTACTTTTTCTAAAAGAGGGATCAGGTCACGAGCAGAGGAAAGTTTCTTCTCATGAATAAGGATGAGGGGTTCCTCCAGTACTACTTCCATCCGATCAGGGTCAGTTATAAAGTAAGGGGAGAGATATCCTCGATCAAACTGCATACCCTCTACCACCTCCAGTTCAATATCCATCCCTTTTCCCTCTTCTACCGTAATAACCCCTTCCTTCCCTACTTTCTCCATGGCATCCGCAATAAGTCTGCCTATCTGGCGGTCATTATGAGCAGAGATGGTGGCTACCTGCTCCATTTCCTCCTTCTTCTCCACAGGTTTAGAGAATTTTTTCAACTCCTCTACCACCGTCTCTACAGCCTTTTCTATCCCTCTTCTTAAAGCCATAGGATTAGCTCCAGCACTTATGTTCTTCATTCCTTCCTTGAAGATAGATTGGGCTATGATAGTAGCTGTAGTAGTACCATCCCCTGCCACATCGGAAGTCTTAGAAGCCACTTCTCTTATGAGTTGCGCCCCTGCATTCTCCAGAGGGTCTTTTAACTCGATTTCCTTGGCAATAGTCACCCCATCATTGGTCACAGTCGGAGAACCCCATTTCTTCTCCAAAACCACGGTTCTTCCTTTGGGCCCCAAGGTGACTTTTACCGCTTCCGCAAGAATATCTATTCCTCTCTCTAAGGATTTTCTGGCTTCTTCTTCATAAACTATCTGTTTTGCCGCCATTTTTCTCCCCTCCTTCCTTTATGTTTTTTGTTTACCTCTTCTTATTTTTATATATTATACCATACTTTCTCTTTACTCTCCCTTGCAATTAAGGAAAGGCTTTTTTAAAATGGCAACATGGCTAATCTTCGGATACTTATAAGTGCAGGGGAGCCCTCTGGAGACTTACATGGAGCCTATCTTATGAGAACCCTCCAAAGATTTTTACCCCAAGTAGAGTTCTGGGGAGTGGGAGGGGAGAAGATGCTCAAAGCAGGACTTAATCCCATCGTCAATATGGAAGGGCTCTCTATAATGGGATTTCAGGAAGTAATCCCTAAGTTCTTTAAACTCAAAAGCGCCTTCTTTAAGATTTCTTCTTGGATAGAAAAGGAGGATTTTTCCTGCTTTATCCCTATAGATTATCCAGGGATGAATCTCCGCCTGGCTCAAAAGGTATGGGAAAAGGGGGTAAAAACTATATACTATATAACTCCTCAACTGTGGGCCTGGGGAAAGGGAAGAATCAAATGGCTTAAACGCTTTGTAGACAAATTGATTGTGATTCTTCCTTTTGAAGAAGATTTTTATCGCCGGGAAGGAATGGATGTTCATTTTGTAGGACATCCCCTTTTAGATATGGTCTGGCCGGAGGTAAGTAGTGAAGAATTTTTAAGTGAGTATCCCCTGGATCCTCCTATAATAGGGCTACTGCCGGGAAGTCGAGAAGAAGAGGTGGAGAGAATTCTTCCCGTTATGCTGGAAATTTACCAGAAGTTAAAGCACAAAAAAATAAACTTTGCTTTACTCAAGGCAGAATCTATCTCTGAGGAGCCCCTTAAAAGATTTCTTAAGGATACTCCTCTACCCGTTATAAAAAGTTACCCTTATACTTTTCTTTCCTTGTGTTCCTTAATCCTTACTGCCTCAGGCACGGTGACCTTAGAAGCAGCCATACTGGGTACACCCATGGTCATTCTCTATCGAGTCTCTCCTTTAACTTGGATATTAGGGAAAATGTTGGTGAAAACTCCTTTTGTGGGTTTGGTAAATATTATAGCGGGGAAGAAAGTAGTCCCGGAGTTTGTGGGAGTTACTCTTAATGC
>CAZSGC010000016.1:0-9454 GCA_964606225.1 uncultured bacterium | reverse complement strand
ATTCCCTTAAAGTTAAAGAAGAATTAAAAAGGGTTAAAGAAAAATTAGGAGAAAGAGGGGCGGTAGAGAGAGCCTCACGGATAATACTTAAAGAAATAGCCCCATGAGGTGGAGAGAAAAATTTTTGGGGTTTTTGGCATTCTTATACTTTCTTCTTACCGGTGGAACTACTCGATTCAAGATTATCAATGAAGAAGCCTATCTACGGGCAAGAGAGAGGAAAGGAAAGGTCCTCTTTGCTCTCTGGCATAATCGGATATTCCTTTTATCTTATGTACTTAAATTTATCTATAAAGAGAACTTAGTGGCGTTGGTTAGCCCCTCTCGAGATGGGGAAATTATCTCCTCTTTGCTTACTTTACTTAAGTTCAAAGTGATACGAGGTTCTTCCTTTCACTATAGTAAAAAATCTTTCCAGGAATTTAGAGAGTGGCTGAAGAGGGGATTTAATGGGGCTATAACTCCGGATGGACCTCGTGGACCTAAATATACCGTAAAACCAGGAATTATTCATTTAGCCTATAAGACGGGCATTCCCATTCAACCAGTGACTTATACTGTGAAAAGGAAAAAGTACCTTCCTACCTGGGATTCCTTTCTCTTGCCGCTTCCCTTCAACCGGGGAATATTAGTCTTTGGGGAGCCTCTCTTTGTGAGAAAGGGAGAAGAAAAGAATTGGAAAGAAAAAGAGAAAAGAAAACTGGAACAAGAACTGGAAAGAATCACTAAAGAAGCAGAGCATTGCTTGAAAGAATATTAATATTACCTTAGAATACTCAAGTTATGCCCAGAAAAATTCTATCTATTAAAGAGGTAGAGTATGTGGCTCGTCTGGCAAGACTTAAACTTTCTGAAGAGGAAAAGAAAATTTTCTCTCACCAACTGAATGAAATCCTTGAGTATATGGAAAAATTAAAAACCCTGAACACGGAAAATATTGAACCCACCTTTCATCCTTTACCTCTCTCCAATGTCTGGAGAGAGGACAAAGTCAAGAAAACTCTCCCTCAGGAAGAAGTCTTGGGAAATGCTCCGGAAAAAGAAAGAGGATATTTTAAGGTTCCCAGAATCATAGAAGGATGAAAGAAATCTTTCATCTTCCTGCTCATAAGATAAGTAAATTATTACATAAAAGAGAAATTAGTGTAGAAGGGTTAGTAAAAAGTGTATTGGAAAGAATAGAGGAGAAAGAAAAAGAAATAAGAGCCTTTATCACCATAGAAAGGGAGAAAATACTGGAAGAAGCCCGAGAACTGGATAAAAGATTCTCTAAAAGGGAAGAACTTCCTCGCTGGGCAGGAATACCTATCGCTATAAAGGATAATATCTGCACCCAGGGAATGCTTACCACATGTGGTTCGAAAATCCTTTCTAACTTTTATCCTCCTTATGATGCTACGGTAATTAGGAAAATAAAAAAAGAAGGTTTACTTATCATAGGTAAGACTAATATGGATGAATTTGCCATGGGTTCTTCTACTGAAAACTCCTACTTTGGACCTACCCATAATCCCTGGGACTTAAGAAGAGTACCTGGAGGCTCCAGTGGGGGGTCTGCGGCAGCAGTTATCTCTGGAGAGACCATTCTCTCCTTGGGATCAGATACCGGAGGGTCTATCCGGCAACCGGCAAGTTTTTGTGGTGTGGTAGGACTCAAGCCTACCTACGGAAGTGTTTCCCGATATGGATTGGTGGCTTTTGCCTCCTCCTTAGACCAGATAGGTCCTATAACTAAGGATGTCTTGGACGCCTATTTCTTATTTCACATAATAAAAGGAAGAGATAGTCAGGATTCTACCTCTCTTCCTCAAACTTCCCTGGAAGAGAATCTGAAGGGAGAAGTAAAAGGGACAAAGATAGGACTGCCTAAGGAGTACTTTACTCCGGGAGTGGATAAGGAAGTGAAAAGATGGGTGGAGGAGAGTTTTAAAGTTTTCCAAACGTTGGGAGCAGAATTGATAGAAATTTCTCTACCCCATACTGAATTTGCCGTGGCTGCTTACTATATAATCGCCCCTTCAGAAGCCTCCTCTAACCTGGCGCGATATGATGGCGTCCACTATGGATACAGAACTGTCTCCCCAAGAGAAAAGGGAGAAGAAAATCCGGTGGTGGAAATGTATGAGAAAACCCGACAGGAAGGTTTCGGAGAAGAGGTCAAGAGAAGAATTATGCTGGGGACTTATGCCCTCTCTGCAGGTTACTTCGAAGCCTACTATCTTAAAGCCCAGAAAGTAAGAACTCTCATTAAGCGGGATTTTGAGGAAGCCTTCCAAACTTGTGAGGTTATACTTACTCCTGTCTCTCCTACTCCTCCTTTCTTGATAGGGGAGAAGATAAAGGATCCTCTCAAGATGTATCTCTCCGATATCTTCACCATCCCCGTTAATCTGGCTGGTCTTCCTGCCGTATCTATTCCCTGTGGATTTACCGAAGAAGGACTTCCTATAGGACTTCAACTAATTGGAAGACCTCTGGAGGAGGTAAAGTTACTGCAGGTGGCTTTCGCCTTCCAAGAGGCCACCGATTTCCACAAAAGGAGACCCCTATGAATCTGGAACCTGTCATTGGGCTGGAAGTCCATGTGGAATTGGCTACTAAAACCAAGATGTTCTGCGGGTGTCCCACTTCTTTCGGAGCATCTCCTAATACTCAGGTCTGTCCAGTTTGCCTGGGTATGCCTGGAGTTCTTCCGGTAATTAACAAGGAAGCGGTTAAACTGGCTATAAAGACTGCTTTAGCCTTGAACTGTAAGATAAATCTCTTTACTCGTTTTGATAGAAAAAACTACTATTATCCAGATCTTCCCAAGAATTATCAAATCTCTCAGCAGTATCTACCTTTAGGTGTGGAAGGCTGGCTGGAGATTTCTTTAAAGGAAGGAAGTAAAAAGGTGCGCATCCACAATCTTCATCTGGAAGAAGATGCAGGAAAGAATCTCCACTTGGAAGGGACGGATTACTCCCTAGTAGACCTCAACCGGGCAGGTATCCCACTTATTGAGATAGTTACCTATCCGGATATGAGAACTCTGGAAGAAGTGGAGGTATTTATGAACACCTTAAGGGAAATTCTTATCTACATTGGTGCTTCTGATTGTAGAATGGAGGAGGGACACCTAAGATTTGAGGCTAACGTATCTTTAAGACCTAAAGGAAGTAAAACTCTTGGGCCCAAGGTGGAGATGAAAAACTTAAATTCCTTTAAGATGGTTCTCAACGCCTTAAAGTATGAGATAGAAAGACAGAGCAAGGTAATCCAGAGAGGAGGGAAAGTAGTCCAGGAAACCCGGCTATGGGATTCGGAGAGAGGAATTAGTCTCCCTATGAGATATAAGGAGGAGGCTCAGGACTATCGCTACTTCCCAGAACCGGACCTACCTCCTCTTGACCTTCCTCCTGAATGGATAGAAGAAATCCGTCAGGAGTTACCAGAACTTCCTCAAGAAAGGAGAAAGAGACTCAAAGAAAAATGGGGGCTAACGCCCCAAGAGGCTGATTTGCTGGTGGGAGAAAAAGAACTCGGAGATTTCTTTGATGAATGTATAAAAATTTATCCTCACCCCAAGTCTATATGCAGTTGGCTACTGGGACCGGTGTTACGAGAATTGAGGGAAAGAAAAATTTCTCTTAAAGAGAGCCCTCTTACTCCCGAGTATCTGGTAAGTATTTCAAAGATGGTAGAGGAGGAGAAGATAACTCAGACCAACGCCAAGTTTTGTTTATATGAGGTTTTCCAAACTAAGAAAGCACCGGAAAAGATAATTGAAGAGAAAGGATGGATTCAGGTAAGTGATAAAGGGGAACTGGAAGGAATAGTGGATAAAGTGATTGAGGAAAATCCCAAGCCTGTGGAAGATTACCGAAGAGGGAAAACTCAGGCTTTAGGATTTTTGATAGGGAGAGTTATGAGATTAACTGGAGGGAAGGCTAACCCTAAGGTGGTAAGGGAACTTTTGCAAGAAAAGTTGAAATGACAGAGATTGTCCTGGGGACTAGAAATCTGGATAAGATTAAAGAGATTCGCCAGATTCTAAAGGATATCCCGGTAAAAATTCTGACTTTTAAAGATTTCCCTCCCGCAGAGGAAATTGAGGAGACGGGCAAAACCCTCAAAGAGAATGCTTTAATTAAAGCCCGCTACTGGGCGAAGAAAACTGGCAGATGGGCTATCTCGGAGGATACTGGGTTAGAGGTGAAGTACTTGGGCGGTGCTCCGGGGGTATACTCTTCCAGATTTGCAGGTGAGAAGGCCTCCTATGAGGACAATTATTTTAAACTCTTAAAACTTCTGGAAGGGGTGCCTAAGGCTAAAAGAGAGGCTCGCTTTAGGTGTGTGGTGGCTATTGTCTCCCCTCAGGGAGAAGAGTACACGGTAGAAGGAGAAGTCAAGGGATACATCTCCCCTTATCCCCAGGGCAAGGAAGGATTCGGATACGACCCGGTCTTTTTTCTCCCTCAAGTGGGGAAAACTTTTGCCCAGATAAGTCAGGAGGAGAAAAATCGTCTTTCTCACCGGGCAAAGGCGTTTGAGAAGGCTAAGGCGTTATTAAAAAGGCTTATGGAGGAAGGAGTTCTTAAATAAGGGAGAGATAAAGTTCTTGAAGTCTCTCTACAGTCTTTTCTATCCTAAATTTTTCCTTTATTCTCCTTCTTCCCTCTTCGCCCAATTTTTTTGCTTTATAAGGATTTCTTAAAAGCCAAAGTATCACCTGAGTAAGTTTTCTCACCTCACCAGGAGGGACTAAAATACCGTTCTTGCCATCCTCTATAATTTCCCTTATCCCTCCTGTCTGAGAAGCTACTACCGGTATCCCACAGGACATAGCCTCCAAGATGCTCATTCCTAAGCCTTCATATAGAGAAGGGAAAATAGCCATATCTAAGGAGTTAAGGAAAGAAACTCTATCTTCCACATATCCTGGGAAATAAAAATTCCCCTCTATCTTCTCTCTCTTTACCTGATTCTCCAGCCTCTTCTTCTCTTCTCCCTCTCCTCCTATTACAAATGCCACCTCAGGGTAAAGAGAGAGGATTTCTTTTCCTGCTTTCAGGAGATACACATAACCTTTACAGGGATGAATCCTTCCCAGAGAACCGATAATTTTCTTCCCTCCGGGTAAAGAAATTTTCTCCCTGCATTCTTCCTTATCTCGGGGACGAAATTTTTCCACATCCACCCCATTATATAGAACACCTATCTTATAAGGAGGAAT
Organism: uncultured bacterium; assembly: GCA_964606225.1. Lineage (GTDB taxonomy): Bacteria > CAIJMQ01 > CAIJMQ01 > JAADFP01 > CAZSGC01 > CAZSGC01. Next base: position 4,239 of record CAZSGC010000016.1, on the reverse strand, counting down.
CCGGGAGCGTCTTATGCTCAACTCTCTTACCGCTTCCGAACAGGTGATTATCTTATGAGTAAAATCGCTTAATGCGTAGTCCAGAAATAAATGAGGGAATTTCTTCCAGGGAATAGCGTTTCTCTCTGAGGCTATAATCAAAGAAGGAGAAGCCAGTATTCCCGCCAGCCTGCCCCAGGTGTTAGCGGTAAAAAGATAGGTATGAAGAATACGGATATCTTTTTCTCGCAAGAAAGAATATATTCGCCATATTAAGAGGGGATCAAACCGGAATCCCCTCTTAAAGATGACCACCGGTATTTTCTCTTCCCTATAAAGAATCTCCCATTTTCCTCCAGGAGAAAAAGTGCCTACGTAATTCTCAAATATTCTTCTATCCATTCTCTTCACCACTTCCAAAAGTTGCCCTTGTACACCCCCTACATCTAAGGTAGAGATCAGATGCAAGATTCTAATTTTTTTCATGAAAGATTTAGGGAATAAGAACTCCAGAGGCTTTAATCCGGCTTTCTTTAAGCCAGGTGAGAACCTGATTGGCTTCTTTTAAAGGAAAAACTTCTACCGAAGTTTTAAAATCTATCTCTTGACAAGTCTGCAAAAACTCAACCACATCTTCCCGGGTGCTGTTAGCTACACTCTTTATGCTTCTCTCTTCATAAAGAAGAGAATAATCCAGGGAAGGGGTAGGGGTCATATAGATACCTGCCAGAACTAAGGCACCACCTCTATCCAGTACTCTTAGAGCCTGAGGGACTAACCACCCTGCTGGAGAAAAGATTATACAAGCATCCAGTTTATGAGGAGGAATATCCCCTGCCTTACCTACCCATCGAGCTCCCAATTCCTGGGCATGCACTCTATGGGAATGGGTACGAGTAAAAACATAGACTTCAATATTTCGGGAAACTGCTAACTGAAGAATTATATGAGCAGAAGAGCCAAATCCAAACAGTCCCAATCTCTGTCCAGAAGAGACTCCCGACAATTTGAAGGCTCGATAACCTATTACTCCTCCACAGAGTAAGGGAGCAATCTCTTCATCTTTATACTTAGAGGGAAGCAGATAAACACTTCTTTTGCTGGCTACCATAAACTCTGCATATCCTCCATCTACATGGTAACCGGTGAATTTTGCTTCTTTACACAGGTTCTCTCTCCCTTCTTTACAGTATTTGCACTCCCCACAGGAAGAATAAAACCAAGGAACTCCTACCCGGTCCCCTTCCTTCAGTTCTTGAACCAGTTCCCCTTTCTTCTCCACTATACCCACCACCTGATGACCCAGAATTAAAGGAGATTTAGGTAAAGGAAGTTCCCCCTCAACTATATGAAGGTCTGTACGACATACACCGCAGGCTTTCACAGAAAGTAAGACTTCCTCCTTCCCTGGAGAAGGAGTGGGAATTTCTTCTACTTTTAAAGGTGTTCTCTCTATCCTATCCTGTTTAGTGAGAATTACCGCTCTCATTAGAAACCTCTATAGATTCCACCCCGCAATATATCTCTCCCTTGCACACTTTAACTTTCAAGCGGTCTCCTTTTTTAGCCTGACGAGAATCTCTTACTATTACTTGAGAAGGAAGAAGATAGGTGATACTGTAACCTCTCTCTAAAACGTTAAGAGGGGAAAGGGAGTGAAGTTTTCCCGCCAGGGTTCTCCACTTCTCTCTTTGTATGTGGAGTAGATGAGAGAATACTTCTTTAAGACGAGCATTCAGGGTCTCGGCTTCTTTTCTTTTCCTCTCCAGATTTCTTAAGGGATGTAAGAGAATTAGCCCAGAGTAAAGACGTTTAAGGCGTTGAGAATTTTCCTTAATCTTCTCCTCAAGGAGGCGTATAATTTTCCCCTCATTTTCTTTCACTCTTCGATAGGCTTTCTCCATTATACTTACCACCAGTTCTGCAGCAGCAGAAGGAGTAGGTGCTCGCACATCTGCTACCATATCGGCAATGGTATAGTCTATCTCATGTCCCACTGCTGAAATAACCGGAATTTTAGAGGCAAATATACTCCTGGCTACCATCTCTTCGTTAAAAGCCCAAAGGTCTTCCAGACTGCCCCCTCCTCTTCCCAGAATGATAGCATCTACTTCTCCCATCCTATTAATCTCTTCAAGAGCATAGCATATCTCCCAAGGAGCCTCTTCTCCTTGAACTTTCACCGGATAAATTAAAATCTCAATCCCAGGGAAACTCTGCGTAATTATCTTTATCATATCCCGTACCGCTGCACCTGAGGGAGAAGTTACCAAAGCAATTCGATTAAAAAAGGAAGGTAAAGGTTTCTTCTTTTCGGGAGCAAATAGACCTTCTTTATAAAGTTTCTCTTTTAGTTGCTCCAAAGCCAACTGAAGACTACCCATTCCCTTAGGCTCTACACTCTCTGCTATAAGTTGATACTCACCCCTCTCCGCATAGAGAGAAATCCTACCTCCTACAATTATCTGAAGTCCATTTTTCAACCGAAATTTTAAAGAAGAAAGAAAGTTACGAAATAAAACTACCTTCAACTGGGAAAAAGCATCTTTAAGAATGAAATAAATATGCCCGGAGGAAGTTTCTTTTAAGTTGGATATTTCTCCCTCTACCCAAACAAAGGGGAAACTGGACTCCAGAATTTGTTTTATATTTGCAGTCAGTTCTGTAACCGAATATATTCTCTTTTCCTGGGAAAGAGGGAATAGACCTTCCTCTTTCAAACCCCTCTTACCTCCTCCTCTTTCAGGAGTTTGTACTCCACTCCATCTACTAATGCTTGCCAGGAAGCTTCCAAGATATTCACAGAGACTCCTACCGTGGTCCAGGTACCTTTCAGATCCCGAAAAGTTATAAGAACTCTGGTTTTAGCAGCAGTACCTGCTTGAGGATTTACTATCCTGACTTTATAGTCTATAAGGGTCATTTCTTTAAGATGAGGATAGAATCTCAGAAGGGCTTTCTGGAGGGCTTTAGCCAAAGCATCCACCGGACCCTCTCCCTCCGCTGCAGTATGCTCTTTCTCTCCATCCACTACTATCTGAATGGTTGCCTCCGAGATTAGTCTTCCCCCTTTTTCTCTTACAAACACATGGAAACCTTCCAGATCAAAAAATCTTCTATACTTTCCGATTTTCTTTTTAAATAAGAGTTCTAAAGAGGCATCTGCTACTTCAAATTCATACCCTTCTTCTTCCATTCTTTTTACAGTCTCCAGAAGTTCACCAATCTCTGGAGAATCTTTCCTTAAGGTTATCCCAAATTCCTTAGCCTTTAAAACCATCGTGCTTTTACCTGACAGTTCAGAAGCCAGAATCTTTCTCCTGTTCCCCACTGCTTCGGGAGGGATATGTTCAAAAGAGGCAGTTACTTTCTTTACCGCATCTATATGGGTTCCTCCCTTGTGAGCGAAAGCACTCTCCCCTACAAAAGGCTGATGGGGAGAAGGTATTAAATTAGCCACCTCATATACAAACCTGGAAAGTTTGGTAAGTTGACGTAAAGAAGATGCAGGTAGACATTTTATTCCCATCTTAATCTGTAGATTGGGAATTACTACACAGAGGTCTGCATTTCCACATCTTTCTCCCAGACCATTTATGGTGCCTTGAACTTGTTCTACCCCATTCTTTACTGCAATAATAGAGTTTGCTACAGCCATTCCATTATCATTATGGGTATGAATTCCTAAGGGAACAGAAATTATCTCCTTTACTTTTTTTAGGATAGAGGATATCTCAAAGGGGAAAGTTCCTCCATTCGTATCACAGAGAACTATCCAGTCTGCACCTCCTCTCTCCGCCTCCTCAATAGTTTTCAATGCATATTCAGGATCGTCCTTAAAACCATCAAAAAAATGTTCCGCATCATAGATTACTTCTCTACCTTTAGATTTAAGATAGGCTACTGAATCACGAATCAACTTCAAGTTCTCTGTAAGAGAAATCTTAAGTACTTCTCTTACATGAAGAGTCCAAGATTTACCAAAGAGAGTAATAACTGGGGTATCGGCTTTTAATGCCTCCCTAAGGAAGGGGTCTTTCTCTACGGGTATTCCTGCCTTACGCGTCATGGTGAAAGCACAGAGTTTGGCTTTTTTAAGGGGGTTTTTCTTTAGTTCCTCAAAGAACTTTATATCCTTAGGATTAGAACCTGGCCATCCTCCTTCTACATAATGAAATCCAAGTTCATCCAGCTTTCTGGCTATATTTATCTTATCCTCTATGGAAAAACTAACTCCTCCACCTTGAGCACCATCTCGAA
>CAZSGC010000015.1:1305-19905 GCA_964606225.1 uncultured bacterium | reverse complement strand
CCCGCACTTTTAAAGGTCATGGTGCTCATACAGAAAGGTCCCGGGCTCCTAAGTAGGGAGAAGGAGGAATGAAGGCAGTGTTGAGATATGCGAGAATCTCTCCTTACAAGATGCGACTGGTGGTGAATCTGATAAGAGGTAAAGGGGTGAATGAGGCTCTGGCCATCCTTCAGTTTACTCCCAAGAAAGGAGCTCGCTTACTTTTAAAGCTCCTTAGAAGTGCCATTGCCAACGCTTCTCAGAATAGAGAAGTGGAGGAGGACAAACTCTATGTGGAGAAAGTTTATGTAGATGAAGGTCCTACTTGGAAGAGGATTAGGCCAAGGGCTATGGGAAGAGCCAATCTTATAAGAAAAAGAACTTCTCATATCACTTTAATATTGGGGGAAAGAAAGTAATGGGACAGAAGACTCATCCTGTAGGTTACCGTTTAGGGATTTTTAAGGACTGGGATTCCCGATGGTTTGCTGAGAAGGATTCTGAGTTTTCTCAAAATCTTATTGAAGATTATAAGATTAAGAAGTTTATCCGGGATAATTTCCGTTTTGCAGGAATCTCCAAGATAGAGATAAGTAGAGTAGGTGAGAAGGTGATTATAAATCTCCATACTGCTCGACCAGGGGTAATAATTGGAAGAAGAGGAGCAGAAGTGGACAGATTGAGGATGGAGATGCAGGATATGCTAAAGAAGCAGGTGGAGATAGAGATTATAGAGGTGAAGAACCCCCTCTTAGAGGCACAACTTATAGCAGATAGTGTGGCTGCTCAGTTGGAGAGAAGAGCCCATTTCCGGAGAGCCATGAAGAGAGCTGCCTCCTCTGCTATGGAAGCAGGTGCTAAAGGGGTGAAGATAATGTGTTCAGGGAGGTTAGGAGGAGCTGAGATTGCTCGAAGTGAGTGGTACAAAGAAGGGAAAATACCTTTACAGACTCTAAGGTCAGATGTAGATTTCGGTTTTTCTGAGGCTCGTACCAAATATGGAGTTATAGGGGTAAAAGTGTGGTTATATAAAGGAGATGCCCTTTTAGATAAAGAAAGAGAGGAAGAGGAGAAGGAGTAATATGCCCCTGATACCCAAGAGAGTTAAGTACCGTAAGCAGCAGAGAGGAAGGCTAACAGGGAGAGCCTCTCGCAATACTACTTTAGAATTTGGGGAATATGGGTTAAAAGTTCTGGAACCTGCCTGGATAACTTCCCAACAATTGGAAGCAGCCCGAGTAGCCATTGTGCGTCACCTGAAGAGAGGAGGAAGAGTCTGGATTCGAGTGGCTACGGATAAGCCTGTAACCAAGAAACCACTGGAGACCAGGATGGGTAAAGGTAAAGGGAATGTAGAGTTTTGGGTAGCACCGGTAAAACCAGGAACTATTCTCTTTGAGATAGGGGGTGTGGATTCTGATTCTGCTAAAAGTGCTCTTCAACGGGCAGGGGCTAAACTACCAGTACATACCCGGGTGGTGACCTGGGAAGAGTTAGAGGGGTTAAAATGAAAGCCAGAGAATTGAGAGAATTTACGGATCAAGAGTTGAATCAACGTTTAGGAGAACTTTATAAGGAACTTTTCAATCTACGCACCCAGAAGTCTACAGGGCAACTGGAAAATCCCAAGAGGATCAAAGAAGTTAAGAAAGATATTGCCAGGATATTAACCATTTTAAGAGAACGGGAATTGAGTCATGCGCAAAGAACTGGTGGGTAAGGTAGTAAGCGATAAGATGAATAAAACGGTGGTAGTAGAGGTGGAGAGAGTGGTTCCCCATCCTTTGTATAAAAAGATGATAAGAAAGAGAAAAAAATTTTACGCTCATGACCCAGAGAATAAGGCAAAAGAAGGGGACATGGTAAAGATAAGGGAGTGTAAACCTTACAGTAAACTTAAAAGGTGGAAGGTAATAGAGATCTTTAAGAAAGGATAAGAATGATACAGATATACTCTAAACTCTGGGTGGCAGATAATACAGGAGTCAAAACCATCAGATGCATCCAGGTCTTAGGGGGGAGTAAGAGGAGATACGCCCGCATAGGTGATGTTATAGTGGCATCAGTGAAAGAAACCATCCCCCAGAGTTCAATCCCTAAAGGGGATAAAGTGCGAGCAGTAATAGTGAGAACACGAAAAGAGGTTAGAAGGAAAGATGGAACTTATGTTAAGTTTGACCGTAACGCAGCAGTAATAATTGATAAAGCAGGAAATCCTGTGGGAACACGAATTTTTGGCCCTGTTCCCCGGGAGTTGAGAGAAAAGAACTTTACTAAGATAATTTCCCTGGCTCCGGAGGTGGTGTAATGAAATTTTCAGTGAAGAAAGGGGATGAAGTAGTGGTTATCTCTGGAAAGGAGAAAGGGAAGAGGGGTAAGGTAAGACGCCTTTTACCTAAGGAAGGAAAAGTGATTATAGAGGGAATAAATATAGCCAAGAAAGCAGTAAGACCCTCTCGGAGGTATCCTCAGGGAGGTATTGTGGAGATAGAACTCCCTTTGCATATATCCAATGTCATGGTATTCTGTCCCCGCTGTCAGAGAGGAGTAAGGGTGGGAAGGAAGTTTCTGGAAGATGGTACTAAGGTAAGATACTGTAAAAAGTGCGGAGAACTCTTGGAGAAGGAATAGAGTAAATGGAGAAGAAATATATTCCCAGATTATGGGAGAAGTATCGTCAGGAAGTGGTGCCTGAATTGATGGAAAAGTTAGGGTACAAAAATAAGTTGCAGGTACCTCGGATTGTGAAAATAGTAATAAATATGGGAGTAGGAGAGGCACTCCAGGATAGAAAGATTCTGGATGAGGCTATGGAGCATTTAAGTTTAATTACCGGACAGAAACCCATAATTACCAAGGCCAAGAAATCTGTAGCAGGATTTAAATTGAGGAAAGGACGTCCTATAGGATGTAAGGTTACTTTAAGAGGTCCTCGCATGTATGAATTTTTGGACAGATTGATAACTTTTGCTCTTCCTCGAGTTAGAGATTTTAGAGGGTTACCTATCCATTCTTTCGATGGGAGAGGAAACTATAGTTTCGGAGTCTCTGAACAGTATATATTCCCGGAAATTGAATACGATAAGGTTTCCCATCCTTTAGGAATGGATATAACCATTGTTACCTCTGCTAAGAAGGATGAAGAAGCCAGAGAATTGCTTAAAAGTATGGGACTACCTTTCCAGAGGAGTAAATAATGGCTAAAAAGGCTCTTATAGAGAAGGCTCGCAGAGAGCCTAAGTATAAGGTAAGAAAATACAACCGGTGTAATATATGTGGAAGACCTCGTGCTTATATAAGAAAATTTGGTATCTGTCGGATATGCTTTCGGAAATTAGCTCTGGCAGGGGAAATTCCTGGGGTAAGAAAAGCAAGTTGGTAAGGGAGGGAAAATGGGAGTTACTGATCCTGTAGCAGATTTTCTAAATCATCTCCTGAATTCTTCTAAGGTTAGGAAGCCCTTTGCTTTAACCCCGTACTCCACCTTCAAAGAAGAAATCTGTAAGATTCTTAAAAGAGAGGGATTTATTCAGGATTTTTCAGTTATCCAGGAGGATAAAGATAAGAGAAAAATCCTGGTCACTCTCAGATACGGTGAGGATAAAACTCCTGCCATTACAGGATTCAAAAAGGTGAGCAGACCAGGTCTTCTGGTATTTGTTAAGAAACATCGGATTCCCAGAGTATTAAATGGTTATGGGATTGCTATTATCTCTACCTCTAAAGGATTGCTTACCGATGAGGAATGCCGGAAGATGGGAGTAGGAGGACAGGTAATCTGTTATATATGGTAGGTGAGATATGTCCAGAGTAGGAAGAAGCCCTATACCTCTTCCAGAAGGGGTAAAGGTGAAGATTGAAGGTAATACTATTGAGGTAGAAGGACCTAAAGGTAAACTTTCCTATCAGTTTCATCCTTCTATAAAAGTAATTAAGGAAGATGGAACTTTAAAAGTAGAACGCACCTCAGAAGAGAAGTTCTTTAAAGCCTTACACGGTCTTACCCGAACTTTAATAAATAATATGATAGAAGGAGTAACTAAAGGATTCTCTAAGGAATTGGAAGTAGTGGGGGTAGGATATAGTGCTCGTATGGAAGGAAAGAAATTGGTTTTACAGGTGGGTTACTCTCATCCTGTGATTTACGAAAGTCCCCCTGATGTGGAGATTTCTGTGAGGAGAGAGAAGAATTTTATAATTACTGTTCAGGGAATAGATAAACAGAAAGTGGGGCAGGTGAGTGCTATAATTCGATCCTTTAGACCCCCTGACCCTTATAAAGGTAAAGGAATAAGATACCGGGGAGAGGTAGTCAAACTCAAAGCAGGGAAGACAGGCTAAGATGTCCTTAACTCGAGAAAAAGCAAGGAAGAGAAGACATAAAAGAGTGAGAAAGAAAATCTGGGGAACCAAGGAGAGACCTCGATTATGCGTTTTCCGGAGTCACAAACATATCTATGCTCAGATAATAGATGATGATGCGGGGAGAGTTCTTTTAGCCTTTTCTTCCCTTTCTCCGGAATTTCGAGATAAGGGAGGAAAAGGTGGGAATGTGGAGGGGGCTAAGGAGGTAGGAAGAATGCTGGGAGAAAAGGCTATAAAGAAAGGTATTAAAGAGGTGGTGTTTGATAGGGGAGGGTATAAATATTTAGGGAGAGTTAAAGCCTTAGCAGAAGGAGCCAGGGAGGCTGGGCTTAAATTTTAAGAAGGAGAGGAGATGGAAGAGACACTGGAAGCAGAAGAATATATAGAGAAAGTGGTGATGGTTAATCGTATAGGTAAGGTAACCAAGGGAGGCAAGAAAATAGCCTTCAGTGCGCTGGTAGTTGTGGGAGATGGGAAAGGTAGAGTGGGATATGGTCTGGGGAAGGCTCTGGAAGTTCCGGAGGCTATAAGGAAAGGAATTTATCGGGCGCGAAAAAATATGGTTCCCGTTCCTCTTTCTGGAACCACCATTCCCCATGAGGTGGTAGGTGAATTTGGAGCCTCTAAGATACTTCTAAAACCTGCTTCTTCAGGGACGGGGGTGATTGCAGGAAGTGCTCCCCGAGCGGTACTGGAAGCAGCAGGTGTAAAGGATATATTGACCAAATCTCTGGGTTCCCATAATCCTATAAATTTGGTAAAGGCTACTTTCAATGCTCTGGAGAAGATAAAAAAAGTGCTGGATGCTTACTCTTTAAGGAAAGGTAAAGATGAAGGTACATGAAATTCCTCTACCTCCGGGAGCTAAAAAGGAGAAAAAGAGGGTGGGAAGAGGTCCCTCTTCCGGATGGGGTAAAACCAGTGGTAGAGGTCATAAAGGGGCTAAATCCCGCTCCGGAAGACCTCATTTTTTGGGTTTTGAGGGTGGTCAGATGCCTCTCTACCGCAGACTCCCTAAGAGAGGTTTTAAGAATCCTTTGAGGAAAGAATATGTGGTAGTAAATGTGGAAAGACTTAATGAGTTTGAGGAGGGAAGTGAAGTAACTCCTGAAGTTCTTGAGGAGAAGAAAATTATAAAGAAGAAACTCCCGATAAAGATTTTAGGTAGAGGAGAGTTGAGAGTACCCCTTACGGTCAAGGCTCATGCCTTTAGTTCTCAAGCCAGAGAGAAGATTGAAAAGGCAGGGGGTAAAGTAATTCTTCTATGATTCTGGACACTTTTCGAGATATATTCAAGATTCCAGAACTCAGGAAAAGGATTCTCATAACTTTGGGTTTCCTGGCTGTATACCGGGTAGGAGCCCATGTTCCTGTTCCCGGCATAGATTCCAAGGCTCTGGCAGACTTTTTCCAACAGATGCGAGGAACCTTGTTGGGGATGGTAGACCTCTTTGCAGGAGGAGCCCTCAGCAGACTTTCTATTTTTGCTTTGGGAATAATGCCTTACATTACTGCCTCCATCATTTTACAACTTCTTATACCTGTTTTCCCCTACTTAGAAAAATTGACTAAGGATGAGGAAGGTAGACGTAAAATTGTTCAGTATACCCGTATTGGAACAGTCTTCATTGCCCTTTTTCAATCCTTTGGTATTGCCCTGTGGCTGGAGAATCCTGCCAGTTTTCAGGGAAGGGTTATAGTGCCCTTTCCTGGATGGTCTTTCCGTCTGATAGTGATGGTTACAGTTACTGCAGGAACATCTTTCCTTATGTGGTTAGGAGAACAGATAACCGAGAAGGGAATAGGTAATGGTATTTCCCTTATAATTTTTAGCGGGATTGTAGCCAGGACTGCTCCTGATAGTGTGAGAACCCTCAACCTCATTATGACCCGTCAACTTCATGTCTTCGTCTTTTTCCTTCTCCTCATTTTTATGGTTTTTGTGGTGGCTGGGGTAGTGTTGATTATTCAGGCTCAGAGGAGAATACCTGTTCAGTATGCCAAAAGAGTGATTGGAAGAAGAGTATATGGAGGGCAAAGCACTTACTTACCTTTAAGAGTAAATCAGGCAGGAGTCATTCCTATAATATTTGCCAGTTCCATACTTCTTTTCCCTCAAACTATTTCTACTTTCTTAGGAGAGAAAGCAGCAGCCTTTTATAACTTTACCAATATGTTCTCTCCACGTCACCCTATAGGAATGAGTCTATACGCTATTTTAATAATCTTCTTTACTTACTTTTATACTGCTATCACTTTCAATCCTCAAGAGATATCCGAGAATATAAAGAAATACGGTGGTTTCATCCCCGGTATCCGACCGGGGAAAACCACTGCCGAATACTTAGACAGGATAATGACCAGAATTGCCTTCCCGGGAGGGATATTCCTGGCTGTTATTGCCGTACTTCCTTATTTACTCTTTAAGTGGACTAAGGTGCCTTTCTATTTCGGGGGAACCTCTCTTCTAATAGTGGTAGGAGTGGCTCTGGATACCATTCAGCAGATCGAGTCCCATCTTTTGATGAGGCACTATGAAGGGTTTATTACCAGAGGAAGAATTAAGGGGAGATATTAAGGAGATGAAGAAAAGGATTATACTTTTAGGTCCCCCCGGTGCAGGTAAAGGGACCTTGGCGGAGATGCTTCAGGAAAGAGAGGGAATTCCTCATGTTTCTACGGGAGACCTTTTAAGGGAAGAGGTTAAAAAGGGTACAGATTTAGGGAAAAGGGCTCTTCGATACATGGAAAAAGGTGCCCTGGTACCGGATAAACTGGTGGTTCAACTCCTTAAAAAAAATCTATCCCAAGACAGTTTCTTTGTTCTGGACGGGTTCCCCAGGAATCTCCAGCAGGCCAAGATTTTGGAAGAGGAGAAGATGAGGATAGATGCAGTGGTTAACTTGCGGGTAAATGATGAAACTATAATTTTCCGTCTTTCTGGTAGAAGAATATGCAGGAGTTGTGGTAAAATCTATCATCTGGTAAACTTTCCTCCAAAGAAAGAAGGAATATGTGATATATGCGGAGGGATTCTTTATCAAAGAGAAGATGACCGAGAAGAGGTGATAAAGGAAAGACTTAAAGTGTATAGAGAAGAGACCCAGGATTTAGTAAAGTTTTATAAAGAAAAGGGTATCTTAGAGGAGATAGATGCTAATGGAGAGGCGGAAGAAATCTATGCCTCTCTGGTGGAGGTTTTAAAGAGGAATGGCAAAGAAAGAGAGAATTGAAGTTAAAGGTAAGGTGATTGAGGCTCTTCCTAATGCGGTCTTTAAGGTAGAGTTGGAGAATGGTATGAAAGTCCTGGCCCATGTTTCTGGAAAGATGAGAGTGCATTTTATCAGGATTCTACCAGGAGATACGGTGACGGTGGAACTTTCCCCTTATGACCTAACTCGAGGGAGGATAGTTTACAGACACAGATAGGGATAAGAAGATGAAAGTTAGAGCCTCGGTTAAAAAAATCTGCGGAAAATGTAAGATTATTAGGAGAAAAGGTAGCGTTAGAGTAGTGTGTACCAATCCTCGCCACAAGCAACGGCAAAAATAGGAGGATAAGTATGGCCAGAATAGTAGGAGTAGAAGTTCCTGATAATAAGAAAGTGGAGATTGCTCTTACCTATATTTACGGCATTGGTCGTGCTTCCGCGCAGAAGATTGTAGAAAATGTGGGAATAGATAGGAATAAGAAGATTAAAGACCTGAGCGGGGAGGAAGTGAGTAAGATTGCCTCCTATATTCAGAGTAACTTTAAGATTGAAGGTGCTTTGAGACAAGAGGTTTCTGCGGATATAAAGAGGCTTATAGATATAAACTGCTACCGAGGTTTACGACATCGGTTAGGTTTACCAGTGAGGGGACAGAGGACCCGGTGTAATGCTCGAACTCGGAAAGGTCCTCGTAAGACGGTTGGAGTTTTGAGGAAAAAGGTAAGAGAAATGATGGCTAAGAAGTCTACTCAAAAAGGATAAGTGAGGGAAAAAGATGCCTAAGAAAAGAAGGAGAAGGGGTAAGAAGAAAATATCCCGCACTGTGCCCAGAGGTATAGTGCATATTAAAGCCACCTTTAACAATACTATAATTACCGTTACCGACCCAGAAGGTAATGTTCTCTGCTGGGGGAGTGGAGGAACAGTGGGTTATTCGGGAACTCGTAAGAGCACACCTTTTGTGGCTCAACTGGCAGCTCAGCAGGTAGTAAAGAAGGCTTTAGAGTATGGGATGAGGGAGGTAGAGGTGAGAGTAAAAGGACCAGGCTCAGGAAGAGAAGCAGCCATTAGAGCAATTCAATCTAATGGACTCAATATAGTGCTTATAAAAGATGTTACTCCTATTCCTCATGATGGATGCAGACCCCCCAAGAGAAGGAGAGTATAAGAATGGGGCGTTATATAGGACCATTGTGCAGATTGTGTAGAAGGGAAGGGGTAAAGTTATTCTTAAAAGGAGAGAAGTGTTATACCCCTAAATGTCCTCTGGAGAGACGAGGTAGCCAGGTTCCAGGAGAACATACCGCGATGATGGGGAAACTGTCAGAGTATGGAATAAGATTGAGAGAGAAGCAGAAGTTAAAGAGGATCTACAACTTGAGAGAAAGGCAGTTTAAGGGATACTTTGAAAAGGCAGCCCGTAAAAAAGGGGTTACAGGAGAAATTCTCCTTCAACTTCTGGAAAGAAGGCTGGACAATGTAGTCTTCCGCTTAGGATGGGCAGCCAATCGTAGACAGGCTCGCCAGCTGGTAAATCATGGTTTTTTTGCTGTAAATGGGAGAAAAGTAAATATTCCTTCCTATCTGGTTAAAGAAGGGGAGGTTATCACTGTGCGGGGAAATTTTAGGGAGAAGATAAAGAAGATAATGGAGACCGTTCCAGAAAGGGAGGTACCCCCTTGGCTGAGCCTTAGTAAAAATAAACTGGAAGGTAAAGTGGTTCGTTTCCCCACTCGGGAGGAGATAGATATTCCTGTGGAAGAGCACTTAGTAGTGGAATTGTATTCTCGCTAAAGGGGGTTTATTAAAAGGAGGAAAGAATGGTTAAGAGATTAAAAGAATTTGTGTTGCCTTCAACTTTCAAGTGGGAGAAGTTGACCAATACTTATGGTAAATGTATCTTAGAACCCTTAGAGAGAGGATATGGTACTACTATAGGAAATGCTCTGCGAAGGGTTCTTCTTTCCTCTATCCCGGGTGCCGCTATTACCGAGGCAAGAATTGAAGGAGTACTTCATGAATTCTCCACTGTGGAAGGGGTAAGGGAAGATATACCGGAAATTCTTCATAACTTGAAGCATGTGATTATAAAACTATACTCTGATGGGCCGGAAAAGGTTTACCTTGATGTAAGTGAAGAGGGAGAGGTAAGAGCGGACGATATTCAAGGAAGTCCTCATGTGGAGATTTTGAATCCTCATCTTCATATTGCTACTTTAAATCCAGGTGCTAAATTGAGGATAGATATGGAGGTAAGATGGGGGAAAGGATATGTTCCTGCAGAGAGAAACAAGCGAGCAGATGCTCCTTTGGGTACTATTCCTCTTGATTCCATATTTACTCCCGTGAGAAAAGTCAATTTTGAGGTGGAAAATACTCGGGTGGGAGATATTACAGATTATGAGAGGTTAATCTTGGAAGTCTGGACCAATGGTTCTGTGACTCCGGATGAAGCTATAAAGTTTGCTTCTGAGTTATTGATAGATCATTTCTCCTTCCTGCAAAAATTAGGAGAGGGACAGGAGAAGGAGGAAGATATAAGTCCTAAAGAGTCAACCTCTAAGAAGGATAAAGAACTGGAGGAGATTCTCTCTCGCAAATTAAGCGAGTTTGACCTTTCCATGAGATGCGCAAATTGCCTGAAGAGTAACAATATCCAGACCATTGGAGATTTGATAAAGGTGGAGGAGAAGGAACTCTTACAACATAAAAATTTTGGAAAAAAATCTCTGCAGGAACTGAAAGACCTTCTGAGTTCCTTTGGTCTATCTTTTAAATCGAGAAAAGGTAAAGAGAGTTCAGAAGGAGAAAAAATCCATGCGTCATCGGAAAAAGGTAAAAAAATTGGGGAGAAAGGCTCAGCATCGCAAGGCGGTTCTCAAGAACTTATTCTCAAGTCTTCTTAAGGAAGGAAGGATCAAAACATCGGAAGCCAAAGGAAAAGCCTTAGTGCAGCTGGCAAATTCTCTTATGGAGAAGGCTAAAAGAGGTGATCTCCATTCCCGAAGGCTGGTTTCTTCCTATATCACCTCTCCAGAGGTTTCCAAGAAGTTTTTCCAGGAAATTCTTCCTAACCTCTCTGCCCGACAGGGGGGATATCTAAGGATGGTAAGGGTGGGTAGAAGGAAAGGAGACGGTGCCCTCCTTGTTCAGATAGAATTGCTCCACTGATGGGCTTGAAGATAATTCTGGAGAAATGCACAGGGTGTGGGAGATGTGTGGCGGTATGCCCCCAAAAGGCGCTTCGGTTAGAAGATAAAAAAGTAGTGGTGTTACCTACCTGTAACTTGTGTGGAATTTGTATTGATGCCTGTAAATTTAATGCTATTCAGATAGAGGTGAAGGAGGAGAGGAAGGATTCCCTTTACAGGGGGATTCTAATCTATGCGGAGGTTAAAGACTCTCGCATTCATCCAGTCTCTTTTGAACTTTTAGGGGAGGGGAAAAAACTGGCTGAGAAACTGGGAGTGAAGACAGAAGCCGTGCTTATGGGTGCAGGAGAGGAATTGGCTCAGGAACTTATAGAATATGGGGCGGATAAAGTTTATCTATATAGCGATGAGAGACTCTCCAGACCTGAAATAGGGGTTTACACTTCTTTACTTACTCAACTGATTAGGAAGAGGCGTCCGGAAATTTTCCTTATGGGAGCTACCAGTTGGGGAAGGACTCTCGCCCCTTGCTTAGCAGCCAGGTTAAAGACTGGTCTTACTGCTGACTGTACAGAACTGGATGTGGATATGAAGAAAAGGCTTCTTCTACAGACCAGACCGGCTTTCGGAGGAAACGTTATGGCTACCATTCTTACTCCCTATCATCGTCCTCAGATGGCTACTGTAAGACCCCATGTGATAAAGAAACCCTCACCACAGAAAGGGAGGAAAGGGGAGATAGAAAAAGTAGAAGTAAACTGGGGAAAACTTTCTCCCCTTACTAAACTGGTGGACTTTATCAGAGTAGAGAAGGAAGTGGTAGACCTCCAGGAGGCAGATATCATAGTTTCTGGAGGTAGGGGGTTGGGTAAGGCAGAAAATTTCTCCTTGATAAGGGAACTGGCTTCTCTCCTGGGAGGAGCAGTAGGTGCTTCCCGAGCTACTGTAGATGCGGGCTGGATTCCTTCTTACCATCAGGTGGGACAGACAGGGAAGACTGTCCAGCCTAAACTTTATGTAGCGGTAGGAATCTCTGGTGCCATTCAGCATCTGGTAGGGATGAAATCTTCAGAAATCATTGTGGCTATAAACAAAGACCCAGAGGCTCCCATTTTTCAGGTAGCCACTTATGGAATAGTGGGAGATTTATTTGAGGTGGTGCCTCTCCTTATAAAGAAACTTAAAGAAATTAAAGGTTCTTAAGGCTTTGTTTTCCTGTAAGACGCTTTAGTGCTTCCAAATATTTCAAGCGGGTCTTTTTTACTATCTCTGGTGGAAGTTGGGGAGCAGGGGGAGTTTTATCCCAGTCTAAGGAGTCCAGATAGTCTCTTACAAATTGCTTATCAAAACTCCTCTGCCCTTTCCCCGGCTGATATTCATCCATAGGCCAGAAGCGAGAAGAGTCTGGAGTAAGTATTTCATCAATCAGAATAACTTTCCCATTGATAATCCCGAACTCAAATTTAGTATCCGCAATTATGATACCTCGTTCTTCTGCGTACTCTTTAGCCTTCTCATAGAGAGCCAAACTTTTTTCCTTGATTAGAGAGAAGACCTCTTTACCTGCTATCTTCTCTGCTTCCTTTTCGGTTATGTTTTCATCATGCCCGGTGTGGGCTTTAGTAGCAGGAGTAAAGATAGGGGAAGGGAGTTTATCGGACTCTCTAAGTCCCGGAGGAAGTTTTATCCCGCTAATACTTCCTTTTTCTCTATACTCTCTCCACCCTGAACCTGCCAGATAACCCCTTACCACACATTCTATAGGAATAGGCTGGCTTTTCTTAACCAACATGGTTCTTCCCTGGAGTACCTCTCGGTAGGAGGAAAGGGCAGGGTAAAGAGAAATAATCTCTTCTATATCCGCAGAAAGGAGATGATTCTCTATGATATCCTGGGTAAATTTAAACCAGAAGACTGAAAGAGCGGTAAGAATTTTCCCTTTATCAGGAATTCCGTTAGGCATGACTACATCAAAGGCAGATATTCTATCCGTGGCTACGATAAGGAGATTCTCTCCTAAATCAAATATATCTCTTACTTTACCTTTCTTGAAGATCTTAAATCCTTCCAGTTCCACAGAAAGAATTGCCTTCTTCATTTTTCCTCCTTTGGATACAGGAAATTTTAAGGGGGAGAAGTGAAGAAGTCAAATTTTTTAGGATTTATACTTGACCACTAAAAAATTTCCTGGACGGATCAGGGAGAAACTCTGAGGCAAATTAGAGAACTTAAATTGGGAAAGAATGCTCAAAGGTTATTAAATTCTGTCCAGAAATCCTCTCACTCTGAGAGCAGGGATTAAAAAAATTGCTTCTCTGATGATTCCCCATCCCATCTTAGAAGCACCTTTCTTTCTTCCCTGGAAGGTAATGGGAGTTTCCACAATGCGAAATCCTTTCCGGTAAGCATAGTAGGTCATCTCAATCTGAAAGGCGAAGCCGTGAGAAGAAAATCTCTCCCAGGGCATACTCTCCAGTACCTCTCTTCTGTAGCACCGAAAACCACTGGTGATATCTTTTATCGGGAGTCTTAAGAATAACCTGGTATATAAATTACCTGCTCGACTGAGTATCTCCCTTCCTTTACTCCACTCCGAAACTCTTCCTCCCCAGACATAGCGAGACCCAATTACCACATCTGCTTCCTTCATCCTTTCCAGAAAGACAGGTAGATACAGGGGATGGTGGGAGAAATCCGCATCCATCTGAAATATAATTTCAAAATTTTCTTTAAGTCCCCATTGAAAACCTTCTCTATAGGCTTTACCTAAACCCTCTTTCTTTCTGCGAATGATTAAGTTTACCCTCTCTTCTTCTTCTGCAATGTGGGAAACCACCTTCCAGGTACCATCCGGAGAGAAATCGTCTACTACCAGTATATGAAAAGGGTGATGGAGAGTAAGGATTTCCAGTATGAGTGTTTCAATGTTTTCTCTCTCATTATAGGTAGGAATTACGATTAAGGTTTTCCTTTCCATAATTCTTTCACCTCTTGGGTACGGAAAATCAAAACCAAAGGTACTCCCTCATAGTAATTCCCATAGATAGGTTTGGATATCTTCAGTATTCGGTAACAATTTGAATGGAAAAGCCCCCTTCTCATCTGAAGAACTATATATTGGGAGTGAGGGTCTATAGTATCTTTTCCTTCCAGGTCCGGGCGAAGATACCCTAAGAAGGAGTAGAACTTTACCTGATGATACCCTACAGGATAGAAGGAGATTAAGGCACCTTTCTTAGAGAAGGAATTCAAGTATTTAAAAATATTTTCGTTGATGCTCTCTCCCCAGTAAGTTATCTCCATGCCTCTCTCCCATGCTCCCTTTACTCCTCCCACTAAGCAATTATAGTAGGAGAGATAATAAGGATGAACTCTTAGAAGAGAGAAGAAGGAGGGAAGAAGCAGAAGATAGAGAAGAAACTTATTCTTCTTTCTTCTATTCCACAGATAGGAAAACCCTTTTCCTGTCCACACCGCTAAGAAAGGAAGTACAGGGAGGAAAAGTCTGATACCATCATATTTCTGAGCCTGGGGAAGAGATACCATAAGAAGAAAGAAAAGGGGAGGGAAGATAAATAAGGTATCTTCTTTTCTCTCTTTAAGGATAAGAAAAAAGCCCATAAGAGAAAGGAAGAGAAATATGGGGGGAAGAGTAAAGAGGAGCATAAGCCAGGGGTAATGCCAAGGGGTAGGAATACCTTTACCATAAACTTTCCCCATGTAAAGCACGGGTATGGGTATTCTCTTTAACTGATGAAGCACAAACTCCTTAAGATGGATTACCGGTCCCATCCACATGCGAGGCCAGAAAAGAAAGAAAAGGAGAGGGGAAAAAGTTAGGGAGGTGATTAATGAAGGAAGAATCTCTTTTCTCCGGTAAAGGACTCCCCATAGAAGAAGAGGAGGAAGAAGAAAGACTCCGGAAGATTTGGTGGATATAGCCAGTGCCCATATAAAGGAGAAAGTAAAGGCTCTCTTCCAGGAGGAAGCCTTAGAGAAAAAGTAAGCGCCCAGAAGGAAAAGGAGGGTCAAGGGTAAATCCAGAGTGGCAAAATGCATATGACCAAAGAGACGAGGAATGGAGAGGAGAGACAAAGAGGCGAAGTAAGCAGCAGGTTTACCGTAGAGCGAACGAACTATGAGAAAGGTAAGCATTACTAAAAAGGAGGAAAGGATTATGGTGGATATACGGGCTGAGGTGAGAGGATCTAACCAGGGGCTAAAGAGAAGCAAGGTGGTGCCTATAAGGTATTTAGCCAGAGGAGGATGGTCCTCCTCAGGGAAATGGTTAAGTATACTGTGAAGTTGAGGATGAGAAAACCAGGAAAAATAACTTAAGGCATATTGAATGTAGAAAGGCTCATCCCAGGTGAGTCCAAGGTCAGGAAGGGAAAGAAAAAGGAGTATTGCTGTTATCAGAAAGAGAATTAATGGTTCTTTTCTTTCCCTCAGAGAAAACTGCGCTTTGCTCTTTCCCTTTTTCACAAAATTATTTTTCTACCTTCCCGAGCAGAGGTATAAGCAGCCAGTATTATTTTCTGGTTCCATAACCCTTCTTCTCCCGGTACTGATGGTGGACGGTCTTCCATAATAGCCTGGGCAAATTCTTCTATTTCTGCTTGGTAGGTGTTATAGGGTTCTACCTGGATTTCTTCTCCTTTCACTGGTTCTCTTCTCTGGAGAGCATCGTATCCTCCTACTTCCTTGGAAAGATAGGCTATAGCCTTACCTCCAGGACTCTGACCGATAGTCCCTTCTGCCAGAATGCTTCCTTTGCTTCCGTATAGTTCCAGTCGATTCAGTGACCCATGGTCAGGAATAGAAAAGCAGGAATCAACGATTCCTACCGCCCCATCTTCAAATTTCACTGTGAGGAGAGCGGTATCTTCCACAGGATAGTCATGAATGACTCTCTCTGCAAAACAGGTGACCTCTTTAACCCGCGTGCCCAGAATAAACTCTAACAGGTCAATGCAGTGGCTTCCCATATCAATAAGAGAACCACCACCTCCCAGTTCCGGAACCTGCCTCCAGGCTCCAGAGATGGGAGGATACCAGCAGGAGAGTTGCGCTCTGGCCATAACTGGCTTACCCAAGTCCCCTTTCTGGACCAGTTCTTTAAATTTTTGATGATGGCGGTGAAAACGCATCATTAACCCTACACCCAATTTAAGATTTTTTTCTTTGGCTGTATCTACCATTCTCTGGCAATCTTCTACCGTCAAAGCCAGAGGTTTCTCACATAGTACATGTTTACCTTTCTCTAAAGCAGCCAGAGTCTGTTGAGCATGAAGATGAGCAGGTGTGGCAATGTAAACTGCATCAATCTCTTTCAGGCTTAACAGTTCCTCCTCTGAGGTAAATCCCTTCACCTTAAATTTTTGAGAAATCTCTTTGACTACCTCTTCTCTTATATCCATTATGGCTACCAGTTCCGAGTTGTTAGCCGGAATAATTCCTTCCGGAATTGTCCTTCGGTAAGCAATGCCACCTGCTCCAATAACTCCCCATTTAACCATTTTAGACCTCCTTTAGAATAAAAAGTTTGCTTATTTTTATCCTTTTCCCAAAAACCTTAAGTTTTAATTTTTCCCTCACTTTGTGAGGATGGGGAAGTTAAGATTTTCTCTATATTGGTTAGTTTCTTTCTTACCTTTTCTTCCAGCCCTTCTTCTGAGAGTAATCCACGAATTTCTTGCGTAATCTTCTCCAGATTTTTCCCCTTTTCCAAAAATTCCTGAGAAAGTTCTTCCAGATGCTTAGCCAGTTTCTTTAACCGATCTCCCTTTCGGAGAATTACCTTCTCCGGGAACTTACCTTCCTTCATCTCTTGAATTATCCTCTCTATTCGAAAAAGTGGACCTGCCACTTTATGGGAGTGTAGAAGGGCAAGAATACTGAGGAGAATCCCTGATAGTATAACTAAAAGAATGCTACCTACAAGGAGGAATCTCTCAGTGGTAATAAGGTATTTCTCCAAAAGGACATTACCCATAATAAACTCTTTAAGGGAAGAGAGGGTTTGATGATTTAGGTAAAGGAAATAAAAGGTAAAGAATATTCCCAGAATCATCCCACTTCCAGCCAGAAGAAGGAGATAGTTAGCCTGAATTTCTCTATTAACCCAGATTTTCTTCCTTTTCTGGGTTTTCATGGTAAGTTTTTATCACCCTGGAAAGAAAAAGTCAAGGGCTTTCCTTGACTTCTCTGTTGGAGATGTTGTATAAAAAATAAACATGAAGAAATTTCTTCCCCATGTAGTGGGAATAGATTTGGGGAATGCCTCTATAAAAGTTATAGAGGCTAAAGGGGAACAAGCCCTTAACCTGTGGTTTCAGAATATTGACCCTTTTGCCAGCAGAGAAGAAAGAGAAATTCTCTGGAGAGATTTCTTAAGGGAATTGTTTGCAACAAGAAAGATTAAAACCAAGTGGGTTATTCTTATTCATTCTTCTCCTAAGATTTATGTGAGGAAGGTTACCTACCCTAAGATGCCCAGAGAAGACCTGTGGATGGTCATGGAGAGAGATGCTAAGGCTCATTTACCCCCTTCTGTGACCAGATGCCTTTTCGATTACTACCTCTTAGGTGGAGATGAGGAGCATATGGAGATGGTAGTGGTTTATGTGGAGGAAGAGGAGGTGAGGAGAAAGATATCTCTTATAGAGGAACAGGGTGGAATGGTCATATCTGTAATTCCTGCTCCTTTCACCTTAGGAAGTGGGCTGGAGAAAGAAACCCGGGAAAGGGTGCGTGCCATCTTAGATATAGGAGCAGCAGTTTCTACTCTTTCCATCTTTAAAGATGGAAATTTTCGGCTTTCCACTCAGATAGGTATAGCGGGTAACGATTTTACTCGTATAATTGCTCAGAATTTTAATACCACCTTCTCCCAGGCAGAGGAGTTAAAGATTAAAGAAGATTTTCTTTCTCCTAAATCCAGGGTGTATCCTTTACTAAAGAACTTAGTTCAACAGTTAGCGGAAGAGATAAAGATTGCTCTTCAATTCTATTCCCAGCAGTATCGTGGAGAGAGTGTGGAAGAGATTTCCTTCGTGGGTGGAGGTAGTAGATGGAAAAGTTTAAAGGAGATGCTTGAGGAGGAATTAGGACTGCCTATCTCTTCCCCAAATCCTTTAAGAAAACTAAATACTAATCTATTAACGTGGGAGAGGAGGGATTATTTAGGCAGGAAGAAGGTGGAGTTTGCTCCCCTGATAGGAGGTCTCCTTTATCATAAAGATTTACCCAATCTTCTATCTCGGGAAGTGGAAGAGAGGAAGGAGAAAGAAAGAAAGAGGATATTTAACCTCTCCTTTGCTTCCATTCTACTTTCTCTATCCGTTATTTCTTTAACTCCCTTTATAGCCCGAGGGTTAATCTGGAAAGCGGAGACTAATATAGAGAAAAAGAGGTTAGAGCAACTTATCCCTTTAGTGGAGAGAGTGAATCAGGTGGAAATGGAGAAAGCAGAGTTAGAAAAGAAACTGGAGTTTATAGGCAGACTGAAGGAGAGAAAAAATTATCCTTGGAAAGGATTGCTCCAAAGCATAGGGGAAACCATCCCTGAAGAAGTTTGGATAAATCGAATGGTCTTCAATTCTAAAGAAGATAAAGTTACTGTGATGGGCTCTACTATGAAGGAAGAATTGGTTACCCAATGGATGGTAGACCTGAAGAATACAGAATTTCTAAGGAATGTAAGGATGGTCTCTCTTAGGAGGAGAAAAGGGGGAGAGATGGCTGATTTCACTTTGGAGTGTGAGTTAGGGAAATGAACCGAAGAAGAATAATTTATTTTCTTATTGCCATAATTTACTTTTTCCTCTTTTATCGTTTCCTTTTTCAACCTCAATTAAAGAGGCTTCATAGAGTAAGGGAGGAGTTAAATG
>CAZSGC010000015.1:0-1295 GCA_964606225.1 uncultured bacterium | reverse complement strand
GGAAACGGTAGATAGGTTGGCTGAACTGGAAAGAGAATTTGAGAATAAAAAGAAGGAACTCATAGCAGAGAGTAAGAGTTTTGTAAGGAAAGAAAATTTTCCTTTACTTCTGAGTGATTTGGCTAATCTCTTAAGAGAAAGAGATTTAGAGATAGTCTCCATAAATTTCAGTACTCCATCTGTTTCCTCTCTTCCCTCTCGCTCCATTCATTTACTGGTTAAGGGGAGGTATAAGGAAATAATGGATTTCTTTGAAGAGATGAAGAAAAGAAAAGAATTGATAGCCTTAGAAAAATTTTCCTTGGAGAGAGTTTACCCCTCTCCTCCCATACTCTTGGTGAAATTGGATTATCGGGTGATGATAAAAGAAGAATGAGGAAGTATTTATTCTTTCTGGTAGCCTTATTTGTGTTTTCTCCTTTATCCTTAAGGGCTGAGGAGAGATGGAGAGACCCTTTTACTCCTCCTGATGTGGAGTTAATTCCTCCTCCTGAAGAGACTGCCCCTTTACCTGTAGCTTCAGAGTTGAGGCTTACCGGGACCCTACGGAGCAAAAAGTCTTCTCGAGCCATTATTAATGACCTTATTGTTAAAGAAGGAGATAAACTGGGAGATTTCCGCATAATTTCTATTGAGAGAAAAAGAGTGGTATTGGAGAAGGATGGAGTAAGGTATCTGCTGAATCTGGGAACCAAACAGAGTTTTGAATAAAAAATTTCTCGCTCTTCCCCTTTTCTTCCTACTTTTAACTCCCTTAGTTTTTTATCCTTTTATTCCAGGAGAAAAGTTCAAGTCCCTTTATTTTCAAATATGCGTATCCCTGCTATTGCTTATTACAGCATGGTTAATACTCTTACAAAGGAGAGTTTATCTTTTATCCGGTTCTCTTTTCTTTCTTTTGGGTGTGTGGATAGTTTATCTTATCGGGTCTTGGATAAGGGGGGTAAACTACTTATTATATCCAGAAGGTAAGATATGGTTATTCTACCCCTTACTTCTTTTCCCTTTCTTCTTTTTGGACACTTTTGAGAAAGAATGGATTATCCGGATGGTAATTATAGTGGCTTTACTGGTCTGTTGTGTGAGTATATATGAGAAGTTTTGCGGGTTACCAGGGAGATGGAAGTATGATTTTAAAGGTGCTTCTCATTCCACCCTTCCCAATCCCAATGCTTTAGGAGCATATATATCGGTAGTCTTCCCCTTTTTCCTTTATTACATTTTCTCTTCTTTTAGATTCCCCTTTATTTTTTTATCCCTCTTACCTTTAATGGCTCTGTTTTTTTCTCAGTCTG
>CAZSGC010000014.1:8303-20253 GCA_964606225.1 uncultured bacterium | reverse complement strand
CAAAGTAGACTTTCCATCTCCAGTCCAGGAGAGAATAATAAAGACCCACTTTTAATCCCTCGCTTCTTGCTGCCTCTACAAAATCTTTAACAAAGTCTCTCCCTGAGAAGTTTACGGAATTAAAAGAGGAAGCCTTGCTTTCAAAAAGAGAGAATCCATCATGGTGTCGGGTAGTAAAGACCATATACTTCATTCCTGCTTCTTTTGCAACTCTTGCCCATTGGCGTGGATTATAATTTTCCCCTTTGAATTTTTTGGCTATTTCCTCATATTCAGCAATAGGAATTCTTTCCGAATACATTACCCATTCTCCCCTCTCAAGGAGGGAATAAACTCCCCAGTGGATGAACATCCCAAATTTGGCTTCCCTGAACCATTTTCCTTTATCCTTATCCATAGGAGTCCTCCTTCTTTAAACTTCCAATCCCATTTTTTTAAGATTCTCCAGGCTTCTTTTCACGCTTTCAAAAGGGTCCCCCTCGCAGGTATCCTGCTCTACCACGATACACTCACATAAAGAATCCTGGA
This sequence comes from uncultured bacterium, assembly GCA_964606225.1. Lineage (GTDB taxonomy): Bacteria > CAIJMQ01 > CAIJMQ01 > JAADFP01 > CAZSGC01 > CAZSGC01. Next base: position 19,725 of record CAZSGC010000014.1, on the reverse strand, counting down.
TAGTCTGGAAAATTCTTTCCCAGTTAAGATTCCCTTCCCCCACTGGAAGCATAATCTGCTGGTTATTTCTTATACCCATATCCTTAGCATGAAGTAAGATAAGTCTCTCTCTAAATTTTTCACACCAGTATGCAGGGTCCCCTCCCCCATATTGAATCCAGTAAGTATCCAGTTCCAGTTTAAGGGAGTTTTCTTCACTCTCCTCCAGAAGGATTTCCAGCCCGGTTTTTCCTTCGAATTTCTCCAGTTCATACGCATGGTTATGGTAGGCAAGGATAATCCCGTAGGAAGAAAGGATTTTGCCTATCTCGGAGAGTTTCTTGGCTCCTTCCTTAAATCCTTTCTCATTTCTCAAGTCTTCAGGTAAAGCAGGGCAGGCAATTATTTTAATATTCAATAGTTGACACTCCTGGACTATCCTGATGAGATTGTTGGTAAGTTCCTGATAAGGATAATGAATAGAATTGGCTTTCAATCCTTCCCGGTTCAGTATTTCTTTAAGCATAGAAGGTTCTATCTTCCCTATTCCGGAGATCTGTACCTCCCGATAACCAATTTCTTTCACTTTTTTGAGGGTAGAAGAAATGTCTTCCGGAGTTTTAAGGAAATCTCTCAAGGTGTAAAGTTGTAAACCTATTTTTAGAGAATTCTTCTTCATTTTTTCCCTCCTTCAGAAATTATAACATCTAAAAAGTTATGAAAAAGAGAAAAATGATGATAAAATCTCTTACTTCGGAGAAAAATGAGTCCTTGGGCAAAGAAAATCTCCAGGAAAGGAATAAATGTTCAATGAGGTTCTCTGGTTAATCTTTCTCCTTCTTGACCTCACTATTGCTGTCTTTATCTTCAAATACTTTGGTAAAGAAGGGATCTTTTCCCTTATAACCTTAAGCGTAATTCTTTGTAATATTCAGGTTATTAAATTGGTTAACCTTTTTGGATTCACCGCTACCCTGGGTAATGTTCTCTACGGAAGTATTTTCTTTTCCACAGACATTTTGAGCGAGTTTTATGGAAAAAAAGAAGCCAGAAAGGGAGTGATAATAGGATTTTTGGCTTTGGTCATCACCCTTATCTATATGCGACTTTCCCTTCTCTTTCACCCTGCCCCTTCGGACACTGCCCATCCTCATCTCTCTGCTATTTTTTCCTTTTTCCCTCGGATAGTGATGGCCAGTATAATCGCTTATTTAGCCTCCCAGTTTCATGATGTATGGGCTTTTCATTTCTGGAGAGGGATGACTAAAGGCAGGTTCCTCTGGTTAAGGAACAATCTTTCTACCATGGTAAGTCAGTTTATCGATTCTCTTCTTTTCTGTCTCATAGCCTTCTGGGGGCTATATTCCATAAAAGTGTGGAGGGACATTCTTCTCACCACCTATTTCCTGAAGTGGGTAGTAGCAGCTCTGGACACTCCTTTCATATACCTTGCTTCTTATGTTCATGACCGTGGAAAAAATTTTAGATTTTCCTTCTTTCTGAGAAAAGAGAGGGCATAAAAGATATTAAATCTTGACAGATATGAGCAATATCCTCTATACTCTAAAAGATTTAAAGATTAGAAGGGAGGTGAGATAATGGGAAGTTTAATTGGTGGATTGATCGCTCTTATTCTTGGTGTGTGGGGGTTGGCTACTTGGCCAGAACTTTTTGTTAAGGCTCTTAAGGCTGCGGTTCCCTTCCTTTTAGTAGTGGGAGGGGCTATTGCTATATTTGGGGGGATTACTTCCATAAAGGATAGAATAGCAGCCAAGAGAGAAGAAGAGAAAGCCAAGAGAGAGAAGAAAGAGGAAGAGGAGAAAAAAGAAGAAAGGAAGGAGGAAGGGAAAGAGGAGGCTAAAGAGGGAGAATAAGGATAGAAAGGGAGGCCAGAAGGGAAAAAGGAAGGGTGGCCTCCCTTTTTATTTTATTAGGAGGGAAGAGGTGAGAAGAAAAATAGGAGTTTTGTTTATATGGTTTATTTTGTGGTTTTTATTTCAGGAGGGGAAAGGAGAGGAATTTAAGATAAAAGTGATAGAGGTGAAAGGAACTGTGGAGTTCCGGAGATCCTCTCAGGGAAAATGGATGAGGCTCTACAAGGGGGCAGAACTTCAACCAGGATATGAAGTGAGGACAAGGGAAAATTCGGAGGCAGTAATTTCTTATGGGGAGTTGGGAGTTAGTGCTCTTTCCTCTCTTACTTATTTGAAAATCCAGGAGTGGAGGAGAGAAAGAGGGAGGAGTAAGATTTCCCTCTTTACTTCTGGAGGCAAAGTCCTTTCTACTATAAAGAAGGCATTTGTTCCCAAAGTAAAGTTTTACTTAGAGACCCCCAACGCTTTAACTGGAGTAAGAGGAACCGCTTATATGGTCAAATATTTTCCAGAGAGGGAATTTACACGGATAGCGGTGATGGAAGGAGAGGTGGCGGTGCAGGGGAAGGGAAAAGTTCCAGGATTGGTGATTGTAAAGGCTATGATGGCTACCAATGTGATAAGGAATGAGCCTCCTACACCTCTGGAGAAAATAAGAGAGGAAGAAATTAGAGAATGGGAGAGATGGAAAGAAAGATTGGTTTCGGTAATGCCTCTGTGGGCAAGAGGTATTATAGGGGCTATGGCAGAGATAGACCAGGCTCAAAAAGTGGAAGCAGAGATGACTATGAAAAGGATTGAGAGAATGAGGAGAGGGGAGAAAAAGGTGGAGCAAGATTTCCAAGTTTTAGAATTTGCCCTTTCTCTTCTCTATCGAGATACAGGGAGAATTCCTACCCGGAAAGAAGGACTGAAGGCTTTACTGGAAAATCCAGGGATGGAAGGATGGAACGGCCCATATTTAGACTCCTCCAGCAATCTTCTCGACCCTTATGGTAAGCCTTATCAGTACGTGGTGAAAAAGACTCCTGGTGGACTTACCTATATTGAACTTCGGTCTTGGGGAGCAGATGGCTATCCTGGGGGTTATGATGACCATGTAAAGGTAATCTTCTTGAAGAATCTCTCTCAAGGTAGATGAGGAATCTTTTCTCCCGTTCTTTAACTCGTCCTTTTTTTCTGGGGATTCTGGCAGGAGTACTTTCTATTTTTGTCTTTTATCTTTTTTATACCTCCGGGAGCCTTAATTTTTTAAAATTTAAGTTTTTAGACCTCCTTTTCAGAATGAGAGGAGAAATTACTCCGGGGGAGGAGATAGTGATTATTACGGTGGATGAAGAAACTTTGAAAGACTTAAGAGAAAGGTGGCCTATTTCCCGAAGGTATTATGCGGATCTGCTGGAGAAACTAAAAAATTGGGGTGTAAAGGTGGTAGGAATAGATATACTCTTTATAGACCCTACCCCGGAAGATGAGATATTTTCTCGGGCACTTTCCAAAGTTCCCGTAATCTTGGCAGGAAAATTTGAAATGCAGAAGAAGAGAGTAGGCAGGATGAGAGTGGAGAAGTTTTCTCTAATTGCTCCCCACCCTATTCTTTCTTCTCGCGCCTCTGGATGGGGATTTGTTAACCTCCCTATGGAGAAAGATGGTTGCTTCCGGAGAGTAAAACTATTAGAAAATTTTGGGGGAAAGATTTATCCTGCCTTCTCTGTAGCCTTAGTTTCTGAGATCATAGGAGAGAAACCTCTCTGGGAAGAGAGGATGGTGAAGATAGGGAATATAGAAATTCCCGTGGATGAGAATGCCACTACTTTAATAAATTATCTGGGAGGTAGAGGAATTTTCCCCACTTTTTCTTTTTCCCAGGTATTGGAGGGGAAGGTTAATCCTTCCTTTTTCCGGAATAAAATAGTCCTTGTAGGAGTAACTCTTCCGGAAACTCATGATTTTTTCCTGACTCCTTTCAGTAAAGAATCTCTGGTTCCGAGAGTGGAGATTCAGGCTAATATAATAAATACCTTGCTCTCTTCTCGTTTCATTACTACTCCCAAGGAATTGACCAATCTTTCTCTACTCCTGACCATGGCTCTTCTGGGAGTGTTTCTGGCTCTTTTTTACTGGAGTTATCTGGGATTTATCTTTTTAGGATTGATTTTGGTAGTGGGGATTTTCATCTCTTATAGACTCTTTTCCTATAATTACTATTTTCTGGATATAACTGTCCCCTTCCTTTCTTTCTTCTTCGTATATACCTTAACCTCCTCCTCCCTTAAGATACGAATAATGACTGCACGAAGTATCGGACCTTACAAGATTCTGGAAGAGTTGGGAAAAGGAGGAATGGCTGTGGTTTATAAGGCTTATAGTAGAAAAATGAAGAGAATTGTGGCTTTAAAAGTACTATTGGAACATCTGGCAAAAGATACCTCTTTCTTGAAAAGGTTCTATCGTGAGGTAGAGGCTATGAGGACACTTTCTCATCCTCACATTATAAAAGTCTTTGAAGTAGGAAGAGACGATGATACCCATTTCTTTTCTATGGAATACGTGAAAGGAAAAACCTTAGATGAATTATTGAAGGAAGAAGGAAAGATGAATGTTAAAAAAGCCTTGAGTCTTTTGCAGCAAATAGGAAAGGGGCTGGCTTATGCTCACAGTAAAGGATTAGTGCACAGAGACATAAAACCAGGTAATATCCTAATAAGTGATAAAGGAGTAGCAAAAATTGTGGATTTTGGTCTGGCTAAGAATATCTCCTTAGAGAAAACCAGAATAACCGTTACGGGCACCGTAATCGGCACTCCTGAATATATGTCTCCAGAGCAATGTCGAGGGGAGGTAGTAGATTTTCGTTCCGATATTTATTCCTTAGGTATACTTCTTTATGAGATGATTCATGGAGCACCTCCCTTCCAGGGAGAAAACCCTATGGAAGTGATAAATAAACATCTTCATGAACCTGTGCCGCCTATTCCAGAGGTTGATGCCCAACTTAATGCTATAATTAGTAAGGCACTCTCCAAGAAAAGGGAAGAGAGGTATCAGTGTGTGGAAGAGTTTTTAAAAGAAGTGGAGAATTATCAAAAGGAGGGGGTGTGAATGTTAAAGGTTACTCTTAGATTAAAGAGTGGAGAGAGTAAGGAATGGAAACTGGAAGAAGGAAGATATTCAGTGGGTAGAAAACCGGACAATGACCTGGTGATACCTGATGAGAGGGTTTCCTCTCATCATTTGCTTCTATTTCATGAAGAAGGGAGGTGGTTTGTAGAGGATTTAAACTCTACCAATGGCACTTTTCTTAACGGGAGGAGGATAGAGAAGGAGGAAGTTAAAGAAGGTGACCGGATCCTGATAGGTAGTTCTCAATTAATAATAGGAGAAAAGGAAAAGATGGAAGATTTGGGGGCAGGCTGGGAGGAAGAAAATACCACCATTCAGATGATTCTTCCTCCGGAAAAGGGAGGATACCCTCCGGGGATAAAAGCGGAGGAGATTGAGAGAAGCCATAGAAGGCTCTATATACTCTATCAGGTTAGTAATCTTCTTAATTCTCTCTTTACGGTGGATGAAGCTATGAAGAAAATTCTGGACCTGATATTTGATGTACTAAAGGCAGACCGAGGTGCGATAATTTTAGAAGAAAATGGTAAGTTTATGATTAAGGAAGTAAAACGCAGAAAAGATGATGGTACACCTTTAAGGATAAGTACCACTATAGTAAATAAGGTTTATAAGGAAGGGGAGTCTATTCTTCTTGCCGATGCTTTAGCAGATAGTCGTTTTAAAGACCGTGCCAGTATTATTCAATCTCACATTCATTCTGCTATGTGTGTTCCCTTAAAGGGGAGAGAGAGAACTCTGGGGGTAATCTATGTGGATACCGTTTTAAGCAAGGGTGCTTTTGATAAAGAGGATCTGGAGATGCTTACTGCCATAGGCAATCAGGCGGCTATGGCTTTAGAAAATGCGCAACTTTATGAGGAAAACTTAAGAAGGGAGAGATTAGCAGGTATAGGACAGGCTATCACAGGTATGGCCCATTATGTAAAGAATATTCTTCAGGGTTTAAGAGGTGGGGTTACCTTGGTAGACTTAGGGCTCCAGGAAAGAAGGGAGGAAGTTCTTAAAAAAGGTTGGGAGGTAGTTAAGAGAGCCTCAGGAAAGATAGAGCATCTGGTTCTGGATATGCTTACCTATTCTAAGGAAAGAAAGCCCAAGTTAGAACCTTGTAACTTGAATGCTTTGGTAGATGAAGTTTATACTTTAATGGAAGAGACAGCGCGGGAAAAAGGGGTTAGATTAAAAGTGGAGAAAGATGAAAGAATAGGAGAGATTTACTTAGACCGGGAAGGAATCCATCGGGTTCTGCTTAACCTTATAACTAATGCCCTGGAGGCAATGGAAGGAGAAGGAGAGATTACCATTTCTACATCTCGAGAAGAAGATAAAGTTTGCTTAAAAGTTAGAGATACAGGAAAGGGAATATCTCCGGAAATTCGAGAAAAACTCTTTACACCTTTTCTCTCAGAGAAAGGTTCCAAAGGAACAGGATTGGGTCTTGCGGTTTCCCAGAAGATAGTTAAGGAACATGGAGGCGAAATAAAAGTAGATTCGGAAGTGGGTAAAGGAACTACTTTTACTATTTTTTTGCCTCTTCTTTCAAGGTGAAAAAGGTTCTAATAATTCGAGGAGGAAGTCTGGGAGACCTCATTCTCACAGTTCCTGTCTTCTGGAGCCTAAAAAAGAATAATTTTATAGTCTATCTTCTGGGAAGAAATCCTCAAGCCTCTCTACTTAAGAGATTAGGGGTGGTGGATGAAGTAATAGGATGGGATTCTCCGGAGGGAATCAAGTTTTTTACGCCAGAAAGAGACCTGAGTAGTGAACTTTCCACCTTTCATCTTGTACTTAATTATTCTACCTCTCCCCTCCTTATAGAGAACCTAAGGAGAAATTTTACCCATACTTTGGTGAACTTCGACCCTTTACCTTCCTTTAGCCTTTCCATGCATATGAGCGAGTATTTACTTCAGCCTTTAATCTCCTTAGGGATAAAAGTTTTTAAAGATTGGAAGGTGGATTTGGAAGGTTTCTCTGAAGCCAGATTTATATCTGTCCATCCTGGAAGTGGAAGTAAAAAGAAGAATTGGGGGAGAGAAAAATTTCTTGCTCTTCTTAACTGGCTGGTGGAAAGATACGAGGTCCTGGTTCTCTTAGGGGAGGCAGAGAGGGAAGATATCCCCTTCTGGGAGAAAGAAGTAAGAGAGAGAAAGGCAACAATAGTGGTGGAAAAAGACCTGTGGGAATTATCTCTTCTCCTTAAAAGGTCCAAACTTTACATAGGGAACGATTCGGGTATAACTCATCTGGCGGCATTTTTAGGAGTGCCCACCCTGGCTATCTTTGGTCCTACTAATCCTTTAATCTGGAAACCCCTGGGAGAGAAAGTCAGAATAGTGGTGCCTCAGGGAGTGGATTGTGCTCCCTGCAGTAGAGAGGAGAGAGAAGAATGTAGAGAGCCTAAATGCTTAAATTCTATTACCCTGGAAGAAGTGAGGAAAGAGGTGGAGAAGATTATCGAAATTCCCTCTCCAGAGCCACACCTGCACCACCCTGATGGGTTTCAGTTATAAAGGCAGCGTTTTTTTCTTCTGATTCACAAGGTAGAACCCCCTTCAATAGATAATCAAAGCGATAAATTTTGCAGGAAGGATAGGTTTTATCAAAAGGACAAATAGGTAGAATTCATAAAACTTCAAGTCTCCCAGGGATGAATTATACATTTAAGTTCTTTTCCTTCCTTCACTCTTTCCAAACCCTCTCTTATCCTGGTTAAGGGAAGACAAGCGGTGATAAATTTTCTGCCCTCTATTAGCCCAGAAGAAAGGAGACGCAAGGCTTCCATGTACTGATGGTTGGAAGATGAAAAGGCTCCATAAAGGGAAATTTCCTGATAGTGAATCTTGTTACTATCCAGGGTTATAAAGGGATTATCATGAGGTAGCCCTCCAAAGAAACTTATTCTGCCTCTACGGTTGGTCATCTGAAGAGCCTGTTCCTGCGCCCTTCCAGAGGGACAGGCTACTATGACTATCTCTACCCCTTCTCCCTCCGTTTCTTTCCTTATCCTTTCCACCGGGTCTTCTTCGGAAGCATTTATCAAAAAATCTGCTCCAAATTTTCTTGCCTGCTTCAGGCGGGAGGAAGAGATATCTACCAGAAATATGGGAGAAGCACCCTTTACCTTAGCCAGTTCCACATGCATACAACCTATAGGGCCTGCTCCTATGACACATACACTTGTCCCCAACCCAATATCCAGATATTCCTGACCATTGATACAACAGGATAGAGGCTCAGCCAGAGAAGCCTCATCAAAAGAGAGATTGTCCGGGATGGGGAGAAGATTGGATTGCTGAACCGCTTCCTGAGGTAGAAGAATGAACTGAGCAAATCCACCTGGATAATGATATCCTATGGCTTTCATGTGGGGACAGAGATTTTTTCTTCCTTCCAGACACCAGCGACAGGAATTACATCCTACCTCGGTTACCAGCACTACTCTCTCTCCTTCTCTATATTCCTTCACCCCTTTCCCCACTTTCTCTATTAACCCTGCTACTTCATGTCCTATTATATGAGGTGGACGCACATTTTTCTGCCCATGTTGAAATATTCTAACGTCTGTACCGCATATGGCACAGGATAAGACTTTTACCAGCACTTCTCCTTTTCCAGGCTCAGGAGAAGGCACCTCTTCTATTCGGATATCTCCAGGACCATAAAATACTGCTGCTTTCATAATTCCCCTCACTTAATTAACTTTGGTTTTTCACTTAATAACCCCCCACCGCCAGGGTGGCCAGAATATGAACAGGGCTTTACCTACCAGGTTCTTCTCCGGGACAAAGCCCCAGTAACGGCTATCCTTAGAATTCAAAGTATTATCTCCCAGTACATAAAATCCATGCTCAGGGATAGTAATTTCTCCATTTCCAAATTTACCCGCATTCCAGTAATAACGAGAGGCAATTTCAGGAGGAGAATTTAAAGGCTTCCCGTTTATGTATATTTTCCCATCCTCTATCTTCAACCTCTCCCCCGGTAGTCCTACCAGTCTCTTCACAAAAGTTTGACGTGGATTCTCGGGATATATAAAGACGATAACTTCACCTCTTATAGGTTTTCTTAATTTGTACACCACTTTACTTACCACCAGGTGGTCTCCCTCCATTAAAGTAGGACGCATGGAACCAGTGGGGATACGGTATACTTGAAAGAAGAAAGTTCGCACAAAGAGGGCTACTACTATGGCAAAAAGAAGAGCCTGTCCCCATTCCTTAGCATTCTCTTTTTTTCTAGAGAGTATCTTAGCCGTACCCATATGGAAGATTATAAATCAGCACTTTTCACTTATCAAGGTTTAACAGTTGACAAGAAAAATTTCTTTTTCCTATAATCACTGCATTAAGGAGGAGAAAATGCAGAGAATAGGTGTGATTGGGGGAAGCGGACTTTATCAGATAGAAGGAGTAAACATAAAAGAAAGAAAAAACCTTACTACTCCTTTTGGTGCTCCCTCAGATGCCTACCTTATAGGAGAATTTAAGGGTAAAGAGATTGTCTTTTTACCAAGGCATGGTGTGGGACACAGATTACTTCCTTCCGAGATAAATTACCGTGCCAACATTTATGGATTTAAAGTTTTGGGAGTGGAATGGATAATTTCTGTCTCTGCGGTGGGGAGTCTCAAAGAGGATATCCACCCTCTGGAGGTGGTAATTCCTGACCAGTTTTTTGATAGAACAAAGGGAAGAATCTCCACCTTTTTTGGGGAAGGTATAGTGGCTCATATTGGTTTTAGAGACCCTGTTTGTCCGGTTCTTTCTCAGATTCTATATGAGGCTTCAGAAGCGGAAGGGGCAAGAGTTCATAAAGGAGGCACCTATGTCAATATTGAAGGCCCTTCCTTTTCCACTTTAGCGGAATCCAATTTCTATAGAGGGTTAGGGATGGATATCATTGGAATGACCAATCTTACGGAAGCCAAGTTAGCTAGAGAAGCGGAGATATGCTATGCCACCTTAGCTATGGTCACTGATTATGATGTATGGAAAGAAGAAGATGTGGATATACAAACGGTGGTGGAAAATCTTTCCCGTAATGCAGAACTGGCAAAGAGAATTATCGGAAGAGCGGTGGAGAAGATTCCTGTCCAGAGAAAATGTATATGTAGCAGGGCTCTTAAAGATGCTATAATTACAGATCCCTCCCTTATCCCTGAAGAAATCAAAGAAAAATTAAGACCTTTAATAGGGAAATATATTGAGTAATTTATTCTTCAGAAGCATTTGATTTATAAAGTTTATCTCTCCATTGTTGGAGAACTTCCTCATTTAACTCTATTTGCGCTTTTTTCTTAAGTTCCTCCACAAGGTTGTCCATTGCTTTTTCCATTTTTCTCCTTAGGAGTTCTTCCTTCAGTGCTTCCCATACTTCTTCCTTCTCCATGGAAATCTGACCGATGTTTTTCATTCTTTCCTGAAGTAACTCTTCTATCTCTTCATCTGTAACTTCTATCTGGTTTCTTATCTCTTTTTTTAACAGTTCAATCATTATATCTTCTCTCCTCTCACCGGGATTAAGGAAAGATAAATTTTTGAAGGTTTTAGTGAGATGGAGTTTTCTTCTTTTAGCCTCCTGGACAAGTAAATGTCTTCTAATAACTTCTTCCAAACTCTTTTCTACAGCCCCTTCTAATTGGCCCAATACCATATATCCTCTTATCTCCTTAAGAAATTCTTTTAAAGGCACATCTTCCCCATTTACTCTGGCAATAACTTCTGGAGGAAGAGAAGAGGCAAGGAGGGAAGAAAAAATGAAATTTCCTATGCAGGCAAGTATAAAGAGGTATAGCAAATTTTTTCTCATTTTAAAGATAGTGTAAAGGAGGAACCCTTCATTAGTCAAGAGAGAAGAGAATCTCAGGCTCTTTAATTCCTCCAAATTGGTAATTTCCATAGTTCAGGAGTATTTCTTCTTTCTTCTCTACATATGCTGCCAGGATTCTTCCCACAAATATGGTATGGTCGCCAGTACGCAAAGAGTTTACTACCTTACACTCCAGATTGATGGGACACTCTGCTAAAAGAGGGGGACGAATGAACTTTGCAGGTCTTGTCTTTAAGCCGGTCTCCTTCAATTTGTCTGTATCTTTCCCCGAGTGAGTGCCACAGAAATAGACCTCTTTTCCCATATTTTTGTTAGGAAAGGAGAGGACGAATTCACCCGTTTTCTCAAGTAACCTGTGACTGTAACGGGTTATACCTACAGAGATGGCTATAAGAGGAGGATTGAAGGAAGTCTGCATACACCAGCCTAAGGGGATAAGGTTGACTTTTCCTTTCTCATCACAGGTTAGAGCAATTACCACTCTCTCTGGATATTTTTTAGCCCAAACTTCGGAGATGGAAACTTCTCTCATTTTTAACCCTCCCGATAGTCGCTCATACAAGAAAAAATTCGATTTTCCAGAATACGGAGTAGTCTCTCCCCTTCTTCAGGAG
>CAZSGC010000014.1:0-8293 GCA_964606225.1 uncultured bacterium | reverse complement strand
CTTGAGGAGAACGAGCCTGAGAAAGTATTTCTTCTCTAAATTTAGCATTTTCCATCAGACTCTTTATAAAGAGATATTTGAGAAAAATATTTTCTTCTTTGGGAAAGAGGGAAAAGGAAAGGAGAGCTGCTTTAGCAATGTCTTTCCATTTTTGCTCAGGAGTGAGATAGGTAAATTTTATCAATTTTTCTCGAATGCGAGCGATAAACTCGGGAGTGAATGTTTGTTGATAATAACTGTTCAGAATTTGAGCGAACTCTCTTTTCTCTTTCGGATACTTATCGGTAAGTAGAAGATCTCGAGCCTTTTCTTCACTTCCTCCTTTTCCATAAATTAGAAGTTTAAAAAATTTACCCATCTCTTTCAAAAGGTTGACCATCTGGCTTTTGGATATCCATAGTTCTTTAAATTCTTCCCTCTCTAAAAGACGAGAAGATTCAGCAATTCTCTCTACTAAGGGAGAAGAGAGGAAAATGGGAAGGAGCATCTTTCGAAAAGAATGGAAATCAGATATTACATAATCTCCTTTTTTGGGGTCGTAGAAATTTTCTAAAGCCTCTCTTATTTTTTCTATTAGTTCTTCATCAAAGCCCTTAGCACGCAATATCTTTTCATATTTTTCAAAAGCCTTTTTCTTCTTATCCATACTGGGATAACCTTCTTAAAGCCTTCAGTTTCTCACCTCTTCCAATTTTCGCCTTGGATACAGCCTCTTTGAGTATGGCTATAGATTGGTCGTAAGTTTTTCTATCCACAGGAAAGGGGTATCCATCTTTACCTCCATGAGCAAAAGAGAACCTGGCGGGGTCTCTTCTACTTGCTTTTTCTCCATATAGAAGTTCGGATATGAGTGCCAATGCTCTCAAAGTTCTGGGTCCTACTCCCTTAATACATAGAAGTTCTTCAAAATTTTGAGGTTCTCTTTCATGAGCCTGATAAATTATGCGAGTAAAGTTTTCTAATCGCACAGGGGGAATTTTAATCTCATGATGTTTGGGTAAATATAATTCTTTAAGTTTTTTATATTCCTTTATCGTCTTCTCAGGTTTTTCTCTGATCAAAAAAGAAGAAACTTCTCTTACCCCTTTACTTTCTTTAGCCACCAGATTAAGCACCTTCTCCTTCCTGCCCTCTGAGCAGATAGCCTTATGGGGTTCATCTACAAAGTTCAAATTTTTTTGACTTAGCCAGTGATATCTCCGAGCCCATCCCTGGTAAGGATCCATTCCCTGTTGTATTACAGCCCAGTCTCCTTCCTCGGTAAAGATGAAGGTATGATGATAAAGTTGAAATCCATCCTGAAGAGCAGAATTATCTACCTTGGCACTTAATCGACTGGCATAGGTAAGATGATGGGGAGAAATGGAGAGAGAAAAGTTTTCCGCAATTTTCTCTATTTCTTGAGGAGTCTGCAAGGAGAGACTTCCCTTTCCTCCAGCTGCAAAAATCCCTATCTCTTTTCCTATATCTTTAAGAGACTCTTTTATAGCCCCGCAGACAGTAGTAGTAAGACCGGAGGAATGCCAGTCGAAACCCAAAAGACACCCAAAGGCTTGAAACCAGTAGGGGTCAGAGAGATTTTCCAATACCTTCCTTTTTCCTCCTTCTATGGTTAAGATATACAGAATCTCCCGGGCTAAAAGTCGCATCCTTTCAAATAGCCAGTGAGGTGCCTTACCATAATGAAGGGGTAGAGTAGCTATACCTGTCTTCAAACTGAAACCACCTCCTCTGCCAGGTGGCTGACCCAAGAATCCAGTTTGACCTTATAAATAAGATGAGGGGAAATCGTGATTCTCCCTATGCCCATTTTTTCTGCCATCACAATGTAGGGTACTGAATAAGGGTCGATTCCTAAGATGGAACATCCATAGGCATCCAATACAATTAACCGTGGCCTTATAAAGGTGCTTAGGTCTGCAATAATCTGATGGATTCCTAATTTATGCATTATTCCTCTTCTATTTTAACACCTTTATGGAAAATATAGGAGAGGATTATAGAGACCTCATAAAGTAAATAAAGGGGAACTGCCAACATTAACTGGGTGAAAATATCGGGAGGAGTAAGAGTGGCAGCAATAATGAGAATTATTACTATTGCCTGTTTTCTCCATTTTTTTAAATCGTAAGGGGAAATTATTCCCATACGGGATAAGACGCTTATAACTAAAGGAGATTCAAATATAACTCCAAATCCTAATAGAAAAAAGGTAAGAAAAGAGATGTAGTGGCTTATAGTGAATAGAGGCTTCAGTTGGGGTGAAGAAAAGCGTAGAAGGAAGGATAATCCTAAGGGGAGGACAATAAAAAAAGAAAAAGATATCCCCGAAAGGAACATAATGACAGAAAAAATTAAAAGGGGGAAAAAGAATCTTTTCTCTTCTCGAGTAAGACCCGGGGCTACAAATGCCCAGAAATGGTAAAGAATGAGAGGGAGAGAGATTAATATACCAGCAAAGAGGGAAACTTGGAGGGTAGTAAAAAGTGCTTCTGTAGGGCGTATAAAGATAATTTTCTCCAGTTTATCTTTTAAAGGAAAGAGAAGGAAATTTAAGATTTTCCTGGAGAAAAAGAATGCTCCTATAGTAGTTAGCCCTACACTTATTAAGATACATATAATTCGCCTTCTAAGTTCCTCCAGGTGTTCAACAAGTGTTTTTTCTTTCTCAGTCATAGAAAGAGGCTAAGGAGAGGATAAATTATCCTTCTTTCTCTTTTTCTTTCTCTATTTCTTTCTCCACTTCTTTCCTTGCTTCTTTCATTCCTCGGCGAAATTCTGAGAGTGCCTTCCCTAAGGACCTTCCTATCTCAGGAAGCCTCTTCGCTCCAAAGAGAATCAATACAATAATCAGAATCAGAATGAGTTCCTGCCATCCCAAGTTGCCAAACATGCGGTCACCTCCTTCCTTTCCATTATACCTTTATAGCATAGACTTTTATAGCCGCATCTCCTTCTACAGGACATTTTTCTTCACACTGCCCACAACCTATACATTTCCCAGGATGGACATGAGGTCGTCCCTTTTCATCTATTTGGACTGCCCTCACTGGACAGACTTTCATACATATAAGACATAACTTCCCTTTCCAGGATAGACAGCGTTCTCTCTCAATTCTGGCAGTTCCTATTTTTACTTCCTGAAGGGAATGCACTTTCTTTATAGCCTCAGTGGGACAAACTTGAGAGCAGGAAAAGCAAAGAACACAACCTGCCACACGGGGTATAAGACGAGGAGTCCAGAAACCTGCTATACCTCCCTCCCATAAGGAAGGGTGAAGAGTTCCCGAGGGACAAACTTTCATACATTCTCCACACCTTATACATCGGGCTAAGAAATCTCTTTCTTCTCGGGCACCGGGAGGTCGCAGAAGACGGGGATTTTCCCTTTTTAACCTTAGAAAGGGAGAAAGTGCCATCCCCCCCAATATACTCAGGAGAAAGGCTCTACGGGAAAAGTCGGGAGAAGAGTTTTTACCTCTTTTGCTGATACTACTTAATAATCCCCCGAGTGGACATACTTTAGCACACCACAAATTAGGATAGATTATACTGATTATCAAAATCAGAAAAAGCAGAAGGGTAAAGTAAATATTTTGGAAAGAAAGCCCTCTAAAAAGTAAAGAAAAAGGTTCCAGTATTCCCACTAAGGGTAAAGAGAGTATGCTTAAACCCAGAAAAAAACCAAACAGGTAAGAACTTACTCGAGGTGGGTTTCTTAAACTTAATGGCCATTTTGCTCTTCTCACAATGATTCTACTGCTTTCCAGAATTGTCCCTAAGGGACAAAACCATTGACAAAAGTATTTCCTCTTTATGAATAAAAAAAGAAGTAGAAGGAAAATCCCCGGTAAGAGGAGCAGAATAAAATTTCTGGAGGAGAGAAAAACATTTAAGGAAATTAAAGGATTTAGGCGAAAAAATAGGTTGACAGGGAGAAAACGAGGTAAAGGGAAGCGAGTATATACAAGGAGGTTAAGGAACAGGAGGAGAAAAAGGAGTTTAATCACCCATCTTATTTTTTTCATTTCCTGCGAAGTTGCTCATAATACAGTTTCCTTATCTCCTGAAATACCTGTTGATACTCCTCGCTCCGGTAATCCGGATAGGTCCAGGGAAAAGAGTTAAAGACCCCTCCCCGGTAATGGAGAGTTACTTCTGCATATATTCCTTCTCCCAGATAGATACGGTGGTAATAG
Organism: uncultured bacterium; assembly: GCA_964606225.1. Taxonomy (GTDB): domain Bacteria; phylum CAIJMQ01; class CAIJMQ01; order JAADFP01; family CAZSGC01; genus CAZSGC01. The sequence continues at coordinate 4,094 of CAZSGC010000014.1, read as the reverse complement.
TCTTTAGTACTGGCTAAAATGACCTTGGATAAAGAAAGATAACCGGGGTCTAAATTTACTTTCCTTTTCCCCTCTACCTTAAATTTTTCCTCCACTTGATTGGTTTGAAGTTTGATATCTTTTAAGTCTTGAGGAGAGATAAGATTTTCAAAAGAGATAAATTTCTTTTTGATTCCTCTTCCCATTTCTTTTTCATAATAATCAGTATAGTCAAAATTAAAGAGAGGGGAATGATAGTCTATCTCTCCCCAGATTTCTCTTAATATTTCCTCTACCTGAGGGAAGATCTCCGGAGTGGAGGAGAATTCTGCGATGAAGAGTTTTACCGGCTCAGGGAGTTTTATCTTTCCCATTGTTTTTAAGTCTTTCCAAAAGGTTTTTCAGGTGGTGGGAAGGAAGAATTTTATAGGCGGTTAGAAGAGCCTCTCGAGCCTCTTCTTTTCTTCCCAAGTTCCAGTATACTCTATAAAAATCTAAATAAAGACGCATTTTCTCTTTATCATTAAGAGGGAGTCCCTTACAGTATTCTAAATCTTTTAAAGCCTTCTCCCAGTCTGGTTCAATTTTAAAGAAGCGAGCCTGATATTGGAGTTCTGCTACCTGTATAGCATACCAGAAATTGTTGGGCTCCAGTTCCCTGGCTATCTCAGCCTCTTTCATAGCCTCATGAAAGACGCGGGGTAAAGACCACCCAAATTCTTTCATTACTTTGTAGCGATAAAGGAGATAAGAATCCGAGAGATTAAGGTGAAAAATTGCATTATGAGGGTTTACAGAGATTGCCTTTTGGAGAAGTTTAATACTCTGAATATGTTCTCCTATATGAGCATAATAAGTAGCCAGATTATTTAAAGCGGGAGAGTAAGAAGGGTCTATTTCCAAAGCCTTTTCCCAGCACTCCTTTGCCTTCTCTTGCTCTGACATATGGTCGAAGTATACCAGTCCCAGAAGGTTCCAGGCTTCTTTACTGTCTGGATAACGGGAGAGGAAATTCTGGTAAGCCTCTACAATACTGTAAATAACTTCCTTAATTTTCTCTTTGTATTTATCTGCTTTCTCTCTTTCCCCTTCCCGAGAGGAAAGCAGTAACTTTCTTTTCAAGTCCTTTACCTCTTTCATCTTTATAGAATCGTATCTTTTAACCAGTAGAAGAGAAAAATTTTCTCGTTCCGGGGAAATTCTCTCTCGATTAAGCCACAGATAAATGCCCAGAAGTCCCCCCAGAAGGGGAAGAGTGTAGAGAAGTGAACTTTTTCTCACTCCCAGACCCCCGGTATAGGGTAACCACAGTACTTACATTTTCCTTCCTTTAAGTTATTCTGGAGAATCTGATATCCTATCCTTTGAATCAGTATCCTGTGGCATCGAGGGCAATAGGTATTGTTTCCTTTGTGTCCGGGAACATTTCCGATATAAACGAACTTGAGTCCCACTTCCATGGCTATAGCACGGGCTTTTTCTAAGGTGGAGACGGGAGTAGGAGGGAGGTTCTTTAATTTATACATGGGCCAGAAGCGAGAAAAGTGAAGGGGGGTTTCGTCTCCCATATTTTCTTTAATCCAGGCACACATTTTCCTGATCATATCCATATCATCATTAAGAGTGGGAACTATTAAATTGGTTACTTCCACCCATACTCCTTCTCTCTTTAACAATTTCAAGGTTTCTAAAAGAGGCTCCAGTTCCTGTGCACAGACTTCTCTTAAATATTTCTCATTAAATCCTTTTAAATCCACATTAGCAGCATCTATGTAGTGAGAAAGTTCTCTGGCTGGTTCAGGATTTATATACCCAGCAGTTACGTAAATCCCTTTAAGTCCTTTACTTCGGGCAATCTTCTGTGTATCTAACATGTACTCATAGAAAACAGTAGGCTCGGAATAGGTGTAGGCAATAGAAGCACATTTATATTTAAGAGCCAAATTTACCACCTCCTCGCAGGGGAGATAATAATTTTCTGTCTTTTCCGGGGGTGATTGGGAGATTTGCCAGTTCTGACAGAACTTGCATCTGAGGTTACATCCTGCGGTGGCGATGGAAAAGGCTTTGCTCCCTGGGAGCATATGGAAAATGGGCTTTTTTTCGATAGGGTCTACATGAACCGCACAGGGAGTTTGATATACTAAGGTATATAAAGTCCCTTTGTAGGGTTCTCTAACCCGACAGAAACTCCTTACTCCATTCATGAGGATACATTTACGAGGACAGAGCAAACATTGCACAGTTTCTTCATCTATCTTTATCCAGTATCTGGCTACTTTAATCCCTTTCCTTTCCCGAATAGCTGCTTCTATTAAAGAAGGAATCATATACTGGGAGAGAAGAAATCCACAACCTAAGGAAAGACTTCTCTTAAGAAATTCTCTCCTGGTTAAGGTTTCCACTGCTTAACTCCTCTCAGGTTCTTTTTAAATTTACCGGTAAGCATGAAGGAGATGGGGAGGCAATATATCTTCGGGCAAGCCTCATCTTCTAAGTTTCTTCACAATCACCTCCGCTCCTTTTTTCCCAGAGAGAAGCATAGCCCCAAAGGTAGGCCCCATTCTGGGGAGTCCGAAGGCAGTAGATACTGCCATCCCCACCACCACCAGCCCAGGATGTATTTCTCCCGTATATTCCACAATCAGGTCTTCGGATTTCTCCACCCACATAGCCCCAAAACCTCTTGCTTCTAAAAGTTTCCTTTCTTGAAGTTTCTGGATGACCACAGCATCGTGTCCAGTGGCTTCCACTACCATTTTGGCTTCTAAGGCTACTGGATCCACACAGGCAATCTCTCGGGGGAGAGCCTGGATAGGAGCCCAGTTTATAACCACTCCTCTCACCGCATTCTTTTCTCTTAACACCACATCTTCAAATACACTCATATTGACAATTTTTACTCCTGCCTCACAGGCAGAGGCGATTAACTTTGAACAGGCATGAGGTCCATCAGCTACGAAGAGTCCTTCCTTCCACTTTTCAAAAGGCACCTTTAACTCCTCCAAAATCTTCTCCGCAGGTGCTCTAACAGTTATTTTATTCATCAAATATCCACCTGCCCAGAATCCTCCCCCGAGGTAGTTATTTCTCTCTATTAATAAAACTTTTAGATTTTCTTTAGCCAGTTCTCTGGCTACCATTAATCCTGCGGGACCACCTCCCACTACAATCACATCGCTCTCCACATACTCAGAGAATTGGCGAGAGAAACTTTCTACTATGGCTTGAGTTATATCTTTTTCACTTAGAGTGGAGAAAATTTTCTTCATAGTTACCTCCTCTTTTTAAATTTTATCCCTTATGGCTTTTTTTTGCAACGAAGTATATTTAAGTATTATAAAATGTGAGGTTTACTCTTCCTTTATGTTTCTGGACTTTTGCAGGATATCTTTGTTATCGGTTATCAGAAGCAGAGGAATCTATTGAATGGCTTGACAAAAAAATTTTTGGGTGATATTTTAAATCGAAGAAAGGGGGTGAGATAGTGCTTCAAAAGAGTCGTAGCCTGTGGGGACTTTCCCCAGCCTTCACCTTAATCGAGTTACTGGTGGTAATAGCGATTATTGCTATTTTAGCAGCAATGTTATTACCTGCCTTACACAGAGCCAGAGAACAGGCAAGGACAGCCACCTGCCAGAACAATCTGAAGCAAATGGCCATAGGATTTGCCATGTACAGGAACGAGTACGATGGCGCTAATGTTCCTTTTGGTTATTGGGATGCCTCTGGACTGACACACTCTACCTGGTGTTGGAGTTTAAACACTTATATGAACGATAAAGACATCTTCATCTGTCCTTCCAGACCTGAATGGTGTTGGGAAAAAACTCGCAACCGACTCTGGGGTGGCTATTCAATTAACTGTAGTTGTGATTCTGGAACTAATCCTCCATATGATTTAAGATCTGGCAGACCTTGCTATCATCAGATTGTTTATGACTCTGAAGTTATTGACTCAGCAGGAACGATACAGGTAGGAGATGCCTGGGGAGTATACAACTACCCTGGTACTTATGCTCTGGAAAACATCCGAAGTGCACTAAACATTGAACAGAATTGCACCTCCAGTCCTTACAACTATCCAGACAGAGAGACCTATGAAGCAGATAGAG
>CAZSGC010000013.1:14022-22540 GCA_964606225.1 uncultured bacterium | reverse complement strand
ATATAAGGCTTGGTTAGAGAGTCCACCAGGCTTAAGATAGAGAAGTTCTTTATTCCTCCGTAGATGCCAAACTCATGCTGAATATGTATCAGAGGGTAGTTAGAGGAATTAATGAATTTGGCTGCCTCCAAGTAAGAAGACTCCACAGACTGGTCCATAACCCAGCGAACTTCCTTTCCATACTGGTAGACTTCCTCATTCTTGGAATCATTTATGGCTAAGATGTGAATCTGCAAACCAGAGATAGTTTTTAAATAACTGACTAAATTGGAGGTGTAAGTAGCAATTCCACAGAAACGAGGTGGATAGGTAGAGATAATCAGAATTTCCATTTCTTTCCTTAATATCAGATCACCTTGCCCCAGAGATAACCTCAAAAACTTAAAGAAAGCATTTCATATTTTAACCAAGACTCCGCCTCTTTACAAGTGCCGTTATAGAAGGTAAGACTATGTTGAAAAGGGATAGGGGTTTCCATAGGAATTGTGCCAGGTCAGGTTGGAGAGAGGCTTTTTGTAAGGCTTACTTACTTCCTCACTCTTTTTCCCTACGGGAAGCAGGGCGAGAAATTTCTTTTCTTTAGGAATCTTAAGGAGACTTTTTGCCCATTCTTCTTTCTTAAGGAGTGTCCCTTCAATCCAGCAAGAAGCATAACCCAGGGCGGTAATGGCCAGGAGCATATTTTCAATGACAGCAGAGCCATCCTCTAACCAGTACTTGCTCATTCCAGGATCTACAATTACCCCTATGAGTAGTTTTACCTCACCCAGGCAGGGTTGAATTTCTGCCAGTTGCTGGATAATTTTTTCATCGTCAATCACTATAAACTCCCAAGGCTGGATATTTCTTCCTGAGGGAGCAAGTCTCCCTGCCTCCAGAATTTTTAAGAGGTGTTCCTTAGGGATATCCACTTTCAAAAATTTCCTTACACTCCTTCTTTTCTTTATGACCTGAAAGAAATCCATTTCCTTCCTCCTTTCTTCTTAATATAATATACCTTAAAGTTTAATATGAGAAGAGTGGAGTTGTTGATTAAACCAGTCTCCTGGAGTTGCAATCTGAACTGTGGGTATTGCTTTTATAAGAAGACTTCCTCCCTTTATCCAGGAAGATATCATCGAATGGAAGAAAAAGTCTTAGAGAAACTCATATCCGAAGCCTTCTCTTATTCTGAAGGAGAGGTTTGTATTTTCTCCTGGCAAGGAGGGGAACCTCTTCTGGCAGGACTTGACTTTTACTGTCGGGTGGTTGAACTTCAGAAAAGATACGGTAAGTCAGGGCAGGTGGTAGGTAATGCTTTTCAGACCAATGCCACCCTGCTGGATAAGAGGTGGGTGGAGTTTTTCAGAGAATACTCATTTTTGGTGGGAGTAAGTCTGGATGGTCCGGAAGAAGTGCACAACCATTACCGCTGTTTCCCAGATGGAAGAGGAAGTTTCTCTAAGGTAATGAAAGGGATATCCCTTCTTAAGGAGGGTGGGGTGGAGTTCAATATTCTCTCCACTTTGGGAAGGGAGACCATGGGAGAGGTGGAAAAGATTTATGAGTTTTTTCTGAAAGAGAATTTCTCTTACCTTCAGTTTATTCCTGCAGTGGATAGAGTGGGAGGAAAAATCGCTTCCTTTTCTCCCACTCCTTCTCAGTATGGAGATTTTTTATGCAGATTATTTGACCTCTGGTGGAATGAGGGAAATCCTCTTGTTTCCGTAAGGTTGTTTGATAATATTATGGAGATACTTCTCCAGGGGGAGTCCAGCAGTTGTATGTGGAAGCCTGAATGTGGAGAATACTTAGTGGTGGAGTTTAATGGAGATGTCTATCCTTGCGATTTTTTTGTAAAAAAAGAGTGGAAATTGGGTAACATTTTTACCCATTCTCTGGCTGAACTTTACCGAAGGGCAAGGGAAATTTTTGGGCGACTTAAAAAAACTACACCTCCTTCCTGTCAGGGTTGTGAGTGGAATTTTATATGTAATAACGGATGTCTCTGGTTCAGATGGGTGGGAAGTGGAGATGTGAGAGGGAGAAGTTATCTCTGTTCATCTTACAAGAAGTTTTTTTCTTACTCTATGGAGCGATTTCATATCCTTAAGGAAAGAATTTTAGCCAGGAGGGGTTGAGGAGATACTGAATTTACTGGTAGGATGACTACTGAAGAGGCTGTAAAGGTTCTTAAAATTTTAAGGAAAGAATCCCGGGGATGGAATCTTCCCTGGGTGGAGGTAGAGAGAAGTAACCGGGACCCCTTTCAGGTACTGATAAGTTGTATTTTGAGTCTCAGAACCAAAGACCCGGTTACTGCTCAAGCCTCTAAGAGGTTGTTTGCTCACGCCTCTACACCTGAAAAGATGCTGAATTTGAAGGTGGAAGAGATAGAAAAACTCATTTATCCGGTAGGATTCTATCGGGTAAAGGCAAGAAATATTAAGGAAATCTGTAAAATTCTTCTCCAGAGGTATGAGGGAAAGGTTCCAGACAGCATTGAGGAACTCCTTAAACTCAAAGGGGTGGGGAGAAAAACGGCTACTTTAGTACTCTCACTGGGATACGGGAAGCCAGCTATCTGTGTGGATACCCATGTGCATAGAATTGCCAATAGATGGGGATTGGTGGAGACCAAAAACCCTCATCAGACAGAAGTGGAACTGCGAAAGAAGATTCCTGTAAGTTACTGGAGAATTATAAATTCCCTCTTAGTGGCTTTCGGCCAACTGATTTGTAAGCCCATTTCTCCCTTATGTTCCAGGTGTCCGGTGGAGGTCTACTGTTCTAAGATAGGGGTGGTGAGAAGAAGGTAAAGGGAGAATTCCTCGTTGACCTGGATAGGGAAAAATGGGATAATGAGAGGACTCTTTAAAGATGGAAGTAAAGCCACTGCGGGTCTTTATTGCTTTACCTTTGGAAGAAAAAATAGAAGAGATAGAAGAGATCCTGCAGGATATGAGAAGAATAGAAGGAGTGAAATGGGTAAAGAAGGAGAACTTTCACATTACTTTAAGGTTTTTAGGAAATGTGGAGGAAGAGAAAGTAAAAGATATTTCACAATGCTTGGGGAAAGTATTACCTTATCCTCCCTTCTATCTGACCCTTCAGGGTATAGGAGGGTTTCCCAGTATCCATTCACCGCGAGTTATATGGTTAGGATGTGAAGAGGGGAGAGAGAAAGTAGAAGAAATTAAGAAGAGATTGGATGAGGAACTTTTAAAGATTGATTTTCCTCTGGAAGAAAGGACCTTTCATCCTCATCTTACTCTGGGGAGGGTAAAGAGAAAGGGTAAAAGGTTTCCTCTGGAGGAGAAAGCGAAAAAATGGGGAGGTAAGAGAATAGGTCCTATAAAAATGGAGAAACTCGTGCTTTTTCAGTCTATACTGCAGAGAGAAGGTCCCCTTTATATTCCTTTAAACACCTTTTATTTTAAGGATGAGGAGGTGTGTTAATGGAGGAGAAACTGGATAGAAAGAAGGCTCTGGAGATAGCCCTGGCTCAGATTGAAAAGAATTTCGGGAAAGGCTCCATAATGCGGTTGGGTGAGGAGAGAGCCTTGGTACCTGTGGAGGTGATTCCTACCGGAGCCCTTACTTTGGATATTGCTCTGGGAGTGGGAGGTGTCCCTCGGGGTAGAGTTACAGAGATTTATGGCCCGGAGGCCTCGGGTAAGACTACTCTTTCTCTTCATATAATTGCCAATGCTCAAAAAATGGGTGGACAGGCTGCTTTTATAGATGCTGAACATGCTCTGGACCCTCGCTACTCTAAGAATCTGGGAGTGGATTTGGAGAACCTTCTTCTTTCTCAGCCAGATACGGGTGAACAGGCTCTGGAGATTGCCGAGACTCTGGTAAGGAGTAATGCGGTAGATGTGATAGTGATTGACTCAGTAGCAGCCTTAGTTCCCCGGGCGGAGTTGGAGGGAGAGATGGGGGAGGCTCATATGGGCTTACAGGCAAGACTCATGTCCCAGGCGCTCAGGAAACTGGTAGCCAGTATAAGTCGGACTAAAACCTGCTGTATATTTGTAAATCAGATAAGGGAGAAGATAGGAGTTATGTTTGGAAGTCCGGAGACTACTACGGGAGGGAGAGCCTTAAAGTTTTATTCCTCTATAAGGATGGAGATAAGAAGAACAGCCAACATAACTCAGGCTAACAAAGTGATAGGTACCCATAATCGGGTTAGGGTGGTGAAGAATAAGGTGGCTCCTCCTTTCCGGGAAGCAGAGTTTGATATTTTATACAATCAAGGTATTTCCTGGGAGGGTTCTCTTCTGGATGCAGGAGTAGAGTATGGTGTGATAGAGAGAAGCGGGACCTGGTTTTCTTATAAGGGAAATCGAATAGGACAGGGAAGGGAAAATGCTCGCCAGTTTTTAAAAGAAAATCCGGAGATAGCAAAGGAGATGGAAAGGGAAGTGAGAAAGAGAGCAGGATTACTGAAGGAGTGAGAGAATGAGAGTTATTTTAAAACAGGATGTAGAGAAATTAGGGAGAGTGGGGGATATAGTGGAGGTTGCTCCTGGTTATGCCAGGAATTTCCTGATCCCTAAGGGATTGGCAATTGAGGTCACTAAGAAAAATATAAAAATTATTGAAGAGGAAAAGAGAAGGCTGAAGAAGAAAAAAGATAAAGAGATAAATGAGGCTAAAGAACTGGCGGAAAAGTTAAGTAAGAAGTCCGTAACTATACCTGTACAGGTAGGAGAAGATGATAAACTCTTTGGAGCAGTAACTTCTCAGGATATAGCAGAGGCTCTGGCGCAAGAGGGAATAAAGATTGACAAAAGGAAAATACTTCTTAAAGAACCCTTAAAGGCTTTAGGTATCTACAATGTGGAGATAAAGATTCATCCAGAAGTGAATGCCAGTATTAGAGTCTGGGTGGTAAAGGCTTGATAGAGAGGAAGCCTCTTCTTTCCTCGGTTCAAAAGGTGGTGGTGAAGGTGGGGACGGGGGTGATTTATTCCCCGGAGAAGGGATTAGCCGGTGAAGTCATAGAAAATCTGGTGGGAGAAATCTTGGAGGGTATGGAAAAAAAGTATCAGTTTGTACTGGTAAGTTCTGGAGCCATAGGAGCAGGGTATAGAGACTTAGGCTTGAGCGAACGTCCCAGAATTTTATCTCTTCAACAGGCAGCCAGTGCCATTGGTCAGATTAGGTTAATCTCTACTTACGACCGTTTTTTTAGAGAGAAAGGGAAAGTATGTGCTCAGATTCTTCTCACTCGAGAGGATGTTGAGGAGAGAAAAAGATTTTTAAATGCCCGTAACACTTTTCTTTCCCTTCTTAAACGAGGAATTGTTCCCATAGTGAATGAGAATGATACCGTGGCTACCGAAGAGATAAGGTTTGGGGATAACGATACTCTCTCTGCTTTGGTGGCTATGCTCATTGGGGCTGACCTTTTAATTATACTCACTGACCAGAAGGGTTTATTCAGTAGAGACCCCAGAAAGAAGGAGGAACCTCAGTTTATACCTGTGGTGGAGAGGATAACTCCAGAGATTGAAGAGATGGCTTCTTCAGGGAAGGGAGAAGGGGGAATGGTTACCAAAATACAGGCTGCTAAGATGCTTAATACTGCGGGTATCCCGGTAGTGATTGCCGAAGGGAGGGAGAAGAAGGTAATAACCAGGATTCTGGAGGGAGAAGAAGTAGGGACTTTATTTATTCCCTGCGGGAAAAGGATAGGAGTGAAAAAGCACTGGATTGCTTATCACAGGAAAATCAAGGGTAAGATTTACATAGATGAAGGGGCAAAAGAGGCTATCTTAAGGAAGGGGAAGAGCCTCTTACCTTCGGGAATTGTGAAGATTGAAGGTAATTTTTCCTACGGAGATACGATAAGTATCCGGGATGAGAAAGGTCTGGAGGTGGCTCGAGGATTGGTCAATTACTCCTGGAGTGAACTGGAGAAGATTAAAGGATGTCATAGTTCTCAGATAGAAGAGATCCTTGGTTACCGAGGTTATCCAGAAGTGGTGCATAGAGATAATCTGGTAGTGCTAATGGGAGGATGAAGATGAGTCTTAAGGAGGAGATAATTTCTTTAGCCCGCCAGGCCAAGGAGGCATATTATTTCTTAAGCCAGGCCAGTTCGGAAGAGAAAAACAAAGCCTTGCAAGAGGTAGTGAAAAGTATGGAAAGGAGAAGAGAAGAAATTCTTAAAGCCAATCAGCAGGATGTAGAGGAAGGAAGAAAGAAAGGGCTTTCTAAAGCCTTAATAGACCGCTTAACCATTACCGAAAAGAGATTTGAAAGCATGGTAAGGGGAATTAGAGAGGTTGTTTCTCTTCCTGACCCCGTAGGGGAGGTAATAAAGATGTGGAGAAGGCCCAATGGTCTTCTCATAGGCAAGATGAGGGTACCCATAGGAGTGATTGGGATTATTTATGAGTCCAGACCCAATGTTACCTCAGATGCAGCCAGTCTTTGTCTTAAGAGCGGTAATTCAGTGATACTGAGGGGAGGCTCAGAAGCCTTCCGTTCCAATCAGGCAATTGTAGAAGCCTGGAAGGAAGGACTGGAAGGAGCGGGTTTCCCTGCTTCCTGTGTTCAGTTTGTTCCTACTGTGGAGAGAGAGGCAGTAAATATTCTTCTTCAACTCCATGAATTTATAGACCTTATAATTCCTCGGGGAGGGGAAGGTCTTATAAGAAAGGTAACGGAGATTTCTACTATCCCAGTAATAAAGCATTATAAGGGGGTCTGTCATGTGTATGTGGAGGAAGATGCGGACCTGGAGATGGCAGTGAGGATATCCTTTAATGCTAAGGTTCAGAGGCCAGGAGTGTGTAACGCTATGGAGACTCTTCTTGTACATGAAAAAATAGCCTCTTCCTTCCTGCCCCGGATAGGGGAAAAACTTAAAAATGCAGGAGTGGAGATTAGAGGATGTCCCCGTACTAAGGAGATTCTTCCTTATGCGGTGGAGGCTAAAGAAGAAGATTGGTATGAGGAGTATCTGGATTTAATCCTAGCGGTAAAAGTGGTTAAGAATATCGACGAGGCAATAAAACACATAAATACCTATGGTTCTCAGCATTCAGATGCTATAGTGACCTCCAGTTATTCCCGGGCTTTAAAGTTCTTAAGGGAGGTGGATTCTGCGTGTGTATATGTGAATGCCTCTACCCGCTTTACAGATGGAGGAGAGTTCGGGATGGGAGCAGAGATAGGTATCTCTACAGATAAACTTCATGCTCGGGGACCTATGGGACTGGAAGAACTGACCACCTATAAATTTATTATCTTTGGTGAGGGACAGATAAGAGAATGAATTATTTCTGGTTTGTGATAAAGGAAAGGAGTAAAGAATGAATACTTTACTTCTGGTTATCCTGACTTTTCTGGGTTATCTCTTAGCCTATCACACCTATGGGAGGTTTCTTTCCCGAAAGGTATTTCAACTGAATCCTTCTGCCCAAGTCCCTTCCAAGACATTGGAAGATGGAAGAGATTATGTCCCTACTCGTAAGGAGATAATCTTTGGTCATCATTTTACTTCCATCGCGGGATTGGGTCCTATACTGGGACCTGCTATTGGAGTTATATGGGGCTGGATACCTGCTTTTTTATGGATATTCTTGGGTTCTATATTTCTGGGAGCAGTTCATGACTTCGGATCTGTAGTGGTGTCTTTAAGAAACCAGGGGAAATCCATAGGTGAGGTAGCCAGAACTCTTATCTCTCCACGGGTAAGATACCTATTTCTATTCATTATATTTTTTGAGCTGTGGATAGTGATTGCTATCTTTGCCATGATAATTGCCATTCTCTTCGATATGTATCCCACCTCTGTTTTCCCCATCTGGATGGAAATTCCTATAGCCATGTGGTTAGGATACATGATTTACCAAAGGAAGAAAAATTCTGGTTGGGTAGCCATAGGTGCAGTATTAATGATGTATTTCACTATCTTTGTGGGTGTGTACTGGCTCCCTCCTTTAAAACTCCCTCCTTTAGGTCCTCTTACTTCTGTAGAACTCTGGATGATTATTCTTTTTATTTATGCTTACTTTGCCTCCCTTATACCCGTATGGAGACTTCTGCAACCCAGAGACTATATAAATGCGCATGAACTTATGGTAATGCTTTTTCTCCTTTTCTTAGGGGTAGTTTTTGCTCATCCTCCAGTAGCAGCTCCTTCCTTTAACCTCTCTCCTCCTGGTGCACCTCCTCTCTTCCCCTTACTTTTTGTGATAATTGCCTGTGGAGCTATCTCTGGATTTCATTCTTTGGTTGGCTCAGGAACTTCTTCCAAACAGATAGAGTCTGAACCTCATGCTCAGTTTGTGGGTTATGGGGGAATGATTATGGAAGGAGCCTTAGCCGTACTGGTTCTTATAGCGCTGATAGGGGGAATAGGAATGGGGATAAAAGCAGGAGGAGGATTCCTTACAGGTAAGGAAGCCTGGGCTCATTTCTACTCTTCTTGGCAGGCAGCTCAGGGGCTCACTTCCAAGATATCTGCCTTTGTTACTGGAGCCGTGAACATGCTTTTCTCCCTTCATATTCCCAAGCC
>CAZSGC010000013.1:0-14012 GCA_964606225.1 uncultured bacterium | reverse complement strand
CTCTGGATACCGCTACTCGTATCCAGAGATACGTGATTACTGAACTGGCTAAGGATACTCGCTTAAATTTTTTCTCCAGGCTCCATCCAGCAAACATTTTAGCGGTGGGGACAGCGGTACTACTGGCTTTTGCCCAGAAGGGAGGAAAAGGAGCCTTAATTTTATGGCCTCTCTTCGGGACGGTAAATCAACTCCTGGCTGCTCTGGCTCTTCTGGTAATAACTCTTTATCTTTACCGAAGAAAGGCAAATGTCTTTTATGTTTTTCTCCCCTTCCTTTTTATGGTTTCCATGACTGGCTGGGCAATGGTTTATAATATAGAAAAATTCTTATCCCAGCACCTCTGGCATCTCTTTATAATAGGTATCTTCATATTTCTCCTGGAAGTGTGGATGATTGTAGAAAGTCTTAAAGTTATGGGAAGAAGGGAATAGGACTTTAGCGTAAAGTTTTCCACCTCTTGGGTGGGATTTTGGTGAACTTACCACCTTCACATTTCCAAACTTTGCCTATCTTCTTATACTTTAACTCATAACGGTAATTCTCATATATCCCGTAGATAAGCAAGGTTATCTCTTTAGCCTTTTTATCCACAGGATTAAAGACCACAATTCTCTCTTTCTCTTTCCCAGGTGGTATGGGACCTATCCAGATAAATTTATCTTTAACTTTTTCTCTATCTCGTATATCTTTTCTCATCCAGAGGGCAGGGCGGGGTCGGTATTTTTTACCCGTATCGGTGAGAAGAAGGTAGTTATCCCCAATCCTTAAGGATTTCTTACCTTCGTTCTTAAACTTAACTATAAATACTGTGTATTGTTTATCTCCGAAGAGAGCCTCCACAGTATAACGGAAGAAAAATTTGGATTCAATCCTTACCTGAGCATTTAGAAAGTTACTGAAAAATAAGGCAATTACTCCGAAAAGAAGGGATTTTCTCATTCACTTACTGTATTTATTATCTGTTCAAAATCTTTAGGTTTTACTTCTTGAGGAGTTTTTTGCAGTTTAACCTGCAGTTTCTGGTTGCGATTTTTTCTATGATTTAGGATTGTTTCATTAAAATAGGAGAAGAGAATACATCCACTCTTCCTATTTTTTTTAGCAAAATAATAAGCCTCTTCATCTAACCTTAAGGATTCATTTAATTCCTTTAGCGCCTTTTCTATATTCCCCTTAGAGAATTCTTCCTTTGCTTCATAGACTTTTTGAGCCATCTTCATTACCTTAGAGGTGTATTCCAGGTTAATTTCTAATCCGGAGAGAAGGGCTCTTGCCTGCTCAGAGACCACCTTTTTTCTTGCTTTCTTAAGTATTTGACGACAATCTTCCATTTCTCTCTGTGCCTTCTCTACAGCTTGGTAAGGGAAAGACCATTGAGGTTGAGGGAAGGGTAACATCATATCCTCTATCTTTTGGAAGTATTCTTCCATTAAACTCCCTGCTTCTCCAAATCTTTTCTGGGAATAGTCTCTTAAGTATTGATTTACATCCATCTTATTATCCCAGCAAGAAGCCAAGTGCAGAAGAAGATTTACCTCGTAAGTCCACCAGTTATCTTTTTCTGCAAAAGTAATTACTCCCTGATAATCGTTTTTAGCAAATTGCTCTATCTCTTTATGAATGAGATGGGGAATCAATTTGGGAAGTGAGCCCCACAAATACTTGGTATAGTATTCATAAATGATAATTTCTCCTGGATAAATTTTTCTCCATTCATATAGGGTTTCTCTATGCAACTTATTCAGGTGAGGAGGATGGTTCTTACAGTGAGGATGGAAGAAATGGTGCTGATAACACCGATTGTAATTGGCAAAAGAAGAAAGTATGGTATTGGAAGGCAGTTCCAATTTTTCCTCCGGAGGTAAGATAACCCCTGCGTAAGCCCAGAAGGAGACTTTTTTGGCAGGAAATTCCTTTTGCATAACTTCGGAAACCTTCCTCACCAGGTACAGGTATCTCTTCGTCCCTTGAGGTGTACCAGGGAAAAGAGGAGATTCTTTAAGTTTCCCTTCTATCTTGAGGCATCCCTCACACTCACACCATCCAAAACCATCATTGGGGATTACTCCATATATATCCGCTTGGGGATTTTTTCTTACAAATTCCAGAAAAGATTGAGTATATGTTTGAAGGGCTTGGGGATTGGACACACAGATTTGAGTTCCTCCCATCAGTCTTCCTTTAACCCAGCCCTTTTTCCTTTCCCCTTGTATGAGAGAAAACCACTCTGGATGGGAAGAAAAGTATTTATCTTGGGGGAGGAAGAAATCAAATCCATGATGTCCAAGTTCTACAATAAAACCTCTCTTTTTGATCTCAGGCAGGATAACTTCTTTCATCTCTTCCCAGAGATAAACAGAGATAAGCAGATAATTTGCTTTATTTTTCCCTAACCAGTCAATATAGGGAAGAATATTTTTTATGTTAAAAGATTGATTGGCTGTATCTATAAGGTGCCCTCGGTATTTGAGGGAAGCCTCTTTAAAAATTCTTACCGATTTCCAGTTTAGTTTTTTCACGCAGGGGGTAAATTCTTCTCCGGGTGCAAACCATTTAAATCCCAAGATTTTTTCGCAAAATTCATACACTGCATAGAGAACCGAGCGTTCATTATTCCCCAGAAGGTAAATTTTTTCTCCCTTACCAATTATCCCTACCGCATCATTCTCAGCCTTAAGAAGATAGGACAGGTCCAGTTCCTTCTGAAAATTCTCTGCCTTTCCTACATAAAAACCTTCCCCTTTTCCTCCCTCCCGGATTTGGAAATTCTTACCCGTTGCCTTCTTAAGATGAGAAGAGAGTTCTTCGGCAGCAAAAAGGATGGTGGGTGGAGGGTCTGGTGGCACATAAATTTTCCTATCCATACTTCTCGCTGCCCGGCAGGGATTCGAACCCCGACGCCTGGCTCCAAAGGCCAGTGTGCTACCCATTACACCACCGGGCAATCTATTTAATTTTATCAAAAAAGGTAAAGAGAGTTATCCTTCTTGTCCTTGAGATGAAGGTTGCTGTCCCAGTTCAGCCAGTCTTTGATTATAGGCTTCAATGATTTTTTCCGTTATGTAATTTCTGGTTTCCTGATTAATAGGGTGAGCAATATCTCTGGTAGTTTGAGGAGCGGAAAGATGAGAGAAATTTCCCAGATGAATTCCACAATGGGGACAGAAACGATTGGTTACAGGAATCCGTGAACCACATTGAGGACAGGGTTTTTTCAAAGGTTCTGAAGGCATGGCTACAAAGAGACTTCTGGGTCCCTCAATCAATCTGATACCTCTTATTACAAAACAATTATCTAAAGTGATGGTAGCATAGGCTTTGACTTTATCCTTCTTTTTGGTGCTCAGCCTTAACTTCACTTCGGTTATCTCCATGAAACCCTCCCCATTTAAGATTTAGACATTTGAAAATGGGTGAATAATAACTTCACCCCAAACCTACTGAGTGCCTTTTGAATATCTTTTTTTATCTCCGGAGTAGGTAGAAAAGCATACAAAGTAGGACCGGAACCACTCATTAAGGTTCCCTTTATTCCGAGAGAAAAAAGAGTCTCTTTAACTTCTCCTATAATAGGATACTCCTTTATAACTATTTTCTCAAGTCGATTGAAGAGAAGTTCTTCAATTTCTTCCTTACTCTTTCTATGAATAGCCTCAATAAGAGGTAGAGAAGGTTGCGGATGATTTCCAGGATGAACTTTTGAATAAATAGAGGCGGTAAAGATAGAGAAAGGGAAAACTACCAGGGTTATTTCCCACTCCGGTAGAGAGGGAAGAGGAATTATTATCTCTCCCCTGCCTTTTCCCAGGGCGGTTCCTCCCACTATGAAGAAAGGGACATCTGAACCCAGAGAAGAAGCGATTTCCATAAGGTCCTCTTTTTCTAAAGAAAGGTTCCAGAGTTGGTTTAGTCCTTTTAAGACGGTGGCAGCATTACTGCTTCCTCCTCCCAGTCCTGCCCCTATGGGAATATTTTTCTTAATATGTATGCTTACTCCCTCTTTAATCTTAAATTTTTCTTTAAGAAGAGAGGCAGCCTTATAGGCTAAATTTTCTTGTGTGGAGAGAGAGGGTAAATTGCAGGTGAGGGTTATATCTTTCTTCTGAAGAATCAGGGTAATTTCATCATTAAGACCAATTTCTTGGAGGATAGTCTCTATCTCCCAGTAACCATCTTCTCTTGGATAATGAGTCTCCAGAAACAGGTTAACCTTGGCGGGAGAAGAAAGAGTAAGAGTATTACTAACCTTCTCCAAGGGATTATTCATAAGAAATCTTTAATTGGTCTAAAATTTTTTTGAGGGCTCTTGCAGCTATAGAGAAACCTTCGGGACCAGAGAATCCTGAGAGTCTTCCTGCCTGAGCAAGATGAGGTTCTAAAGAGAGAAATCCATTATACCCATTCTGATGAAGGTCCTTTAGTATCTGGGGAATTTCTCCTTCTCCTTCCCCAGCAGGTACACAGACTATCCCTTGAGGAGATCTTTTAGCATCTTTTATATGAACGTAAGCAATAAAATCTTTAAGGATAGGGTAAGCCTGTGAATAAGGTTTTACTCCTTCAAATACAAAGTTTGCGGGGTCAAAATTTGCCCTTAAATTAGGTGAGTTAAAATACTGGAGAATATCCCTACATCTTTCGGGAAGGTCTCCATAAATACCTCTTTCATTTTCATGAAGCAGGATTATTTTCTCCTTCTCCGCCAGTCTAAGTTTCTTTTCCATTCTCCTTATTACTTCTTCCCTGAATTTATCAGGCTTTTCTTGAGTAGGGATATAGTATGAGAAGATTCTTATATAAGAGGCATGGAGGGCTTTGGCTATATCTAAAGCCTTCTGGAATTTCTTAAGGTGTTCTTCAAAGTCATCAGTAATTTTGATCTTTCCTATGGGAGAACCTATAGCAGATATTTTAAATCCCTCCTCTTCCAGTTCCCTTCTCACTCTTTCTAACTCTGGGAAAGAAAGATCCAGTATATTTTTCCCCCATACTCCTCTTATCTCCAGATATTTAATTCCTTCTCCTCTCATTACCTTTAGTTGTTCCTTTAACTGAGGAGAAATCTCATCTCCTAATCCTGTCAGTATCATGGAATACCTCCTTGGTTATTGGACCCACTCAACCGTGGGGGGAACCCAGTAATCCAAAAACTTTTCTTTAACTCTTCCCTCTTGTGCTTTCCCTTTATGAATATATAACCGATAACGAAAAACCAACTTTTTCTTAGGGGGGAGGATATATTTTCCATCTTTACCCTTTCCCAGGAAATAACTTAATCCAAAAGGATTAGCAGTCATCAGACCGTAATTTCGAGCATGCCAGTAAGTAGGGGAGCGAAGGTTATCCGGATGGTCAAAAATAGTAATTCCCCACCATTCTCCCTCCACTGGCCCAGAGTAGTCACACCAGAAGGCTCTTTTTCCCCAAACTTCTTCCTCATTAATACCACCCCAGGAGTTTTCCAGAATTCCTTTCTCAGGCGCGTTCATAGATGGATTGACTCTTACCGATAAAATTCCTGCTTCCTTAGTATCTCCAAAAATTACTTGATTTTTGGAGGAGGAAAAGGAGATAGTAAAGTCAATAATTCTCCCCTCAGGAAGATAGTAAAATATCATTTTTCTTTCTTCTCTTAAGATTTCCCTTTCTCCTGAGTTTCTCCAGGAGACAACCGAGGATATCTCTCCTTTTATCTCCCCGGACTTAATACAGGGAATTTCTATTACTCTCTGATAACCATGTCCTTTCATCTCGCTCCAGTTATCCACCCCATTAACATCACCATGACCCACCCAAATACCTCTATGATGGGGGTGTTCCACTCCTGGTTTATTCTCCAGAAGTTCTCTCACCAGTAATTTGCCAGAGGGTGAATACACCGGGAAAAGGAAGGGTCTTACCCAGCGGGTAGAGTAATGGAAAGTAGTGAAGAGTTTATCCTCCATCCATACTTCAATCCTCTCTCCCTTATCTTGTATCCTCACCTTCTTGGGATTATCTTCTTTCTCTACCTCTACTTCAAAAACTTTTTTCTCTCCTGGACTTAGATGGGGAAGAAGGAAAGTAATCAGGTTTCTGTCTTTCTTTGTCTCCCACTGGAAAGGAATTCTCTCTCCACTTTTTTCTTCCCGTAGCCATCCTCCTCCTTCCTCCTCCAGTCTTTTTTCCAGCCACTGAGTTATTAGAGTGTTAAATCGATAATGATTCCCTGCTTCTACTCTCAGTTTCATGAGTTTTCCTCCTTAAAGTAATTTCTAAGATTTTCCAGACTTTTACGAGCAATATATTCTGCTCCCAAGGAAAAGTCAAAGACTTCTACAGAAAGGTATCCGGAGTAGTTAATGGCTTTCAAAGTCTGGGCAATTTCCTTATAATCTGCCTTCCCAAACCCAGGACCCAGACCGTTGTCATCATTGGCATGGAAATGAAAGAGATATTCACTCCCCTCTCTTATTATCTCCGAATAAGTTTTTTTCTCTGAACTCATGGCTTTTACATCCAGAATCAGTCTTAGATGGAGATGGTTAATTTCTTTAATCAACTTTACTGCCTCTTGAGAAGTATTAATAAAATTGGTTTCTTTGGGAGAAAGAGGTTCCCAGCAGAGATAGACATTTTTCTCCTCAGCCAGAGGAAGGCATTCTAACAAAGTCTTTTTTGCTAATTCCCATGCTTCTTGGTAAGAAATACCCGGTAAAATGTTCCTCTGATGAGGAGAACCGATTACCATTATTCTTCCTCCCAGATCGTGACAGAATTTTATCAACTCCTGAAGATACTGGCTGGTTTTTTCTCTTATTTCTTCTTGAGGATGATTTATGTAAAGTCCTTCTGGTTTTACCAAGAGCCAGTGTAGACCTATTATTTCCAGACCTGACCTCAAGGCTTCTTCCCTTATCCGCCTTCTTTGAGAAGAGGAGATTTCCTCCACCGAATCAGCAAGAGTAAAGGGGGCTATTTCTACTCCATGGTAACCTGTTTGGGAGGCGAACTGAAAAACATCTTCTATTTTCCATCCTTCAAACATTTCATTGCAAACTCCAAATTTTATCATTCTTTACCCTCTAAAAGATTTAAGGCTCTCTCTATTCTCTTTAAGCACCTTTCTTTACCCAGAAGTTCCATTACCTCAAAGAGAGGAGGACTGACTTTTTTCCCCGTGAGGGCGACTCTTAAAGGATGGATGAATTCTTTACCACTTAAGCCCAGTTTCTCAGCCAGTTTTCTTAAACACTCCTCAATAAGAGGGGCTTTAAAGTTAGCAATTTTTTGAATCTCTTGCTGGATTTTCTTTAACATGGAGGGGACATATGGCTTTTTTAAGAACTCTTCTACCGATTCTTTATCAAAGGGGTAATCTTTCAGGAAAAAGAAGGAAGAATCCTCTACTAATTGAGAGAGATTCTTTATCCTGGATTGATAAAGAGAGGAAAATTTCTCCCACCACTGGGGAGGAAACCTCTTAGAGTCAGGGAAGGTGGAAATAATGGTCTCTTTCACCCTCGGAATGAATTCTTTTAAAGGGATTCTCCGGATATATTCTCCGTTTAACCAGTTCAATTTATTCAAGTTGAAGATGGCGTTTCTCTTAGTGACTTGTTTTAAAGAAAAGGAGTTAATAAGTTCTTCTCTTCCCAAGATCTCTTGGTTGGTATCCGGAGACCAACCTAATAAAGCCAGGAAATTAATCAGAGCCTCTGGAAGGTATCCCTTCTTGCGGTACTCCAGAAGTTCAGTAGCCCCGTGTCTCTTAGAGAGTTTACTTCTATCCGGGCCCAAGATTAGGGGGATGTGGGCAAACTCTGGAGGACTCCATCCAAAGGAAAAGTATATGGCCAACTGTCTGGGGGTATTGGTGATATGGTCGTCTCCTCTTATGACATGAGTGATCTCCATTAGGTGGTCGTCAATTACACAGGCAAAGTTATAGGTGGGTGTTCCATCTGCTTTCATTATCACGAAATCATCAAAATGGTGCTGACCAAAATCAATCTTTCCATGGATAAGGTCTTGAAAAGAAGTAACTGGCTTTTCCCATTTGAATCTTATTACCTTTTTTCTTCCCTCCGCTATAAATTTTTCTATCTCTTTTGGGGAGAGGTTTCTGCATCTTCCATCATAGACAGGAACTTCTCCCCGGGAGAGGAAAATTTTCCTTCTCTCCTCCAACTCTTCAGGAGTACAGAAACAAAAATAGGCTTTCTCTTCCTCCACCAATTTCTGAGCGTATTTCTGGTAGATAGAAAGACGCTGACTTTGAAAGTAGGGAGCGTAAGGTCCTCCTACTTCCGGTCCTTCATCCCAGTCCAGTCCCAGCCATCTTAACCCTTCTATTATCCCCTCCACCATTTCTTTCCGGGAACGAGAAACATCCGTATCCTCTATCCTTAAGATGAATTTACCTTGGTGATGTCTGGCAAAGAGCCAGTTAAAGAGAGCGGTTCTCACTCCCCCGATATGTAAGGGACCAGTTGGAGAGGGGGCAAATCTTACTCTTACCATATCTTTTCCTGTCTTAACACTTTCTTAAGTATCTTTCCCGTAGAGGACTTAGGCAGTTCTTTCCTTATCTCAAACCTTCTGGGTATTTTATAAGAAGCCAGAAGAGATTGGCAATGTTTTTTTAACTCTTCTTCTGTTAATTTTTCCTCTTCTTTAGGAACTACAAAGGCTACCGGCACTTCTCCCTTATCTTTCCTTTTTATTCCTACCACTGCACATTCCTTAACCTTAGGATGGAAATTCAGTATCTCTTCTATTTCCTTTGGGTAAATATTTAATCCTTTTACTACAATCAGGTCCTTTTTTCTATCTATAATGTATAAATAGCCTTCCTCATCAATCTTACCTAAGTCACCTGTGTAAAGCCATCCCTCCTTAATAACCTCTTCAGTTTCGCGAGGACGGTTATAGTATCCTTTCATTACTGTAGGACCTTTAAGAATTATTTCTCCCACCTCTCCTTTTTTAACCTCCTTACCCTCTTCATCCACTATCTTTACCTGAATGCCGGGAAGAGGAGGACCTGCAGAGCCCCACTTAGGTTTGGAAAGTGGATTGAGAGAAACTACTGGAGAGGCTTCTGTAAGACCGTATCCTTCCAGTAAAGGAGTCCTCCAGAGGCGGGAAAATTTCTTCCCCTTCTCCGCAGAAAGTTTTTCCCCTCCTGAGACGCCGAATCTTAAAGGAAAGAATTTTCGGAGGAGAGGATTCCGGAGGAAAAAGGGGGGATTTACCTCAGCCAGGAGGGAGAAGATAGAAGGAATGGCCAGAAGCACGGTTACTCTATTACGGAAAAGCGTTTTTATAGCCTCTCGGAAGGGGGTGAGGCTTTTTATGATTATGGAAGAGGCACCTTGATAAAGGGGAGTTATAAGGCAGGCGGTAAAGGTGAAGGAATGAAACAGAGGAAGAAGTAGGGAGAATTTGTCACGGGGAGTTACTCTTACCCTTTTAAGACAGGCTTCCACATCCGAGAGAATATTTTTATGTGTTAACATAACCCCCTTTGGTGCTCCCGTAGTCCCGGAAGTATAGAGGAGAAGAGCCACATCTTCCTCACCAGTCTGGATAGGAGGTTCTTCCGAAGAAGAGATATGAAAAACCTGAGAAAGAGAAGGATTTTCCTGCCATTCTCTCTCCACAACCAGAATATTCTCCAAATCCTCCAGCCGAGAGAAGAGTTCTTCTGCCAAAGTTAGAAATTCCTCAGAGCAGATTAACCACACTGCATGAGAGTCTCTTAAAATGAAGTAGATTTCTTCTTTATTTAACATGTAATTTAAGGGAACAGCAATTCCTCCTATCTTAAAAAGGGAAAAAAGAGTTATTACAAATTCTATAGAGTTTCGGGAGAGTATACCTACAGTGCTTCCCTTCTGGAGACCTTTTTTAAGGAGAAAATTTGCCAGTTGATTAACGCGTCTATTTAATTCTTGATAGGTAATTTTTCTTTCCGGAGTTATAAGAGAGAGCCGGTGAGAAAATTTTTCGCTTCTTTTTTTCAGCAGTTCACCTAAGGTCATTTTTTTCTCTTCTGAGGTAAAAGATGTAGAAGTTGAAGAACCAAAGAAATTAGAAGAAGGCTGAGTAAGGAAAGTAAAAGGAAAGTATTTAGAAATTGAATCTCTTGGGAGGAGAAAACCTGAAGGAGAATTTTTTTATTCAAAATTTTTCTAAGGAAGATTCCTGCCTTATATAGAAAGAATATACTCCATCCAATTAAGATTATAAGTAAGATATAGAGAAACTTTCTCATATTAAGTTAGTGTATCAGAAAAAATTTCTTTTTAAAGTGCTCTTCCTATCAACGATTCTTTTTTGCAATAGCAGAAGGGATTTTTCTTATCTCCAAAGAGAAAATGACCACAGGTTTTACATTTCAGGTAACATCCACCTTCTTGCAGAATTTTACCTGAGAAGAAATTTTCTATCTCTATGGTTAACCATACCCATTCTTCTTTTCCCCAGGGGTATGCTTCTATGATTAAAGGGAAAGAAACTTTTTCCTCTTCCCATTTCTGGATTAATTTATTCCAGCATATAGTTCCATAGGGAGGGGGAAGATGAAGGTCCTCGTTGCCATTATTATCGTGAATATGGGTCGTTACTATCTTTTCTTTAAGAATAGTAAAGAATTCTTCTATCCCTTCGGTTAAGTGGGCATGTCCCACATCTAAGCAGACTCCCAAATAAGGAGAAGGGAAGGTTTCTAAAATTTCCTTTAAATCTTCCGCTTTATCTCCTAAGTATCCAGGGGGAAGATTCTCCAGAGCCAGAGTAACTTTAAATTTTTCAGCCAGCGTAAGGAGATCCTCCAGGGAGGATTTAAAATACTCTTTTCTTCGGGCATACTCTTCCTTTTTTAAGGGAGGTGAAGCATGGATAACTATTTTTAATCTTTGGTCAGAAGGAAGTGAGGTTATGAGTCTCCTCAATTTAGCAAGGGCCAGTTTTCTAATTTTATCCTCTGGAGAGGAAAGGTCGTTTTTCTCTCCGTAAGGGGCATGGACACTTAAGATTTGAATCCCTCTCTGAAGCAGTTGGGGAAGGATATCTCTCTCTTCATAAATATAGGGAGAATCTAACTCTACTTTTTCAATCTTGGCAGTTTCCAGTAAGGGGAATAACTTTTCTCTCTCTAAACGGGGGAGGAAAAAACCTATCTCCATCTCTGGCAAGATTTTAATTATACCATGCCTTCCTCAAAGAAGGTAGAGGATTAGAGAGGTAATGCATATCAGGAAGGGTAGTTTTTTAAGAACCTATCGAAAAATTCAGGAGCCTTCTTTCCAGAGAAACTATGTTCACCTTCAAAAGCCTCAATCCAGAGATTTTCTTCTTTCCCCACTATCCGATAGGCCTTTCTTACTTTTTCATGAACTGGTAAAGAATGGGAAAAATAAAAGCAAGTGTCTGTGGAACCACTCTCTATAAGCAGAGGTTTGGGGGCTAAGGCACAGAATATATCTCCTATATCTGCATATCTGTAAAGATGGGGTATTAATTGAGAACCACAGAAGTTAGGTCTGTCAATAGCCCAGTGCCAGGTAGTAGTAGCGAAACCACTGACATCTGCTGCTTTTATTCTATCATCCAAGAGAGATAAATAGAGAGTCATGGTTCCTCCAAAGGATAATCCCATACAACCAATTTTTTCCTTATCCACCTCTTCTCTGGTGAGAAGGAAATCAATGGCTCTCATTCCATCAAAAAGATTGGAAGCAAAGAGTGTTCTGCCTAAAAGTAGATGCTGGAGGAAATGGACGTTGCATATATCTTTTCCTTGATAAGGGTTAAAATACCCGATTCTTTCTCCAAAACTCCTCCAGTCCGGACAGATAGTTACATAACCTCTCATAGCCATCTGTTCTCCATAGTTGTAGTTGAGTCTTTGAATATCCCTAATTCTTTCTGGATGATGGAAATGAACTCCTGCTACTGGGTCTTTCCCATACGGCCCATGACCATGACAGCAGAGTATAGCAGGTAGTTTCTGTCCTTCTTTTCTTCCCTTAGGGATAAGTAGATAAAGAGGCATAAAACAATCCTCTTCCGTTTGAATAACCCATTTCTCTCTTATATATTTTTCCTTCTCTTCCTGAGAAAACAGTTGAGGTTTTAGGGGAGCGAGAGAGGGAAACTCTCCTAAGAGTTCTTTAACCTTTAAGATAAGTTTCTCTTTCCATTTTTCAAATTCCTCTTTATCTTTACATTCAAAGGAGAGAGAAGGTTTGATTTTCCTATAAAAAGCCTTGAGGAAGTTTTCTGTAAAATAAGGAATATCCATTTTCCCCTCCTATCTTTAAAGACCGGAAGATACGAAAACACTACCTATAAGTATTCCTGGCACTGGATTACCAGGAATACTGCGATAGTCAGAGGAAATTTCTTCTATCCGGCTCAATATACGCAGGAAATTTTCTCCTATCATCACATTCTTTAGAGGGTAAGTTATCTCTCCCTTTTCGATCTTAAAGCCAAAATCTACAGGTTGGGAAATATCCCCGGTTACTGGATGAGGAGAGAGGGAGGAAAACTCCAAGTATATTCCTTCCCGGAGACTTCCTATTATCTCCTTTAAAGTTCTGGTTCCTCGCTGAAGGATTAAGTTAGTGGGAGCAATACCTCCCCCGAAAGTAGCATGACCGGTACTTTCTTTCCCTGTCTTGCCTGCAGTGTAAGAGTTGTGAAGGTAATTTAGAAGGTAACCCTCCTGAAAGAGGGGAAGTCTTCTCCTGGGAGTTCCTTCACCATCATAAGAGGAAGAATAAAGACCTCCCTTCTGCAATCCATCATCGGCAAGGGTAAAAATCTCAGAGGCTATTTTCTTCTCCAGTAAATTACAGAAGAAGGATCTTCCTCTCTGGATATCTTCCGCATTTAAAGAATGTGCTAAAGCCCTCAAGAAGTAAAAGGTGGACAGGGGTCCCAGAACTACAGGCAATTTCCCGGTTTTTAGTTTCCTGGCTCCCAGATACTCACGTGCCTTCCTGGATATTCTTTTCCCTATTCCCGGGTATGAGAAGTCCTCTAAGTTATGAGATTCTATAAAATCAAAGAAAGAACCTGCCTCATCTCCTTTCCATAGAACTCCATAAAGTCCCAAGGAAAGATGAGTGAAGGAATGCTTAAATTCTATACCGTGGGAATTAAGCAGAAAGTAATGGTTCTGGGAGAGAGATAACTCACCGGAAATTCTTATTTCTGGCTCTTCCTCTTTAGCCTCCTGTAAAATTTCTTTTACCCAGGAGACGACTTCAGACTTCTGAAGTCTGGCTACTTTCTCATCCCATAATTCTTCCACTGGCAAGGAAGGACGAGGATGGGGGAGAGAACGAAAGTAAGGGTCGGCAGAAGTATTCTTGGCCAGAGAGACACTGGACTCTACTATTTCTTCTATTGGAGCAGAAGGAGAACAGGTAATTTTGCTTTTCCCTCCCTGATAAAAGGTTCTTAAGTGAAGGGAAGAGGGATGATGTATATGAAGAGAATCTATGGAGGAGTTTTTGATTCTTATGGTGAAGACTTCCCCTTCATAAAGATAGACTTCTGCATCTCTTATCCCCTTTCTTCCGATTCTTTTAAGTATTTCCTTTAAATCTTCTCTTTCCATCCTCCTACCACCAGTTCCTTTACCTTAATATAGGGACCTCCATCATCCACATATACATGTTGCCCCTCTTTACCGCATACTCCTCCCATACCGGAGAGGATAGAGTGGGAGGAGACCTTCTCTACTTTGAGGAGGGTCTCTAAGGTAAGCCCGGAGAGAGAAACGTTTCTTAAAAGTTTTTTCTTTTTACCTTTTTCAATCCACCAGGAGGAGTTTATATTTAACATAAACTGTCCTCGCTCAGGCAGTACATAACCCCCCCTTCCTACTTCTTCCACCAGAATTCCCTTTTCCATTTCTGCTATCATTTCTTCTAAAGAATCTTCTCCTGGAGAAAAGTAGGTATTGCTCATCCTTACTAAAGGTGGATGTCTCCAGTCTTCTCCTCTACCGT
>CAZSGC010000012.1:11436-22960 GCA_964606225.1 uncultured bacterium | reverse complement strand
GTTTGTGAAGCAGATTTAGATTCTACAATAACACAACTTTTAATAAGATATTTAAGAGGAAGACCCGGATATGTCTCTGACCCTGTTATTGATACTGCAACAGATCAAATAATCTATGCTCATTGTGTAGCAACGAATAAAGTTTACGGACCAGATGGTTTAAGCAATCCTTTCTTTTTGGGTCTGATCCTTGGGCAGTATTGTGCAGTAGGTATATGGTTCCTGATAGACTTACTTACAGGAACAAAGGAAAACTTTATTTTCTGGATATGAAAAAGGGTACCTTTCCAATTAAACGGATAACTTCTGGTCCTAACTATCATTTTATAGGGTATTACGGGAGTCAACCCCAGCCCTGGGATGCAAGGGGTAAATATTTATTATGTCTGGAGGTGCCTTTCCAGAATCGCCCCCCTCAAGCGGAAGATTCAGCTACGGTGGGGATAATAGACCTCTCCCGTTTAGAATTTATCCCTTTAGCCAGAACTTATGCCTGGAATTTTCAGCAGGGGGCAATGGTTCACTGGTTACCACCTGAATCTGATTCAGAAATAATCTTCAATGTTCGCCAGGGGAAAGAGTTTTTCTCTGTAATTCTGGATATTCATAGTGGTAATAAAAGAATATTACCTCGACCTATAAGTGCATTAAGCCATAACGGGAAATATGCTTTGAGTCTTAATTTTGCTCGACTTCATGTAACCCGACCAGGGTACGGGTATGCAGGTGTTGAAGACCCTTTCTGTAAGGAACCTCATCCGGATAAGGATGGCATCTATCTCTTAGACCTGGAAAAAGGAGAAGCGAAACTTATCGTGAGTATAAAGCAGATTGTGGATTTATATCCTCACTCAGAAAAAGTGAAGGATAAAACCTTCTGGTTTAATCATACTCTTTTTAACCCTCAGGATACCAGATTTGCTTTCCTTTCCCGCTGGAAGCCGGAGGAAAATAAACCTCACCTTACCGCCCTTTTTACTGCGAACATTGATGGATCTGAAGTCAGGTGTCTTGTAAATTACGGTCTGGTCTCTCATTATGACTGGAGAAATTCAGAAGAAATTCTGGTATGGATGGAAGGGAGAAAGGGAAAGGGGTTTTATCTGGTAGAGGATAGAGAAGGAGGTGAGAATAAAATTGTGGGGAAAGGTATTCTCAGAGAAGATGGACACTGCAGTTTCTCTTCTTCCGGAGAGTGGATACTGCTGGATACCTATCCTGATGAGAATAGATACCAGACCTTAAAAATTTTTAACCTTAAAGAAGAAAGGGAAATAATCCTAGGGAAATTTTATTCTCCACCTCTTTTTCAGGGAGAGATTAGATGCGACCTTCATCCACGCTGGAATAGAGAGGATACTCAAGTTTGCTTTGACTCTGTGCATGAGGGAGAAAGGCAGGTTTATATAATGGATGTCTCTCAAACAACCTTAAGAAAGGAGAGGAGAATATGAAATTAGGGATAGTAACTTATCAGATTGCTGAAGAGTGGGATGTGAATACCATCATTAAGATATGCTCTGAATTGGGATATCAGGGAGTAGAACTCCGTACCACCCATGCTCATGGGGTGGAGTCTACCCTCTCCAAGAAAGAAAGAGAAGAGATTAAAAAGAGGTTTGAAGATTCTCCCGTGAAACTGGTAGGATTGGGAACCGCTTTTGAATTTCACTCTCCGGATAAAGAAGAACTTAAAAGAAACATTGAAGGAACTAAAGAATATGTAAAATTAGCCTATGATGTGGGAGCGGAAGGGGTGAAAGTGAGGCCCAATGCTTTTCCTCCGCAAGTCTCTAAGGAGAAGACTATATCCCAGATTGCTATCTCTTTGAGAGAATGTGCGGACTTCGCTCAGGATTACGGGATAAAGATAAGGCTGGAAGTTCACGGAAAGGAGACCTCCCATCCTCCTTATATCAGAAAGATGATGGAAGAAGCCTCCCATCCTAATGTTTATGTATGCTGGAATTCCAATATGACAGATAGGGATGAGAAAGGTTCAATCAAAGAGAATTTCCAACTTCTGGAGAATTGGATAGATATAGTACACATCAATGAATTATGGAATGATTACCCCTGGAGAGAACTTTTTTCTCTCCTTAAAGGAAAAAATTTTAAAGGCTTCTGTTTAGCAGAAATTCCCAAAAGTCCAGAACCAGAAAGACTGCTCAGATACTATAGAGCTCTCTTCCAAGCGTATATGGAGTTAGCCTAAAGGATTTCCTTGACCGCCTGAATTACCTTAGGTGGGGAAGGGATAGCCCATTCTTCCAGAGGAGGACTCATAGGGATAGGTACATCTGGAGTGGTTACTCTTTTTATGGGAGCATCCAGATAGTCAAAGGCTTCCTCAATTATTACCATGGCTACCTCTGAAGGCACTCCTCCAATACGATAACCTTCGGAAACTATAACTACTCTACCGGTTTTCTTTACCGATTCTACTATAGTCTGCACATCTAAGGGCTTCAGAGTCCTCAAATCTACTACTTCGCAGGAAATCCCTTCTTTCTCCAGTTCTTCCGCTGCCTCCAGGGCTACATAAAGCATACGGGAATAGGCAATTATGGTTACATCCTCCCCTTCTCTCTTTATATCCGCCTTTCCAATGGGAACCAGATACTCCTCCTCTGGTACTTCCCCTTTTACTCTATAAAGCATCTTATGTTCTATGAAGAGAACAGGATTATCGTTTCGGATGGAAGATTTAAGAAGTCCTTTAGCATCGTAGGGAGTGGCAGGCATAACCACATAAAGACCAGGAGCATGAATGAACCAGGCCTCCAGGCTTTGAGAGTGATGAGCAGCAATGCCTCTTCCCGCACCTCCTTGAGTCCTTACCACTAAAGGGACCTTGCTTTTCCCTCCAAACATATACCTCATCTTGGCAGCCTGATTTATCAACTGGTCCATGCCCTGGGTCAGGAAATCAATGTACATAATTTCAGCTACCGGTCTCATACCCGTAAGGGCAGCTCCTGTAGCACATCCTACAATGGCTGCCTCTGATATAGGAGTATCTCTTACTCTATCCTCACCAAACATTTTGTAAAGCCCATCGGTAACCTTGTAGGCACCTCCATATATAGCAATGTCTTCTCCCATAAGAAAAACTCTCTCATCCCGCCTCATCTCTTCAATCAGGGCTTCCCTTAAAGCCTCCCGATAGGTAATGATTCTCATTTGGATTCCTCCTCTACATATACATCATTTTCCAGTTCCTCCAAAGGAGGATAGGGACTCTCCAGAGCAAATTTTTCTGCTTCCTCTATCTCTCTCTCCACCTCTCTCTCTATTCCCTCTAACTCCTGTTGAGTAGCAATTCCCTCTTTAAGGAGTCTCTGCCAGAAATTCTTTATAGGGTCTCTTTCCTTCCAGTATTCCTCCTCTTCCTTAGTTCGGTAAACTCGGGCATCACTTCGTGAATGTCCTCGGTAACGGTAAGTTTTACACTCCAGAAGAGTTGGACCTTCTCCCTTCCTGGCTCTCTCTGCCGCTCGGGAGACCGCTTCTTTTACTGCCAGAACATCCATCCCATCCACGGCCTCTCCCACCATATTATAAGCACAGGCTTTTTTGTAAAGATCTTTCACTGCAGAGGCTCTATTGACAGACACACTCATACCATAGAGATTATTCTCGCATACATAAACTACTGGAAGTTTCCATAGAGAAGCCAGATTTAAAGATTCGTGGAATACTCCATTGTTGGTAGCCCCATCACCGAAAAAGCAGAGGACTATCTGGTCTGTTCCCCTCAATTTTATAGATAAACCTGCCCCAGTAGCTATAGGTATATTACTCCCCACAATTCCTGTAGCCCCCAGATTACCTTTGGTTACATCCGCAATATGCATGGACCCTCCCCGTCCCTTGCAGTAACCGGTTGCCTTCCCGCAGAGTTCTGCCAGCATGTATTTGAGTTCCCCTCCTTTACACAAGCAATGACCATGACCTCGATGAGTAGAGGTTATATAATCATCCTCCCTGATAGCCGCAATAGCTCCTACTGCTACCGCTTCTTCCCCTTCATAAACATGGGAGGCTCCTTTTATAATATTCCTGGATAAAAGTTCCCATACCTTCTGCTCAAAGTAACGAATCTGTAACATTTTCTTAAGATAACCCAGTAATTCTTCTTTACTCTCCTTTATAGGCATAATATCCTCCCTTTTAAGGTTCTATTATAACCTTAAGAACTTCTCCCCTCTCCACCAATTCCAGACCCTGGGGTAATTTCTCCAGAGGTAACTTTTGAGAGATTAACTCCCTCACCTTAACTTTTCCTTTAGAAATCACCTCCAGAGCCATCCGATTATGTAAAGGGCTGGAGCCATGGGTTCCGGTGACAAAACATTCTTTGTAATGAATAAGGTTGGTATCCAGATTAACATAGGGTTTATCCTTAGGAAGTCCTCCGAAGAAATTTACCCATCCTAAGGGAGCCACAATTTCCAGAGCCAGTTTCTGCGCCTCAGGAGAAGAGCAGGCTACTATCACCTGGTCTGCTCCTCTTCCCTGGGTAAGTTCGGTAACTTTTTCTTTCAAATCTTCTTCCTGCGGATTAAGATAAATATCCGCTCCTGCTACTCTTTTTACCATCTTCAACCGGTGAGGAGAAATTTCTACTAAAATAACCTTCTCTACTCCTCGGGCTCTGGCTAATTGAGAGTGGAGAGCACCTAAGGGGCCTCCTCCAATAATAACTACCGTATCTCCTTCCTTAACCTTGGTTAGTTCTTGAGCATTGATAGCACAGGCTAAGGGTTCTGCCAAGGCGCCTTCGCAAAAATCTATCCCAGGAGGGAGTTTATTCACACATCCTCCCTTAACTGCTTCTTGTGGCACCAGCATATACTCCGCAAAACCCCCATCCCAGTAATAACCTATGGCTCTCAAATTCTGGCACATGGCCTGCTCGCCTCTCCAGCAGTAATAGCAGTTTCTGCAGGGGACAGCAGGAGCCACACTCACTCTATCCCCCTCTTTAAAACTCTCAACGCCCTCTCCTACCTCCACTATTTCTCCCGCCACTTCATGTCCGGTTATGCGGGGAAAAGTTATAAGACGATGACCATGATGATAAACTTTTACATCTGTTCCACAGATAGCACAGGCTTTTACTCTTATGAGAATTTCTCCTTCCTTAGGAGAAGGAGTCTTTACCTCTTTTAAGATAAGTTTCTCTCTTTCCTCCAGAATCTGTGCCTTCATATTCTCAAAGTTTAAAGTTTGGGTAAATTTTATCAGGTATGGAGGAGAGTATCAAATTTAAAATTTATACTCCACAGATACGGCATTCGCCAAAGAATTCAGAATCCACTTTTATAAACTCCTCTTCTAATTTAGCACGAGGAACATTTCCACGGTAAAGCACCTGTTCTTTCCTACTTCCGTAACGATAGACTGTAAGTCCCTTACACTTCAGTTTATAGGCTAAAAGGAAAGTCTCCTTTATAACCTGGGGAGTGGTCTCCGGAGAGAAATTTATGGTTTTGGAGACAGCATTATCGGTAAATTCCTGAAAGGCAGCCTGAATTCTCACATGCCACTCTGGTTTTATATCCAGAGAAGTGACAAAGATTTTCTTAACTTCCTCCGGGATTCCTTTTACTTCCCTTACACTTCCCACCCGAGCCACTTCCAGCATTAAGTCTCGAGAGTAGAAACCCTCCTTTCTGGCCATTCTTAAAAACTCCTCGTTTATCTCCAGAAGTTGGGTGCCTTCCATAACCTCTCTAATGAAAGAGATGGCAAAGAGGGGTTCAATTCCAGAAGTAGTTCCTGCAATGAGAGAGATACTACCTGTGGGGGCGATAGTGGTCAAAGTAGCATTTCTCAAAGCATCCAGCCCTCTTCTTTTCCATACACTCTTTTCAAAGTTAGGGAAAGAACCTTTCCTTCTCCCCAACTCCACTGATTTTTTTACCGCCTCCTCATGGATGAACCTCATGATTTTTCTGGCTATCTTTTCCGCCTCCTCAGAGTCATAAGGCACCTTAAGTTTTATAAGGAGATCCGCAAAACCCATTACTCCCAGACCTATCTTTCTATTACCCTTAGTCATCCTTTCTATCGCCTCTACAGGGTAGGAGTTGGCATCTATCACGTTATCTAAGAAATGAACCGCCACTCTTACTGTCTCTCTCAATTTCTCCCAGTCTATTTCTCCCTCTTTCACCATATGGGAAAGATTTATGGAACCCAGATTACAGGACTCATAGGGAAGTAAAGGCTGTTCCCCACAGGGATTAGTAGCCTCTATTCTTCCCAGGGGAGGGGTAGGGTTATGACGATTTATCTCATCTATCCATATTATCCCCGGGTCCCCATTCTTCCAGGCATGGAAGGAGATTAAATCCATCACCTCTCCACTTCTCAATCTTCTTACCTCCTTCCTAGTACGAGGATTGATAAGGGGAAATTCTTTGTTTTCTTTTAAAGCCTCCATGAAACTATCTGTTATGGCCACAGAAAGGTTAAAGTTCTCCAGAACTCCAGGAGTATCCTTGGCGGTTATAAACTCTAAAATATCAGGATGGTGCACACTCAAGACTCCCATATTAGCCCCTCTCCTTCTCCCTCCCTGTTTTATCACCTGAGTAGCAGAATCAAATATCTTCATAAAGGAGACAGGTCCGGAAGCAATACCTCCTGTGGAACGGACTACATCTCCCTTGGGACGCAGATGAGAGAAAGAAAAGCCCGTACCTCCTCCTGACTGGTGAATAAGGGCCATTTCTTTCAAGGCAGAAAATATACCGGAGATAGAATCCTCTACAGGTATCACAAAACAGGCAGAAAGTTGTCCTAAGCGTGTTCCCGCATTCATAAGAGTTGGAGAGTTGGGAAGGAAATCCATCCTCCTCATCATCTCAAAGAATTTCTCTTCCCAGAAAGAAACCTCACCCTGGTAATCCTTCTCCACTTCCGCTATACAGCGGGATACTCTCTCCAGCATCTGAAGGGGTGTCTCTATAACTTTCCCCTCCTCATCTTTAAGAAGGTAACGCCTCTGAAGTATCTTTATGGCATTAAACCCTAATTTGAGGTCATCTACCACTCCCAAGATTTTCTTGCTCTCCCTTAGAAAAGTCCTTTTCTCTCGGTAAATAATATAGGCACGGGCAACTTCCACCAAACCACTCTCCAGAAGCACCCTCTCTACCAAGTCCTGTACTTCCTCCACATGCAGGCGTTCTTTTCCCTCTTTCTTTATCTTCTCCACCACTTTTTTGCTGATTCTATGCGCCTTCATTCCATCTCCCTCTCCTGTTGCCTCTAAAGCCTTCTGGATAGCCTTCCTTATCCTCTCTCTATCAAAAGGAACTATTCTCCCATCTCTTTTGACAACTTCCTTTGCCATATCTCTCCTTAACCTATAATATCATAAATCAACTTTACCTCACTTTTATCTTCAAGATTTTCTCCCCCTCTCTCTTCCATTTTCTCTCTTTAACCTTCCTCCAATCAGGAGAAGTATAAAGATAGGTTTTAATACTGTCTGAGTAGACTTCAAATACCCGAAAAGTATGGGGAGGTTCGGTAAGAGAAGAAGTAGTAAGATAATAGATTCCCTCCCTCTTCCACAAAAAATCACCATGAATGTGTCCAGAGACCACCATAACTACCTTCTGACTATCCTTGAGCATTTTCCTTATTTTTCGCCAGTCTGGAGAAAGTAAGTGTACTCTCTTAAATCTTTTCGCCAGCCAGCGGGTAAAAGGGTCACAGTAAAGGAGCCGGTGGGTGAAGAAAATAACGGGAGGAGATGAGTTTTTAAGTTGGACACGCAACCACTTAAAATCTTCCTCAGAAGGGTAAATAGAGAAGAGAAGCAAAGTGTATCCTTCCCGATTAAAGAGAGTATTTCTTCTTTTAAAAACAGAATAGTAAAATTTCCCTTGATTTCTATCATAATCATGGTCTCCCATTAGAACTCCCCAGGGGCTATGGAGGAGAGACAAAATCTGGTGGGCTTTCTCCATCTCCTCTTTTCCACCTTCCTGAGTTATATCTCCCGTATGCACCACCAAATCAACTTCCAAGGAGTTAATAAACAAAACAGTTTCTTTAAAAATGGTCTCCGAATGCTGGCTATCCAGCCAGTGTCTTTTATAAGGACCTATACGAAATTTAAGAAAGAGAGGAGGAGAAGGCTTAAAGGAAATTTGAGTATCCGTAAGATGAACAAAGGTAAAAATTGGTTTTTCTTCGCCGTAAAGGGGGAAAAGGAAAAAAGTAAGAAAAACTAACCAAATTATCCTCAACCTGAATGAATCCTTTCCAGAAGATAATTAGAGTAAAAAACTGCTACGGCTCCTTCTCTTCCTTCTGGGAAAACGGAGATAATTATCAATTCTCTCGGTGAGCAAAAGTTCACCTCCAGGGAAGACTTCTCTATCAAAAGAACCTTCTCTCCCTATCAACAGTTATAAATCCCTGCGGTAAGACTAACCGATCTTCCTATAATGATTATACTGGGCATAATACACTAAATTATCTTGACTTTAAGAACCTCTCTCATTAATTTCAAAGAAAAATTTTGGTCTTCTTCACTCAAAGTGGCTACCGAATCCTTAGGGATGATAACTCTATAACCCCTCATGAAAGCATCCGCAGTAGTGAAGAGCACACATATATTAGTTAAAATTCCAGTAATTATAAGTTCTTCCACCCCCAGTTCTTTTAAGAGAAGGTCTAAGTCTGTCCCCAGAAATCCGGAGTAGCGTCTTTTTAAGACTATGTAGTCACTTTTTTGGGGTTTAAGTTCATCAATCACTTCTGCTCCTGGGGTTCCTCTCAGAGCATGAGGAGGCCAAACTTCTAATTCCCAGTCTTCTGGATGATGGGAGTCACATACGTAAATAACCGGTATATCCTCCTGGCGGGCTTTCTTTAGTCTCTCTTTAATACAGGGTATAATTTTACGTGCCGGAGGAACAAAGAGAGGCTTCCCCTCTTCCAGAAAATCTTTAAGCATATCTATTATTAAAAACGCCTTCTTACCCATTTTCTATCTCCTCCATTACTTCCTTAAGAGAGGAGATAAATTTCTGGTTCTCCTCCTCCCTGCCAATGGTAACTCGTATGAAGGTAGAAAGACCGTAGCCACTCATGGGTCTTACAATTATCCCCTTCCTTAAGAGTTTTTCAAACACCTCTCTACCATCTCTCTTCACATTCACCAGGATAAAGTTAGTGGCAGTAGGTATAAATTCCAGCCCCATTCTTCTAAACTCTCGATAAAAATACTCCTTACCTTTCCGATTCAATTCCCTACTTCTTCTTACGTGTTCTTCATCATCAAGCGCAGCCAGGGCAGCTGTCTGAGCCAGGGAATTGGTGTTAAAAGGTTGCCTTACTCGATTCAAGGCGGAGATTATCTGCGGGGAAGAGATAGCGTAACCTATTCTTAAGCCAGCCAGCCCATATATCTTGGAGAAAGTT
The DNA here is from genome assembly GCA_964606225.1 of uncultured bacterium. Lineage (GTDB taxonomy): Bacteria > CAIJMQ01 > CAIJMQ01 > JAADFP01 > CAZSGC01 > CAZSGC01. The sequence goes on along the minus strand of CAZSGC010000012.1, from coordinate 13,510 downwards.
CTTAAGATGATAATGTTTTTGCCTCTCTTCAACCAGTAGAGAGTATCAGGAAAATCTTCCTCTTCAATATACTCGTAGTAGGCTTCATCAAATACTGCAATGGTATGTTCAGGGAAATCTTTCATTATCTCATCCACCTCTTTTCTTCTAACCATGGTTCCCGTAGGATTATTAGGATTGGAAACAAAAAAGAGTTTGGTACGAGGAGTAATCTTTTCTCTCATGGCATAAAGGTCATGGGCATAATTTTTCAAGGGAACCTTTATACAATTACCATTCATAACTTTGGTAGCCATTTCATAAATAATGAAGGCAGGATCTCCCATGATAGTTTCTTCTCCAGGATTAAGAAAGGTTTCCACAATCATACGTATGATCTCATCAGAACCATTTCCCAGGATTATATTCTCCATCTTCAGACCCAGACGTTGAGCAATTTTTCTCCTCAAACTAAAACCTCCTCCATCTGGATAGAGGTGAATATTAGAGAGAGCCTTTCTTAAAGCCTCTACAGCCAAAGGAGAAGGACCCAGACAGTTCTCGTTAGAAGCCATCTTTATGACCTCTTTAAGACCATACTCTCTCTTAACTTCTTCTATGGGCTTACCCGGCTCATAGGGAATAAGGTCTTCCAGATTCTTTCTCATAAGTTTCATTCTATTACCTCTCGTTGAGGATAGGATCCTAATATTTTAAGATAAATAGCAAAATGAGAAAGTTCGTCCAGAGCCTTTCTTAACCTTTCCTCTTCTCTATGCCCCTCCATATCTACAAAAAAGTAGTATTCCCAGGGTCTTCTCTTAGAAGGACGGGATTCTATCTTAGTTAAATTTATCCCATGACGCCAAAAGGGCTCCAGAGATTTAAATAGTGCTCCTACCTCATCTTTCAGAGCAAACATAATAGAGGTCTTATCCTTCCCCGTTCTCTCCATTCTATCCTTCCCAATCACTAAAAAGCGGGTAATATTTATCCTTCGGTCTTCTATGCCTCTCTCCTGAATGGGAAGGTTATAAACTGTGCTGGCAAGTTCACTGGCAATAGCACCCGCTTCTTTTTCTTTCTTAGCCAACTCCACTGCTCGAGAGGTGGAGTAAACTTCGATCATTTCTGCCTGGGGGACATTCTTCTCCAACCATCCACGGCACTGAGCAATAGCCTGGGGATGAGAATATATCTTTTTTATCTTCTCCAGAGGAGAATAAGAGAGGAGATTATGGACAATCTTAAGCAGTATCTCATCACTTATTAATAGTTCAGACTCCACAAACATATCTAAGGTATGGGTTTCTACCCCTTCGGTAGTATTCTCCACAGGAACCACCCCAAAATCAGCCTTCCCTTTCTCCACCTCCCGGAAAACCTCCTCAATACTCTTAGTGGGAAGATACTTAGGTGTGTGACCAAATTTCAGAGCAGCAGCCTGATGAGTGAAGGTAGCCTCAGGACCCAGATAGGCAATTACCAGAGGTTTTTGAAGGTTCAGAAAAACTGAAGAAATCTCTCGGTATATACTGCGGAGATCTTTTTCAGTGAGAGGACCAGGGTTCTCCTTGAGCCATCTCTCCATCACCTCCCTTTCTCTGGCCGGACTATAAATAGGAAGACCCTCTCTTCTCTTTTTTTCTCCAATTTTTAAAACCAACCTGGCTCTCTCACTGAGAAGCCTTAATATCTCTTTATCGATCTTATCAATCTCTTCTCGCAATTTCTTTAACTCCATTTATTCCTCCTACCTCTTCCAGGCGGGGCAAATCCTCCAAATTCTTCAGCCCAAAGTAGGTAAGAAATTCCTTAGTGGTCCCATAGAGGATAGGTCTTCCTAAACTTTTCTTCCTCCCTACTATCCGTATAAGTTTTCTCTTAAGCAGAGTATAGAGAATTTCCTTTGATTCCACTCCCCGAATCTCTTCAATCTCCTGACGGGTAATGGGTTGTTTATAGGCAATTATAGCTAAAGTCTCTAAAGCGGGTAAACTCAATCGATGTTTTCTTAACTTTTTAAGCTTTCGAATAAAAGAAGCAAATTCTTTTCGGGTAAAGATCTTAAATCCCCCTGCGACCTCTCTTATTC
>CAZSGC010000012.1:0-11426 GCA_964606225.1 uncultured bacterium | reverse complement strand
CTCTTATTCTCACTCCTCTATCCGGACTTTCATACTCTTTAATCAAAGCTTCTAAAGTTTTCCGGATAAGATCCCTCTCCACCCCCAGAATCTCTCTCATTTTTCTTAAGTCCAGAGGAAAAGGGGAAGAAAAGAGCAGAGCCTCCAAGGCTCCCTTCAAATAAACTTCATCCATAGGGAGACTCAGCAAAAATTTAACTTTACCCATATTTCATCAAAGGGCTTCCTCTGATAAACCGCAATTTTCCTTAACTTTACCAGTTCCAAGAGGGCAAGGAATATAACCACCATCTCTATTTTGTTTAAAGCCCTTAAGAATAAAGAGGAAAACTTAACCTTCCTCTTCTCTTCCAGAACCTTTAATATTTCCTCCATCTTTTCAGTTACTGTAAATTCATCCTCTATTATCTCCATCACCTCTTTCTTCCGGTACCTTTCTCTCAAGACCCGGGAGAAAGCCTCTATAAGTTCTGCCAAACCTACTTCTACCAACTCTTCCTCCTCATTTTCTTCCAGATAACCTGCCCAGAAGTAATCCTCCTCTTCCAACTCCTTTTCTTTTAGTCTTTCCGCTATTTTATGAAATTCTTCATACTCTTTTTTAAGGTTCTCCCAATCTTTGCCTTCTGGTTCTTCTTCTATCTCTTCAGTAGGAAGCATCCTTTGAGACTTCCATAGATGAAGTGTAGCCAGCATTACCAGAAGGTCGCCTACCATTTCCAAATCTGAAGTATCAAATTCTCTCAGATACTCTAAGAGTGCCTGAGTCACTTCTCGGAGAGAAACTTGAAAGATATCTAACTTCTCTTCCCTTACCTCTTCTACCAACCCACCTAACTCACCTTGATAAAATTCTGTTTTTATTTGAAACTCAGCCATCTATCTTAAGTAGGTGAACCTTCTATCCTCCCAGACTTCCCAGTGCTTTAACCAAAGAAGAGAGAAATCCGGGGATAGTCCCCCCTTTCCAGACAAAGTAGAGAGGAATTACTGCCAGAAGGGAAACAATCAGAGAAAGTACTAAGAGGAGGAAAGTAATTTTATCTCCCATAGTCACTTCCACTCTTGTTTTAGCCGGTTCTTTCAGGAATTCCGGAGTTTCTCCCTTCGGCATACTCTTGACCCGTAATTTAGGTGCTTCCTTGGGAGGCTCAATTACCCTGGTAGAACCGGTTTCCTCTTTATTTTTTTCTGGCTCGGAGATGAGAAGTGCTTCCACAGGAGGAGCCTCCACCTCTTCCTTTGAAGATAGTTATTGATTTATCTCGCTCTCCTTAAATTTACGAATCCCCTCCTGATAGGAGGGAAGAATTTTCCCCTCCTTTATTAACTCCTCCAGTTGAGCCTTATTAATCTTTAACTTTCTTAAGACCTCTTCTTCATCCAGAAAATTTTCTCCCACCATTTTCACCTCCTATTTTGCCGGAACCCACTTAGTAATTATCAGGATATCCCCTCGTTTAAGTCGGGTATCCAGACTCTCAAAATCAGTTCTGGCTACTACCACCGTATTATATATTTCTCTAACCGTGAGTTTACCTACAATTTTACCGCCCCTGAAAGCATAAAGCACTGCGCCCTTTGAAGGTATTCTATCCTGAGAAAATTTAACTACCACCAAACCCGGCTCTCTGAACTCCACCAATTCACCCACTACTCCTTTTTCCACTTCTGGCTTTAACTTAACCTCTCTTTTCTCCTCAGGTATTTTCTTCCCTTTATACTTGGCTAATTCATTCTCCAGCTCTTTTCTTCTCTTCTTCTCCTCTTCTAAGGTAAGGATTATTTTTTTCTTTTCCTCTTCTAATGTCTCCACCTGAGTCTTAAGAAGTCTTAGACGAGAGTTAAGAGAGGAAACCTCCCTTTCTAAGGATTCATTCTTAGATTTGGCTTTCTCCAATTCCCCCTCCAGTCTTTGAGAATACTCCTTCTCTCTCTCTAAGGCGCTCCTGTATCTTTCCTTTTCTCTCCTTACCCGAGCCAGAGTCTCCTCCAGATAATTCTTAGTCTGGGTGAGAGAGGTCACCTCTTGAGTAAGTTGAGTATTCTTCCCCTCAAGTTCCTGAATAGTGGAACTCATTTCCTCAATCTTCTCCTTTGCTTCTTTAAGTCTCATGATAACTTGAGAGGAGAAAAACAAAGTCCCTACCGACAGTAAAAAAATGAGGATGGCCAGGACCTTCAACCTTCTATTCATAAACTTCCTCCTTTTAATTTCTCTCTATTCTTTTCCCTTCTATAGGATAGGGAAAAGCCTTTCATGGTAGGTATAACCCCATCTCCCACTATCTGGGTCAATCCAACCATCGTGTATTCCCTCTATCAGAGTGTAAATTACCATAATTACAGTAACATCTTTGGAAGAGGGCCTTGAGAACGGTCATCCTCTGTTCGAGAGGATGTTCCCTCCTCCCAGACCTTAAGGACTGCTTTTCCCCATACCTCCGACAGAGTCTCACCTTCCAGAAGGAATACAGGTATTCTTTCATGGATCACATTTTATACTTCCCAAATTCCTCCAGATTAAAGGATTCCAGAAGTGATTTCAGGTCTTCAGATTGAGAGGGGAGTACCTCTTTACTTCCGAATTTCTGTATAACTTTCTCCTCCACATATATGGGAGCATCAGCTCTTAAAGCCAGAGCAATGGCATCACTGGGACGGGAATCAACATAAATTACTTTTCTCCCTATCTTAAGGGCAATTTTTGCGTAAAAAACATTTTCTCTTAAGTCATCGATTATAATCTTTACTACTTTAGCATTTAAATGCTCTATTACAGATTTCAGCAAATCATGAGTTAAAGGTCGCGCCGATTTAATCCCCTCCAGTTTTAAAGCAATGGCACTTGCTTCAAATATTCCAATCCATATGGGAAGTGTTCTCTGATCCTCCTGGTCTTTAAGAATTATTATGGGCACATTAGTCATAGGGTCAAGAGTCACTCCAGCCACTTTCATCCTGATCATCATTTTTTCTTCTCCTTTTCTTCTTTACCATAATAGGGAATGGCATACTTCTCTTCCAGCCAGTAGCCAAGGTCAATCAATTTACATCTTAATGAACAGAAAGGGAAGTAAAGAGGTAATTTTTCTCCCTTCTTCCACTCTACCTTACCCCCGCAACAGGGGCACTTTAACTCATAAAGAGGCATCCTCTTCTCCCACTTTTACCTTCCAGTAAGAAAGATCTATAAAATGCTTCCAAGAAGGATGGAAAAACTTAATCAGATCCTCCTGGTGAATAGGGAATTTTACGGGAGCAGAGGGTTTCTTAAGAAGCCTCATTCCTGCTTCCTCTAAAGTCTTACCCCCTTTTTTAAGGTTACACCATATACAGGAACAGACTACATTATCCCAGGTGGTCTTGCCACCTCTATGTTTGGGTATTACATGGTCTATATTTAGATACTTGGGCTGAAATTTCTTACCACAGTATTGACAGGTAAAGTTATCTCTTTTGTAAACATTTCTTCGGGTAAGGCTCACCTTTAAACGGGGGTAACCTTCGTAATGGACAAGGAGAATGATCCAAGGAATTCTCAGAGAATATTTTACCGTTCTTATCCATTCCTTTTTCTCTTTTGCCTCTTTAGTAGAATAAAAGTTGTTTTGTGAGTAATTAATCCATCCTTGGAAATCAAAGGTCTGAAATCCTCCTCCATCTAAAACTACGGCTCTGGCTGAATCTTGAAAGAGAAGAGAAAAGGCTCTCTTCACTGTACAGATATTAACTACCTGCCAGAACCTGTTAAGCACCAGAACTCTTGCACTCAACTTGGACATCTCATAGAATATTAACAAAATACCTCTTCTGAATCAAGAAAACAACCTGAAGAAGGGATTATCCTATCTTATAGGAAATGGCTGATTTGGAAAACTCTATGCGAGTATTATCATCCACTTTTAAGACCACGGTCTTATCCTTGATATTCACCACTACACCGTGAATACCGCCTAAGGTGACTACTTTATCCCCTTTCTTCAGACTGGCAAGCATCTGGCGGTGTTCCTTTTCCTTTCTCCTTTGGGGCTGGATGAGGAGAAAATAAAAAATTAAGAATAACAGGATAAAGTAGAAGATAAACCCCGCTCCTCCGCCACCTGCTGGCTGAGTTCCTCCCATTCCATACAATAAATCCATTTTTAATCCACCTTATAATTATGCAGAAATTCCTCTTTAAAATCAACGAATCTATCCTCTAAAATAGCCTTACGCATTCTTTTCAACAGATTAATAATAAAAAAAAGATTGTGGTAGGTGTTTAAACGGGCACCCAGAATTTCCTGAGAATGAAAAAGATGACGCAGATAGGCTCGAGTATAGTTCCTACAGGTATAACAGGAACAGTCTGCATCCAGAGGAGTAAAGTCTCTGGCATAAGTAGCATTTCTTACTATGATTTTTCCTCGAGAAGTATAAGAAGCCCCTGTCCTTGCCTCTCGAGTAGGGATGGAGCAGTCAAACATATCACATCCTAACTCCACTGCCCTTATCAAATCTTCCGGCTTTCCCATCCCCATGAGATACCTGGGTTTCTCCTCAGGAAGGAAAGGAATAGTATAGGAAATTATCTCAAAGGTGGTCTTCTTATCCTCTCCCACACTTAATCCTCCTAAAGCGAAACCATCAAAATCTTCTTCTCTTAACCTCTCTGCACAGTATCTTCTTAACTCCGGATAAACTCCTCCCTGGAGGATACCAAAAAGCATTTTTTCTTTTCCCTGCTTTCTTAAGAATTCTAAGGAACGAAGAGCCCACCGAATGGTTCTTTTCGTGGAAATCTCTACATAAGAATAAGAGGAGGGATAAGGGATACACTCATCTAAGGGCATGAAGATATCTGAATCCAGTTCTAACTGAATTTGAATTACCTCTTCGGGAGTTAAGAAATGCTGACTGCCATCTAAATGAGAACGGAAAAAGGCACCTTCTTCCGTAAGTTTCCGAAAGGGAGCCAGACTCATAATCTGATATCCTCCACTATCAGTAAGGATAGGTCCCTCCCAATGCATGAAGGAGTGGAGTCCTCCGGCCTCTTTTATTATCTCTATACCTGGCCTCAAATAAAGATGATAGGCATTGGATAAAATTACTTCTCCTCCTATCTCCTTTACCTCCTCAGGAGTTAATGTCTTCACATTAGCCAGAGTCCCTACAGGCATAAAAACAGGGGTATGAATTTCCCCCCGTGGTGTATGAATTATCCCTGCTCTTGCTCCACTTTTCTTATCCACATGCACTATCTCAAAAAAATACTCTCTCACCTTTATATACTCTTAGTCAGCAGAAAGAATTTTTACTTTACAGATTCTTCCTGAATTATTCCTTCCTCATTAATAGGGACCTCTTTATGAACGGTAACGCAACCACCCAAAAAAATTAGACACAGTAAGATAATCCACCATTTCATTTCCTTTTCTCCTCCGGTTTATTAACCATTCTCCGGGTATCTTTAATTCCGTAAATGGCAGTTGCCAGAAGAAGAATAAGTCCCCCTCCTAAAAAGGATATAGAAAGCGGAGAAGGCAAAGGGATAGTAGAGGTAACTCCTTCCTCCTTCTCCACCTCTCCAGGCTCTTCTATGATTATCCCCTCATCACTAATAGCCACCTCCTCCTCTTTAACTACCGCTCCCTTAGGAAAGAGCCAGAGTTGAATTCCTCCTCCCAGCAAGATTAATCCCAATAAGGCAAGGAAGAAAAGAGCCCATCCCTTTTTTCTCCTCCCCGCATAGAGATGTCCCCAGCCAGGCCATATGAGACTGCGAACCATTGCTCCTCTTGCTTTCCCTTCCTCTACCATTGATCTACCTCCCATCGGATACTTCTCGCTCGAGAATAAATCTCTTTAATAGGTTTATAACCTTTTTCTGTGGGGAGGAAGATAAATACCACCTCCATACTTTCTCCAGAGGTAAGTTTCTTCTTGGGAGGAGCATCACTCACCCCAATCTGAAGTTCTCCTTCCTGAATGCCTGCTACCAACATTCCATCGGTAATCATACCCAATCCCTTTCCCTTTCCATCTGTAAACCATATCCAGGGATAAGCACCTTTCCCAATTTTAGTGGCTTTACCAGATAGCAATCCTTTCCTTTCTATCTTGAAAGCCTTCACCTTACCCCCTTCAGGTACAACATAGTATCGGAAATTATCGCTGAATCCCCAATTTAAACCAGTCAGCGCTTCCCCTTCACCTGTATAACGGAGACGAGAGCACATGGCTAAACAGGGATATTCTTTTCTAACTTCCAGGTTAACCTCCAGAAGATAATCAGATACCCTCTGGTTGTTTTGGTCCTGCAGATAGTAAATAACCTTCACTCCTTTCTGCTTAGGAGTATCTTTAATTACCTGAATTTCTTTAAACTCCTTCATAATCATTTCTTTCTTATGAGTGAAGTCTTGAGCAGCAAAATATCCCAGATAACGCCCCAAGCGAAGAGCCTGAGGAATTGCCTGATAACGTAAGTTCTTAGTAAGGATTCTAACCATCTCTACTTTATCTTTAATTTTGACCAATTCTAAGGCAAACTTTTCCTCTCCCAGAGTAAAGATAGAAAGGAATAAAATCATCACCAGGAGACAGGAAATCTTTCGCATAGTGCCTTCACCTCCTTTCTCACTCTACTCACTTCCTCCTCATCTCCCCGGGAAGACAGGACTCTATGAATCCAGGTGGCTATCTGCCTCATCTCCTCTTCACCCATTCCCCGGGAAGTAATAGCGGGAGTCCCTATTCTTATTCCACTGGTAAGGGTTGGGGGGAGGGGATCAAAGGGAATAGTATTCTTGTTCACAGAGATACCCGCTCTCTCCAGGTAAACTTCTGCTTCCTTACCGGTAATTTTTAACGGCCTTAAATCTATTAAACATAGATGGGTATCTGTTCCTCCACTTACTAACCGGTAACCTAATTCTTTCAAAGATTCAGCCAGAATTTGACAATTCTTTACTACCTTCCGTTGATAATCTTTAAATTCTTCCCTCATGGCTTCTCCAAAGCAAACCGCTTTAGCCGCAATAATATGCATAAGAGGACCCCCCTGGATTCCAGGGAAAACGGCGGCATCAATCTTTTTGCCAAACTCCTTATGACACATCACTATAGCTCCTCGAGGCCCTCTTAAAGTTTTGTGAGTAGTGGTAGTGACAAAGTGAGCATAGGGGAAAGGAGAAGGGTGTAATCCAGTGGCTACCAACCCTGCTATGTGGGCAATATCCGCTAACAGATAAGCCCCCACCCTATCCGCAATCTCTCTAAAAGTCTTAAAATCAATAAGACGAGGGTAAGCGCTGGCTCCCGTAACAATGAGACGGGGACGATACTTCTTGGCTTTATCCTCTACCTCGTTGAAATCTATAGTTTCATCTTTAAGGGAAACTCCATAGAAATAAGCCTTGAATAATTGTCCTGAGAAGTTAACTTTTTGCCCATGAGTGAGATGTCCTCCACAGGAAATATCCATTCCCAGTATCACATCTCCATAGTTAAGAAAAGAAAGGTAAACCGCCATATTTGCCTGGGTGCCAGAATGAGGTTGCACATTTACGTGTTCTGCACCAAATATCTTTTTAGCCCGTTCTATAGCGAGTTTCTCTATCTTATCCACAAATTCACATCCACCATAATATCTTTTCCCAGGGTATCCTTCCGCATACTTATGAGTAAGAATAGACCCTTGCGCTTCTCTCACTTCTGGGGAAGTGTAGTTCTCGGAAGGTATAAGAATAAGGGTCTCCTCTTCCCTCTTTTTCTCCTGATATATGATCTCCCAAACTTGGGGGTCACTCTCTTTAAGCATTTCATTCCTCCCATAAATAGGGCTCGGTTTTACTTTTAAGAGGGTAAATACTCCCTTCTCCTACGGAAGTGACACCAAAGAGTGTTATTTTAATCACTTCTGAGACATCTTTCTTGAATACAGTCCCAAAGGTAACCTCTGCTTCCGGATGAATTCGGAAAGAGAGGTAATCAGATATCCGAGAAATCTCCTCCATGGAGAGGTCTTCTCCCCCTACTATGCTCACCAGTAACTTCCGTATCTTCCTCTCTTCCCTTTTTTCCCACAGAGGAGAAGAGAGGGCTTTCTCTACCGACCTCAAAGCCCTATCTTCTCCTTCCCCCTCCCCCCATCCACACTTCACCTCTTGAGCATCTTCTAAAACCTTCCGAAGAGTAACTAAATCAAAATCCAGCAGAGAAGGTTGAATAAGGGGCTCAATAAGAGAGGAAATTACCTCTGTGACAATAGAATTAACTTTTTTAAAGAACTCGCCACATGGGAGGGAGGAGAAGATTCTAAAGAAGAGGTCATTAGGGAAAATAAGAAGAGCACTGGCCTCTTTCTTAAGGAACTCCTTACTCTCTAAGGACCTTTGCCTTTTGCTTTTCCCTTCAAAGGAAAAGGGAAGAATAGCCACCGCTAAAGTAAGGGCTCCTAATTCTTTACTGAATCTGGCTACATAAGGAGAGAGCAAAGAACCTGCGATTCCTCCCATTCCACTTATTATAAACACTAATTCACTCCCTTCTAAGTAAGAGGAAACTTCTTCTTTAAAATCTCTACTCTGGTAAAATATACTCTCCCCTTCCCTCCCTACCTGTATTTTCAAAGGAGAAAGTGTGTTCTGGAGACTCTTGGAAGAAGTGTCTATAGCAATAGTCTCCAACGTTAAACCGCTTTTCCTTATAAACTCATCCACCACCTTAATTCCTGCTCCCCCCACCCCTACCACCTTAATCTTTCCAAACTCTCCTTTCTCTACCTCAAACTTCATATCTTTTCTCTAAACCAGCGAACCACTTTGGTTATTAGCTCTTTATACCACTTTCTCCGGGAAGGAAAAACTATTTCTTTCCTCTTAGACCAAAGATACAGTCCCACAATACCACTAAGAGAAGGCAGAGGCAAAAGAGGAGGAATTTCTAAGAAAGGAGAACCTATCCTCACAGGTAGCTGTGTTCTCTCCTCCATAATTTCCTTAAGACCTTTAAGAAGTGCTCCTCCTCCCGTGATTACTATACCTGAAGAAAGAGAGGGAAGATAAGGCTTCAAGATATCCAAAATCTTAGAAATCCATCCTTCTGCTTCTTCTTCCAAGACCTGAGAGACATCTAAGGTATTAAGCACTCGTGACCCATGAGGAGTATTTACGGTCACCTCAGAGTTATTAACTAAGTACCGGAGCACACTTCCTTTTTCTTTTTTGACCCTCTCAGCCTCCGCAAGGGGAATATGAAATACAGAAGCAATTCTTCTGGTGAAATTGCTTCCTCCATAATTTAGGACCCAGCCATACTGGAATTTCCCTTTCTGATAAATAGACATATCTGTAGTCCCCTCTCCTATATCCACCAGCACAACTCCCATTTCTCTTTCTTCCGGGTAAAGGACACTTTCACCTTCCACCAGGGGAAGAAAGCAGAGATTATCTACTTTATAACCCGCCTTGTTTATACATCTTACTACTGTATCCAAGGAAGTGGATAGACCAAGTACTATAACTATCTCTGCGGTGAGGCTATCTCCCTGCATATATAAAGGATTTTCAATCCCCTCTATTTTACCTACTTGATAGGAGAGGGGTAAAGAATGAACTACCTCCCAGGCTCCCCCTCTTCTTTTCTCTTCCTGAGCCAGATTAAGTAATTTTTTTACCTCCTTCTCTCCTATCTCTTCCTCCGGAAAAGGAATCTCTATGGAGGCTTTTACTCTATCCACCTTAAAGTAAGAACCAGATAGACCCACCCACAGGCTAAAATTCCCCTTTCCCTCTCCTATCACCTTGCTTAGCACTTCCTTCACACTCTGTACTTGTCTTTCCACATTTATTATCTTCCCTGCCTTCATCCCCAGGGAGGAGGAAACTTCCAACTTACTGATCTCTCCTTCCTCCACCAACAAAGAAGCGACCTTCCCAGTTCCCAACTCTAAACATACTATCTTCTCCGAAGACATCATTTAACAGGTATTTCCTCCCCAAATCTTAAGTCAATATATTGAGCAGGTCTTTTCTTCCACTTGCCCCAAATTTTATTTAACCTTTCTGCCTGCTTCTGGAAGTTATCCTCCACCATCCTTATCTCAATATTAAAAGGATAGGTATAAAGAAAGACATTATTCCCCTGTACACGAATTCGATCAATTTTAAGGTGAGGTATTTTCTCCTTAAGAGAGAGATAAGCTCTGGCTCCTCTTCCTGCTTCCGGATAGGCTCTACCCTCCACCACAGGTTTATCCCATCCCACTAAAAGAGGGGAAAACTTAGAAGACTTAACCGGGAAAAACACCCCCTCCTCATCTATTCCCAGTATTCTTCTCCCCTTCCTCCAGAAAATTACTGCCTCTCGTTTCTTTACCTCAATCCTTAACTTAGAAGGCAAAATCTTACTAACCCTCACCTCTTTAACTTGAGGATGGGAACTAATTCTTTCCACAATTTCCTCCCCCTTTACTTGGAATATGTTTTCCCCCTTTAATTTCATCCCTAAATTTATCCTTTCTCCTATCCATTCCACCTCTCTCACCTTAAAATAGTGTGCGTGAGTAATCTTCCACTTTACTCCTATCACCCCTATAGTAAAGAAAAGAAGCGATAGATAAATCCAGAATTGTTTTCCCTTAGACAATCTCTATCTCTGTCTCCAGATATACTTTAAAAGTCTTATACACTTTCTCCCTTACCTTCTCAATCAAATAAAGGATATCCTCAGTAGTGGCTTTCCCTAAGTTGATTATAAAATTAGCGTGTTTGTTAGAGACCATGGCCTCTCCCTTCCTCAAGCCTTTCAACCCTGCCTTCTCAATCAATTCACCTGCAGGTGCCAGAGAAGGATTTTTAAATATACATCCTGCACTGGGATAATCTAAAGGAAATTTCTTTCTCCTTTCCCTTTTTATTTCCTCCATCCTTTCTCTGATTCTTTCTTTCCTTCCTTTCCTTAAAGTAAAACTTACCTGAGTTATTACTCCTTCCTTTCTCACTCCTTCCCTATAGGCCACTTGAGGCTTTAACCTCTCTCTATTACCCTGTTTGTTTATTATCCACACTTCTTTTACCCGTTCCCCTATAGAGAAAATCGGTGTTCCCGCATTAGTAACTACTCCACCTCCCACTGTCCCAGGAATTCCCGCCAGTTCCTCCAGCCCCTCCAGAGAATGAGAGTAACAGAAATTCAGTAACTGGAAAAGTTTTATCCCTGCTCCACATTTTACCTCCTCACCTCTTCTCTCCATCCAGCCAAAATTTTCCCCCAGCAGTACCACTATTCCTGCAAACCCTTCCTCTCTGAAAATTACATTACTACCCATTCCCAGGATAAATAAAGGCAGAGAGAAATCCTCACTTATCTGAAGAAGTTTTCTTATCTCTTCCTCTCCCTCCACCTCTACCACCCCCCAGGCTTCCCCTCCCACCTTC
>CAZSGC010000011.1:18423-23081 GCA_964606225.1 uncultured bacterium | reverse complement strand
TTCCCTGTGGGAGGGATTTCCTAATTCTTTACTGGAGGCTCAAGCCTTGGGAATACCTGCAGTGGTCACAGATGTGGGAGGAAATTCGGAGATTGTAAGGGATGGGAAGACCGGTATGGTGGTACCTCCTAAGGACCCTCTTCCTTTAGCCAGAGCCATAATAGAGTTAGGTAATAATGAAAAGGTAAGGAATAAGATGGGAAAAGAAGCCAAAGAGGTGGGGAAGATGTTCACCAGAGAAAAGATGGTCAGAGAATTCTCTTCTCTTTACCTCAGACTTTGGGAGGAGAAGAAAAGAAGGTATGGTAGAATAAAGCGATGAAGGTCTCTATCATTGTACCTGCTTATAACGAAGAAGGGAATATAGAGGTTCTTTATGAGAAATTGAGGAGAGTGATGGAAGAGGGATGGGAAGTAATTCTGGTAGATGATGGTAGCACTGATGGTACCTACCAGGAGATAGAGAGAGTCAAAAAGGAAGATCCCCGAGTAAAAAGTGTTCACCTCCCGATAAATTCCGGTAAGTCCGTAGCCCTTAAAGAAGGATTTCTTAAGAGTGAAGGAGAAATAATAGTTACTATGGATGCTGACCTTCAGGATGATCCAGAAGAGATTCCCAGAGTAATTGAGGAGATAGAGAAAGGTGCAGATATTGTGTGTGGATGGAGATTTGCTCGAAAGGACCCTTTCTGGAAAAGATTTCCTTCTCGCATTTTTAATTTTTTTGTCTCCTGGTGGGGAAGACTGAGAATTCATGATATTAATTGTGGACTTAAGGCTTTCCGTAGAGAAGTTATAGAGAATATAGAATTTTACGGTGACCTTTACCGCTTTCTACCTCTCATTGCCTCCTGGAAGGGATTTACTGTAACTGAAGTGAAGGTTAAACATCATCCCCGAAGAAAGGGAAAGAGCAAATACGGATGGAAAAAATTTTACTCAGGGTTCCTGGATTTTCTTACCATAATGTTTCTCACCCATTATCGGGTGAAACCTTTACATCTTTTTGGAAGTATAGGACTAATTCTTCTTCTACCTGGATCAGGGATTGAGATAGGACTGGCTCTAAGATGGTTTCTTTCTTATCCCCATTCGGTAGGAGGACATTATCCCCTCTTATGGCTGGGAATTCTTCTGATTATCGTAGGAATACAATTCATCTCCTTGGGGCTTCTGGCGGAGATGATAACCTATGGGTTTATGCAACGCAGAGGTAGGTAAATCACTTCTTTCCCTATGAAAGTCTGTCATGTAGTCTCCACCTTTCCCCGGTTTGAGGGTGATCCAGAAGTTCCCTGGCTACTGGAGATGGTAAAAGGACTTGTAGAGAGAGGTATTAACGTGGAAATTATTGCCCCTTCCTTTCGAGGACTTACCAGTCATAAAATTTCAGGAATTCCAGTTCAAAGATTTCGTTATTTTTTTTCTTCATGGGAGGACCTTACTCATGAATCTGGCGCACCCTATAAATTAAGCACTAACCCTTTAAACTGGCTGAAGGTTATTCCTTACTTAATTAGTGGCACCTTCTATATTTCCTGGAAACATTGGGAAAAAAGATTTGATCTTTTACATGTTCACTGGCCAATTCCGCATTTCTTCATGAGTTATCCTGTTAACCTTTTATCTGGTATCCCCCTTATTCTCCATTTTCATAGTGCAGAATTCCCATTTTTGAAGAAGATCTCTATACTCAAACCTGTTATAAAAAATTTAATGGGAAAAGCAGACTATATTATTGCTAACTCACAGTATACAGGAGAATTGATAAGAAAATGGATAGGAAGAACGGCTTTGATTTTACCATTTGGAGTCAAAATAAGAGAATTTGCCTATCAGGAAAATACCATGCCACCTTATCATTTACTTTTTGTGGGAAGATTGATCGAGAGAAAAGGGGTCCAGTATCTCCTACATTCCTTACCTCAAATTTTATCCCAGACAGATGTTCTTTTACATATCGTGGGAGAGGGGCCAGAGCGTGCCAAGTTAATTACTTTGGCTCGTCATTTAAAAGTAGATAAAAAAGTAATTTTTCATGGGAAAATTAAGGATAATCAACTACATAATCTTTATCGCCGTTGTGACCTTTTTATTCTTCCTTCTATATATGATATTAAAGGAGATACAGAGGGATTAGGAGTAGTTATTTTAGAAGCTATGTCTTATGGAAAACCTGTGGTTGCTACTCAAGTAGGTGGAGTAGTGGACATAATAAAAAATGGAGAGACGGGTATTCTTGTTCCCCAAAAGGATCCGGGGAAATTGGCTGAAGCAGTAATATGGTTTCTGAAAAATACAGAGAAAAGGAAACAAATAGCCAGACAAGGGTATGAATGGGTAAAGAGAAAGTTTTCATACGAGGAGGTAATCAGAAGATTGATACATATCTACAAAAGGGCAACTTCTCTAAAATGAGAATTTTTTTAATCACACGTTCTATAAATCCTCCTTGGAATGAAGGGGTTAAAAATCTGGTAAGAGGAATCATCGAAGAGGTGAAGGAGCATCAATTCATTGTTCCCACTAAGAAAGGCTTTTCCTTTGGTAAAGACAATGTTAAAGAAATCTTTATTTCCTTTGGAAAAGAAAGTTATGAAGTGCCTTTAAGGGAAAAGTTAAGATTATGGAAATATTTATTAAAGGAGAAAGTAGATTTATATCATGTTATTTTAACTCCTAAACTATATTTGCCTTATCTCATTCAACCTCTTGCTAATAAAAGGGGAGTGAAAATAATCCAGACTGTTACAAACTTTATAGAAAACAGAGGGAAGAAAATATATTTTGGAGACAAAATTGTAGTCTTGAGTAAACACACACAACAGAGATTGCAGGAAATGCACATAGACTCTGAGGTAATTTATCCAGGTGTGGAGATAAAGAGGGCTATAGAAAGTAGAAAAAGCCAAAAAGATTTTCCTTGGACAGGAAGAAGCACAATTCTTTATCCCGGAGATTTAAACCAGGAAATAATAAATAGACTCCTTTACATAATATTTCACCTCCCCCCCTGGATAAACTTTTTAATAGCGATTAGAGAGAAGACAAGAAGAGAGAGAAAATGGAAAGTTTTTCTGGAAAAAATCACTAAAGAAAAAAATTTGAAAAATTTGTTTTTTATTGGCGAGGTAGAAGACATGATAGCGGTGATAAGTAGTGTAGATGTGGTTATTTTCCCCGTCCCCAAAATTACCAAAAAGTTAGAGATTCCCTTAGTACTTTTGGAGTCTTTGGCTCTGGGGAAGCCTCTCATACTTTCTGCTTCTCCACCTTTAAAAGAAATTTTAATTGAAGAGGCAGGATTCGTGGTTGAAGAAGAAAATGATTTTCCCGTAAAGATTAAGCTTCTGTTGGGAAGAAAAGAATTAATCTCTCGTTTTTCCCAAAATGCTAAGAAATTAGTAGCAAAATATTTCAATCTCTCTACGATGGCCAAAAATTACTGCAGAGTTTATAACTCTATGAGATAAAATGAAGAGAGGCAGAAGCAAGTTAGAAGGATTTGAGAGGATTAGAGAACTCTTACGTAGGGAGAGAATAGAAGTTTTCCCCATTAAAGTATACGAAAAAGATAGGGATATAGACATAGTGTTAGTAAAAGAAGAAGACTTCTATCGGGCAAGAGATTTATTAATGAAAGAAGGATTTTGGGAAAGGAAAACCCTTTCCCATCTTAGAGAACCTTTGAAAAGACAGTTTGTTTCTCCTAATTTATCTTATATCCTTCACCTTCATCGGGCTATTTCCTGGAATGGGATTGTTTATTTAGATGCGAAGGAAATCTGGAGGAGAAGAGAAGAAAGAGATGGTATACCTTTCCCCTCTGCTGAAGATGAGTTACTTATTATGGCTGCTCATTCCCTATTCGAAAATCTCGGTGTTTCTCCAGAAGATTTGCTTTACTTTCGAACTCTTATGAAGAAGAAGTTAAACTGGGAATATATTTTCTCATCGGCACAGGAATTTAACTGGAAAGAAGGTTTGAGTTATTTCTTGAAGCAAGTAAAAAAAGGAAGGAAATATTTTCCCTTCTGGAAAGTCTGTAAAATATGCTGGACCAAGTTAGTACGGGATTTTAAAAGTGGAAGAAGGAAAAGATTTTTATGGGAGGTCTTTGCTTATACCTTTTTATTACTATGGTGCTACAAAAATTCCAGGAAAAAGAGAAAAAAATAATCGCTTTTACTGGATTAGATGGCTCTGGTAAGACTATTCAGGCCTTCCTTCTATATAAAGAATTACTCAATAAGGGCAAAAAAGTTGTCTACAGGCATCTTATTAAAGAATCCACTGCTCATCGTTTGATGAAACTTCCTCATCATCTCCTTCCCCCTTTCTTGAAAAAGTTCATACGGAAACTTTTTGCCTTCTATGATCTGGTTAAGTTTATACTCTGGCTCAGAGATAAAGAAGGAATAATTTTATGTGATAGATATTTTTTCGATATTTTGATACATATAAAAACTTTGGATGGCGATTCTCCTTTATTTGAGAAAATTTACTGCAGATTGATTCCGCCTGCAGTTATATTCTTTTTAAATGTTACCCCTGAAGAAGCATGGAGAAGGAAACCAGAGCATTCTCTTTCACTTCTAAGAAAAAAATTTCAATACTATAAAATTTTACAAGATAAGTTTATTACTCTTCCTTCCGAT
>CAZSGC010000011.1:13825-18413 GCA_964606225.1 uncultured bacterium | reverse complement strand
TTCTATGCCGTAAACCTCAGCTTTATATACTTCTTTTATTTTCCTTCCTAAGTTTTTCTCACTTCCTATCCTCTGTATTCTGGAATTGGATTTTAAGGTGTCTTAAGGTATTTCTACCCATTCGTGAGACATGCAAGATTTATTTCCTCTCTCAGTTAGGTAGATATATCCCTGGGAAAATATGGTATTTGCTGGGGAGGATTGGGATGACCAGAAAATACGGTATTTCACAACTAACTGTATTGCTCTCATCTATATTAGAATTTGGCCTGGTAATGGCAAGCGCCCTTATCATTTTTATCTTGTGTCTGATAGGGTTTGGGCAGAGAGGAATAAAATTAGAAAAAGAATCTTTTCTGTTCTTACTGCTACTTCTGGGGTTGACATTAATAATTCTCCATCCAAGAGTAATAAATAAGTTACTTGCGACTTATAAAAGAGAAAAACTTTATGTTCATCTTTCTTATTCTAAACTTATTTTAACTTTATCGTTTTTTCTTTTCTTATGGGTGGTTAAAGGATGGGCTTTCTTTTTATTGATCTCTTCTGTTTATCCCATCTCTCTTTCTTATTTTTATTGGATTACAGGGAGTTTTGCTATTTCGTGGGTCACAGGATATTTAGCATTCCTTTCCCCTGCTGGAATAGGAGCGAGAGAAGCCACCTTGGTGTTTCTTTTGTCTCATTTACTTCCTCTTCCCATTAATGTAATAATTTCCTCTTTTCTTATGAGGACATGGATGATGAGTACCGAATTTCTTCTCTCTTTGACAGGGATAAAGTGGTTTCTAAAGGAAAAAACTGATTAGAAGTGAAAAAAGAACTTGCTCGTTTACCGCAGGAGTTCTTAAATAACCTCTCTGTTATCTTTCCCTCTTATTATCTACCTAGGGTGTGGAAAAGTTTGAAAGAAGAGAAATTGACGGTTTTTAGAGTAAATACACTTAAAATTTCTGCAAAACTTGCTACAGAATTGTTAAAGAAGAAGGGATTCCGCTTGCGTAGATTAACCCCAATCCCTGGTGTCTTTATACTGGAAGGAGGAACTTTGAGGCAACTGGAAAAGACTTCTCTTTATGAGGAGGGGAAAATTTATGTACAAAATCCTTCCAGTATGCTTCCTCCTATAGTTCTTTCTCCTTTACCTGGAGAAAGGGTCCTGGACTTAGGAGCAGCTCCTGGAAGTAAGACTACTCAGATGGCTGCTTTGATGAGAAATTGTGGCAAAATTGTAGCCATAGAGAAAAGCAAAGTGAGATTCTATAAACTCTTATTCAATCTAAAAAAGCAGGGTGTAGAGATAGTGGAACCTATCCTGGCGGATGGAACTCGAATAATTAAAAAGTGGGAAGAGAATTTCGATAAAGTCCTGGTAGATGCTCCCTGCACTGCGGAGGGAAGATTTAATGTACATAAACCGAGGACCTACTCTTACTGGAAGGAGAAAAAGATTCAGGAGATGGTAAGAAAGCAAAAAAGGCTTCTCTGGGCAGGAGTATATTATCTAAAAAAAGGAGGATTACTGGTCTATTCCACCTGTACTTTTTCTCCTATGGAAAATGAAGGGGTAATTCAATGGCTCCTGGAGAAGTTTGGTGAAAGACTTAAACTGGAAGATGTAAAACTTCCTCCTTCTATTCCCTATATGGAAGGATTAACAGAATGGAGAGGAAAAAAATTCTTTCCTCAACTAAGGAAATGTGTAAGAATAATCCCGGATCGAATTTGGGAAGGGTTTTTCCTGGCTAAACTTAGGAAAACTTAAGTTATGAAAATAATACGTGTAGTAGCAGGATGGATAGAAGAAGGAGGGAGGCTCCTCTTAGGATTAAGACCGGAGGGAGAAGAATGGGGTGGATACTGGGAGTTCCCTGGAGGTAAGCAAAAGGAGGAAGAGAGTGAAGAGGAAAGCATAAAAAGAGAGTTAGAAGAGGAGTTAGGAATAGTGGTTAAACCTCAGAGAAAAATCCTGGAATTTGTACTAAAAGAGGGTAATAAAAAATATAAATTTTCTGTCTTAAAGTGCAGGATTATCCAGGGGAAACCTATCCCCTATTACCATGAAAAGATAGCCTGGGTAGAGAAAGAAAAAGTCCCTTCTCTCCATTTAGCCTCCGCAGACCGAATAATTGCTGAGGTGTTGGCTCATGAAAGAACTTAAAGTTTGGTCCTCTGCTTTTCTATTAGGCTTTACAGCCATTTCTTCCCAGATAGTTTTAGCCAGACAGATACTTTCTCTTTTTTACGGTAATGAAATTTCCATCGGGTTTATGCTTTTCTCTTGGCTTTTAGGGGGAGGAGTGGGTAGCCTTCTATTTCCCAAAATTTTAAAAAAAGTAGAAAGGACAGAGAAAGTATATGCAGGTTTAATTTTTGCTCTGGTAATTTACCTTTTTTCTTCTCAGATACTGGCTGAAAAGATCAAATCCATTTTGGGGCTTCATCCAGGAGAAATTACCGGGTTTTCCCCCATGGCTTTAGGTACCCTCATTATTACTTTCCCTCTTACTTTCATTTTAGGAAGTATTTTCCCTCTCCTCTCCAGGATGGTAAAGCAAGAAAGAGCCACGGGTATAGGCAAGATATATTACTGGGAAGCTATAGGGTCCTCCATAGGAGGCGTAATATCTGCTTTCTTCCTAATTTCTTTACCCTCTATCCTTCAATCTATCTCCATCCTTTCCCTTTTGAATCTCAGTATAATTCTTTTGTGGAGGGTAGGAAATAAGGTGATTTTCCCTTTTTCCTTATTTCTTTTATCTTTATCTATCTTTTTTTGCTTCCCTCTGCCGGCTACACTTCTGGAAAAAAATCTTCTTCAGAGTGAATGGAAAGGCTATAAAGTTCTCCATATCCAGAACAGTGTGTATGGAAAATTAATGGTAACTCAAAGGGAGGAGGAGCGCTCCTTTTTCTATAATGGAATTCATCTCTATTCTTTCCCTGACCTGCTTACTGCAGAGATAAATGTTCATATTCCTCTCTTAGAGCATCCCCATCCCCAAAAAGTTTTGATGATAGGGGGGCTAAATAGTCTGCAGGAGGTCTTAAAACATCCTCTAAAAGAGATAGATTATGTAGAACTGGACCCTTTATTGATAACTACAGCCCAGAGGTTTCATTATACTACCCGTGTTTTTGAAGATGCCAGGCTGCATGTAATTCATACTGATGGAAGATTATGGGTGAGAAAAAGCCCCTCTTCTTTTTATGATGTAGTAATTCTGTGTGTAGGAGATCCTTACACTGCTCAGATAAATAGATACTATACTTTGGAGTTTTTCCAACAGGTGCGAAGAATTTTAAAGGAAAAAGGGGTATTTTCCTTTGGAGTGTCCTCTTCGGAAAATTATATAAGCCGAGAACAGGCACAATTTCTATCCTCCCTCTATCAAACTCTTAAAATGGTTTTCCCTCAGGTTAAAATTACTCCCGGAGATACCGCCCTTTTCTTGGCCTCTCCAAGTGCAGGAATTCTCACTCTGGATTATAAAAAACTTGAAAGGAGAAGAAGAGAGAGGGGGGTGGAGACTCTTTTTATTAGAGATTATTTTCTTTTCTCTCAGTTTTCACCGGAAAGACTTTCTTATATAGAAAAAAGAGTCGTCCAGTCTCCTTTTAAATCCCTCAACCGAGATTTTAAGCCTATTACTTATTATTTTGATATTATCTTGTGGTCTACACATTTTTCTCCCCTCATGGCTAAAGTCTTATCAGGGCTTAAAGAAAGCCAACTTTGGTGGATAATCTTAGGAAGTGTCTTTTTAATAGGGATTGTAATTTCCAGGAGACAGAATCCTTTCCCCAAAATGGTTCTCTTCACTTTGGCTACTACTGGGTTCTCGGAGATTTCCTTTCAGATTCTGGTAATTGTAGCCTTTCAGATAATTTTTGGTTTTCTCTATTACCGTATTGGATTTATCTTCACTACTTTTATGATAGGTTTAACGGTAGGAAGTATGGTAATAACCAGAGTATTGAAAAGATTAACCTTACCCTCAAGATTATACTGCGCTATTCAGTTTACTATTTTTCTTTACCCTTTGCTTCTTCCTCCTATATTTAAAGCATTTAAAGGATTGTCTCCTCACGCCCTGGCTACTCCCTTACCTAACTTGACCTTCTCTTTCCTTCCCATATTTGCTGGATTTATAGGAGGTCTCCAGTTTCCTCTGGCTGTCCACCTTTCTCTTAAAAAGAACAATCAGCCAGAGAGAACTGCTGGTTCAGCATATGGAGCTGACCTTATAGGTTCATGTGTGGGTAGTATTCTTATCTCTTCTCTGTTAATTCCTATATTGGGATTACTAAAGACCTGTTATCTAATTTCCCTTATTAATCTTATAGGGTGGGTTTTCTTAGTTGCCTTGAAAGAGAGAAGGTAAATAAATAAAATAGAATTGAATGACTTTTGAGGAAGCCTTAAAGCGACTGGAAGAGATTGTGGAGGAGTTGGAAAGGGGGAATCTGGATCTGGAGAAGTCCTTAGAGATTTTTGAAGAAGGCGTTAGATTAGTAAAATTCTGCAATCAAAAACTGAGTGAGGCTGAGAAAAAAGTGAAAATTCTTATGAGGGAGAACGGAGAAC
>CAZSGC010000011.1:0-13815 GCA_964606225.1 uncultured bacterium | reverse complement strand
GAACTTCGCAAACTTCCTTTTGAGGTGGGAGAGGAGGAGAATGAGTCTGCTACCTGAAGACCGTTTACCTCGCCATGTAGCCTTCATTGTAGATGGAAATAGAAGATGGGCAAGGAAGAGGCACCTTCCGGTGAGTGAAGGACACCGGAGAGGAGCTAATGTGGTATTTCGAGTAATAAATGATGCCCTGGAATGGGGCATTCCTATACTTACTTTTTATCTTTTTTCTACCGAGAACTGGAGAAGAAGAAAGGAAGAGGTAAATTTCCTTATGCAATTAGGAGAATGGTGGTTCAGAAATCATCTGGAGGAACTAAACAGAAAGGATGTTTGTGTGAAGGTGATTGGACGAGTGGATGAACTTTCCCCTCGTTTCCGGTCTCTTATAGAAGAGAGTATGAGGTTAACCCAAAAGAACCAGAAACTCCTGCTAAATTTGGCTATAAATTATGGGGGAAGAAAGGAAATCCTGGATGCGGTAAATGCTCTGTTGAGGGAAAATCTAAAACCTCCTATTGAAGAGGAAACTTTCACCAGATATCTCTATACTGCGGGTATACCTGACCCGGATTTACTTATCCGCACAAGTGGAGAGATGAGAGTTTCCAATTTTCTTCTCTGGCAGATTGCTTACGCGGAGATTTATGTAACTCCTGTATACTGGCCAGATTTTACCCGGGAAGAATTCAAGAAAGCCTTGGAGGAATACGCTCGAAGAGAAAGAAGATGGGGAAAATAGTAGTGGTAAAATGTTTAAGTTGAATTCCCCCTATCCACCAAAAGGAGATCAACCCAAGGCTATCCAGCAACTTACGGAAGGAATTAAGAAAGGATACAAATACCAGACTCTCCTGGGAGTTACAGGTTCAGGAAAAACCTTTACCATTGCTCATGTGATAGCCAATGTAGGCAAACCTACGCTGGTCATCTCTCATAATAAAACCCTGGCTGCCCAACTATATGCAGAGTTCCGGGAATTTTTCCCTCATAATGCTGTGGAATACTTTGTAAGTTATTATGATTACTATCAGCCAGAGGCTTATATACCTCAGACCGATACTTATATAGAAAAAGATGCCTCTATAAATGAGGAGATCGATCGGTTAAGACTGAAAGCCACTTCTGCTCTCCTTTCCAGGCGAGATGTAATTATTGTGGCCAGCGTCTCCTGTATATATGGGTTGGGCTCTCCAGAGGAGTGGGAAGAAATTACCCTTCATTTGGAAAAGGGTAAGGAGCATATAAGAGCACATCTTCTGGAAAGACTGGTTCAGATGCAGTATGAAAGAAATGATTACCAGTTCAGGAGAGGAGTCTTTCGGGTGAGAGGAGATATTATAGATATATTCCCTGCTTATGAGGAAAAAGCCATAAGAATAGAGTTTTTTGATAAAGAGGTGGAGAACATATGGGAAATTGACCCGCTCACTGGTAAAAGAATTAGTTCCTTAGAGCGCATTGTTATATATCCTGCCAAACATTTCGTCACCACAGAGGAGAGGCTTAAAACCGCTATTAAAACCATAAGAATGGAACTGGAAGAGAGGCTCAAGGAACTTCTTTCTCAAAATAAGTTACTGGAAGCACAGAGACTTAAAACCAGGACTGAATATGACCTGGAGATGTTGGAGGAGTTAGGATACTGTCCAGGTATCGAGAATTACTCCCGCCATCTATCTGGGAGAGCACCAGGAGAAAAACCCTATACTCTGATAGATTACTTTCCTCAGGATTTTTTGTGTGTAATTGATGAATCCCACGTAACCATTCCTCAACTCAGGGGGATGTATAATGGAGACCGTTCACGAAAAGAAACTTTGGTAGAGTTTGGTTTTCGGCTTCCCTCTGCTTTGGATAATCGCCCCTTAAAATTTGAGGAGTTTGAATCTTTACTAAATCAGGTGATTTTTGTATCTGCAACCCCTGGACCCTATGAAATAGAGAAAAGTTCTCAGATAGTAGAGCAGATTATCCGTCCCACTGGCTTAGTAGATCCTCTTATAATCGTGCAACCCACAGAAAACCAGATAGATGACCTGATGGAAAGAATTAGAGAGAAGACGGAGAAAGGTGAGAGGGTTCTGGTTACCACCCTTACCAAAAAAATGGCGGAAGATTTAGCTGAGTATTTGTATGAGAGGGGAATAAGGGTGAGATATATACACTCAGAGATAGAGACCATAGAGAGAGCGGAGATTTTAAGAGATTTGAGGAAGGGTAAATTTGATGTATTGGTAGGCATAAATCTTCTAAGAGAAGGTATAGACCTTCCTGAAGTCTCTCTGGTGGCCATAATGGATGCAGACAAAGAGGGGTTCTTGAGAAGCGAGACTTCCCTCATTCAGATTATTGGAAGATGTGCGCGGAATGCCGCCGGAGAAGTGGTAATGTATGCAGACGAAGTCACAGAATCCATGCGTAAGGCTATTTCAGAGACAGAAAGAAGGCGCAAAATTCAGTCTGAGTATAATCTGAAACATGGAATTACACCTCAGACAATAAAAAAAGAGGTAAAAGACCTTCTGGAGACCGAATCCACCTTAAAACGCAAGGCTCTACGGTTGGTCTCTACAGTTAGAGAGAAGGAGTTACGTTATGCAGAGGAAGAAGAAGTTCTTATTCAGATTCTGGAGGAGGAGATGTTTGAGGCTGCCCAGAAGTTAGAGTTTGAGAAAGCTGCGGTTTTAAGAGACAGAATAAGAGAACTCAAACATAAACTGGAGACCAAACACTCAAAATGAAAGTTAATCCCCTCTACCTCCTTACTTCTCCTGAGATAAAAGAAATATTCTCTCTCTTTCATGAACTGACCGGATTGGTTATATCTTTCACGGAACTTAAAGAAAATGGTATGTTGGTCTTTTTCCCTTCTGAGAAAAAAGCAAAATACTGCGAACTTATACAGAGTATTCCGGAAGGGAAAAAGAGATGCTATAAATCCGACCTTCAGGGAGTTAAGAAGGCTATTCAAGAGCAGGGGCCAGCCATCTATAGGTGCCATGCAGGATTAATAAATGTGGCCATTCCTCTCTTTTATAAAGAAAATTTAGTAGGAGCAATAATTACTGGTCAACTCCTTACCGAGAATCCTGAAGAAAAAGACTTTTCCAAAATCAGAGAGAACTTAAATTCTTTACCCCTTGACTTTAAAGAGTTAAGGGAGGCATACTTCTCAATTCAGGTGATTCCCAGAGATAAACTTTTTATAGCCACCCGTTTCCTTTCTTTAATAGCCAGTTACTTGGTAGAGAAGGAGAATCGATTTGTTCTTCAAGAAAAACTTATAAGAAAACAACGGCAACTTTTAGAAGAAAAGAGAGAACTGGAGAAATTGCGTTCACAACTTCGAAAATACTTTACCTCTTTCCAAACCAAGGAAAGATTTTCCTCCACTCCGGAGAGGATAATAATAAGAGCGAAGGAATTCATGGATAAAAATTTTAACCGTCCTCTCAGCCTGAAAGAGATATCTCAGAAGCTATATCTTTCTCCTCCCTACTTCTCCTATCTCTTCAAGAAACATACTGGTCTTACTTTCACCCAGTACTTGAGGAAGGTAAGGATAGAAGCAGCAAAGAGACTTCTCATGCTCCAACCCCATCTAAGCATTAAAAATATTGCCTTTGCAGTGGGATTCTCTGACCCGGATTACTTCTGTAAAGTATTTAAGAGAATGGAAGGGATTACTCCCACCCAGTTTTCTGGAAGGTAATTTAAAATTTTCCAGTGGAATCTTTAAAATTTCCGGTTGAGTTCCTCTGAGAAGGGAGGTAATTTTTAATAAAGGAGGTGAAAGTATGAGTGAAGAGAAGAAAAAGGCGGAAGACTACGGTGGAAGTTATGCTGTAGGAATTAAAGGGGTAGAACTGAAAGTCCCTTATATTGCCAAAGGAGCCCCCTATGGTCTGGAAGAAGTGGAAGCCATTATAAAGGCTATGGAGGGAGAGTCTTTCACCATGTCGGGATATGTACAAAAGTTCCAAGAAGAATTTGCTCGCTTCATAGGTTGTAAGCAGGCAGTCTTTGTCTTTAACTGCACACAGGCTATGGAAATTGCGGCAGATATCATTGGAATTGAAGAAGGAGATGAGGTAATTGTTCCTGCTATTACCTTCATCTCTACTGCTCTTCCTGCTCTACAGAAAAAGGCCAAGGTGGTATTTGCCGATTTAAATTACGATACCATGAATATAGACCCGGAGTCTGTAAAAGAAAAAATAAGTGATAAGACAAAGGCTATATTTGTAACACATCACTGTGGTTGTCCTGTGGATATGGATCCCATCCTGGAAATTGCCGGTAAGAGAGGAATAAAAGTGGTAGAAGACTGTGCCCATGCTCCGGGTGCAGAGTACAAAGGGAAGAAACCAGGAAACTTAGGTGATTGCGGCGCTTTCTCTTTTCACACCATAAAAAATATGACTACCCTGGGCGAAGGGGGAATGTTTACCACTAACAACGAAGAGTGGGCAGAGGCTGCCAGACTTCATCGTTTTGTAGGAATGTGGGTTTATCCTGAACAAGAACACTACTGGTTACCCTATCATTACGATATTAAGCCTGTAACCGAATGGGGAACTCCTCCCTCTAACTCCTCAGTAACCGAAGTCCAGGCAGCAGTAGGACTGGTGCAACTTAAGAAGGTAAATGAGTTTAATGAGAGGAGAAGGAAAATTGCCTTTTACTGGAATGAAAAATTTTCTTCCATAGAAGAACTTCATCCTCCTATAGAACCCCCTCAATGTAAACATGTATATCACCTTTATAATCTCTATTACTTGAAGGAAAATAAAAGGGATGAGTTCTTTAAAATTCTCTTTTACAAATACGGTATTCAGCCCATGATTCACTATGCACCTCTTTATCACTTTACTCTCTTCAAAAAACTGGGATATGAAAACGAAAACTGTCCGGTAGCGGAGAAAATATACCGTCAGAAACTGGACCTTCCCATCTATCCTCAACTCACAGATGCTCAGGTGGAGTATGTAGCAGAATCTGTGATTAAAGCAGTGAAGGAGATAGGGTAATTCAATTTTATATGTAAAGTTTGATAAGATTGAAAAAATGATTTTGGGAGTTCCGAAGGAAATAAAGGCACAAGAAGGGAGAGTAGCCCTTATACCTTCCCAGGTCTCTCTTCTTACTTCAGAAGGGATAAAAGTAGTTGTTCAAAAAGAGGCAGGTATACATTCAGGGTTCACAGATTTGGATTACCAAAATGCTGGTGCTGAACTTGTAGAAAACATGGAAGAGGTTTACAGGCGAGCAGATATGGTAGTGAAAGTTAAAGAACCCTTACCTCCTGAATTTACCCTCCTTAAGGAAGGTAAAATAATTTTTACCTTTTTCCATTTTCCTTCCAGTAAAGAACTTACTTTCCAGGTTATAAAAAGTGGATGTATTGCTATTGCCTATGAAAATGTAGAAGAAAATGGTAGTTTCCCCATCCTTGCTCCTATGAGTGAGATAGCAGGAAGGATAGCCATTATTGAGGGTGCCAGATTTCTTCAGAGAGAATACGGCGGTAAAGGTATCCTTCTGGGAGGGACAGGAGAAGGAAGGGAAGGAAATGTTCTGATAATCGGTGGAGGAAATGTAGGAAGAAGTGCAGCCATACTGGCAGACAGGATGGGAAGCAGGGTTACCATTTTAGATATAAAGGAAGAAGTGGTTAAAAATTTAAAGAAATTGCTCCCCTCCGAAGCAAGAGTTTTACTTTTCTCAGAAGAAACCTTAAAAGAAGAGTTAAAAAAGGCTGATCTTGTGGTGGGAGCAGTTTACTCAGCAGGAAGAAGGGCTCCCATAGTAATTAAAAAAGCCATGCTGGAGATAATGGAAGAGGGGACAGTAATTGTGGATGTAGCCATTGATCAGGGTGGATGTGTAGAGACTTCTCATCCCACTACCTGGGATAACCCTGTTTTTAAAGAGAAAGGGGTTATCCATTTCTGTGTAGCAAATATACCAGGCTCTGTACCCAGAACTTCTACTTTAGCCTTAACTCGAGCCTCTTTTCCTTACGTAAAGGAATTAGCCAGCAAAGGGTTGAAGGCTCTAAAAGATAACCCTGCACTTAAAAAAGGACTCACTATAGGATGGGGGAAAGTCTTCCACCCTGCAGTCTCTGAAGCCTTTGACCTTCCTAAGGAGGAAGCAGATAAATACCTTTCGTGATTTAAAAATTTCTCTCCTTTATATATTGCTGTTATATTTTTCCTGCCAAATTCAGACTTATACCTTAACCAATTCCAGTTCTTTAAACATCTTTTCCGCATAAAGATAATAATCTTTTCTCTTCAACTTGCTGGCTGCCTCTTCATCCAGTATAACTACGGTATGAGGATGCATTTGAAGAGCAGAGGCAGTTATTTGACTGGAGATAGGTCCTTCAATGGCTTCCGCCACTACTTCTGCTTTTTTCTTACCATTAGCCAGTAAAAGACACATTTTCGCCTCCAGTATAGTGCCCACTCCCATGGTTAAAGCAGCACGAGGCACTTCCTCTATAGACTTGAAAAATCTGGAGTTATCTATCCTGGTTTGCTCATCCAGAGCAATTAAACGGGTTCGAGAGGCTAAAGAGGAACCAGGTTCATTGAAGGCAATATGTCCGTCTCCTCCTATTCCCAGAATCTGAATATCTATCCCCCCTGCTTCTTTAATCATTCTTTCATACTCCTGACAGTAACTCTCTACTTCTTCTATCTTTACCAATCCATTGGGAACATGAATATTCTTAGGATCTATATTTATATGTTTGAAAAGATTTTCCTCCATAAAATACCGATAACTCTGTGGATGGTCGGGTGCCAGTCCGTAATACTCATCCAGATTAAAGGTTATTACCTTAGAGAAGTCAAGATTTTCTTCCTTATGCATACGGATAAGCTCCTTATACAATCCAATAGGAGTACTTCCTGTGGCTAAGCCCAGAACACAGTCTGGCTTTCTTCTAACTAAAGAGGCTACAATATTGGCTGCAGTTTTAGACATTTCCTTATAATCTTTTCTAATCAATACTTTCATTTTTCTCCCTCCTTACTTTTCTCCTTATCCACAGTTTCTTCCAACTTTTCCATCTCTATAATTTCTTCTTTCTCTTCCTTTTGTCCTAACAAACTCCACAATAAAGGAATAACCACTGCTCCTATTAGTCCTCCTAACCAGCACCATCCATATCCTCCAATCTGGTCTTCCACACCTGCCTTATGAGCAATTACCACCCCCAAGT
The DNA here is from genome assembly GCA_964606225.1 of uncultured bacterium. Classification (GTDB taxonomy): domain Bacteria; phylum CAIJMQ01; class CAIJMQ01; order JAADFP01; family CAZSGC01; genus CAZSGC01. The sequence continues at coordinate 6,581 of CAZSGC010000011.1, read as the reverse complement.
TTCCTCCCACCAGGCTCATGTACATACCACCCAATACTCCACCTGGAGTTCTCCTCTTGGTTAGATAACCACTTAAAGGCCCCATAATCACGCTTATTAATATCAGGATAAAAAATAGCCACCATCCCATCTTTTACCTCCTTCTGGAAAAACATAATTTACCACTTTCTTTTTTGAAAGTAAAGGAAAAACCGACACCTACCTTTTAGCAGGTGTCGGTTGAAAAAAAAGAATTCTGTCTTCTCCTTAGTATTCGTATGGAGGAGTGGGTGGCATTTTTTCTTTCTCTTTCTCCGGTATCTCAGATACAAGTGCTTCTGTGGTTATAAGGAGGGAAGAAATAGAAGCAGCATTTTGTAAAGCAGTTCTGGCTACCTTAGTAGGATCCAGAATACCTGCTTGTATCATATCTTCGAATCTATCCTTCTCTACATTGAAACCTACATTGACATTTTTCTCTTCCAATATCTTCTGAACAATTATGTTTCCTTCCTTCCCTGCATTTTCTGCCAGTTGGCGAGCAGGTTCCTGTATGGCTTTCCTTACAATGTTCTTTCCGATTTCCTCGTCTCCCTCCAGTTTGAGTTCATCTAGTGCCTTAAGACATCTCAGATAGGCTACTCCTCCTCCAGGTACTATTCCTTCCTCTACAGCAGCACGGGTAGCGTGTAAGGCATCTTCCACCCTGGCTTTCTTCTCCTTCATTTCCGCCTCTGTGGCTGCTCCTACGTTTATAACTGCTACTCCACCTGCCAGTTTAGCCAATCTCTCTTCAAGTTTTTCTCTATCGTAGTCAGAGGTAGTTTTCTCTTTCTCCGTCCTTATCTGTTCAATTCTTCCTTTTATGGCTTGAGGGTCACCCGCACCTTCCACTATGGTGGTGGAATCCTTGGTCATTTTTACCTTCTTAGCCTTTCCTAAAAGGTCCATAGTTGCATTTTCCAGTTTGAGACCTACTTCCTCACTTATTACCTTACCACCCGTGAGGATAGCCATATCTTCCAGCATGGCTTTCCTTCTTTCCCCGAATCCAGGTGCTTTTGCTGCTGCACAGGGGAGAGTACCTCTAATTCTATTCACCACCAAGGTAGCCAGAGCCTCTCCTTCTACATCCTCTGCAATCACTACTAAGGGTTTACCTTCTTTGGCTACCTGTTCCATTATAGGAACCAGGTCACGAGCATTGGAAATCTTCTTATCATGCAGGAGTATGTAAGGGTCTTCCAGTTCTACTTCCATAGTATCCGGGTTAGTTACAAAATAAGGGGAAAGGTAACCATTATCGAACTCCATTCCCTCCACCACTTCCAGAGTGGTTTCCATTCCCTTAGCCTCTTCTACTGTAATTACTCCCTCTTTTCCAACTTTTTCCATAGCCTCAGCAATAATATCTCCGATAGCAGGGTCATTATTGGCAGCAATAGTAGCCACTTGAGCTATCTCTTTCCTCTCCTTTACTTCCTTGGAAAGATTCTTCAAATCTCTTACAATTGCCTCTACTGCTTTCTCAATCCCTCTCTTTACTGCCATAGGATTGGCACCTGCAGCCACTGTTTTGAGCCCTTCGCGGAAAATAACCTGAGCCAGAATGGTAGCGGTAGTGGTTCCATCTCCCGCCACATCACTCGTCTTGGAAGCTACTTCTTTTACCATCTGTGCACCCATATTCTCGTAAGGATCTTCCAGTTCTATCTCTTTGGCTACAGTTACTCCATCTTTAGTTATGGTGGGAGAACCGAATTTTTTCTCTAAGACCACGTTCCGGCCCTTGGGTCCTAAGGTTACCTTTACTGCATCGGAAAGTTTATCAACTCCTCTCTGAATAGCCTTACGGGCATCTTCACCGAATTTTAATTGTTTAGCCATGTCCCTCACCTCCTTTATTCTTCAATAATGGCCAGAACATCGTCCTCCTTCATAATAAGATACTCCTCACCTTCAATTTTTATCTCTGTGCCAGCATAGGATTCAAAGATTATTCGATCACCTTTCTTGAGTTGAAGAGGTTTCCTCTCTCCCTTCTCATCCAACCTACCGGCTCCTACCTCCACTACCTCTCCTTCCTTAGGTTTTTCCTTAGCCGTGTCAGGAAGCACTATTCCTCCTTTTGTCCTTTCCTCCGCCTCCAATCTTTTAACCAGAATCCGATCATTTAAGGGTTTTATCTTCATTTTATCCCCTCCTTTCCTTTATTTAACTATTTCTACCTCTTTCACCTTAGTAAAGACCATTTCCTTTTTTATAGGGTCATAATCCACTTCTACTGTTTCTCCTTCTTTTACCTCTTCTTGCAAAATTTTCTTAGCCAAGGGATTCTCTATGTACTTCTGAATGGTTCTTTTAAGAGGACGAGCCCCATAAGAGGGGTCAAATCCCCTCTCGGCCAGAAATTCCTTAGCAGAGTCGGTAAGAATAATGTCGATTTTCTTATCTTTGAGTCTTTCTTTAAGATAATTTATCTGGATATCCACGATCTTTTTTATCTCCTCCTTGCCCAAGTGATTAAAAATTATTATCTCATCCAAACGGTTTAAGAATTCAGGACGGAAGTAATTTCTCAACTCCTCCATAATCCTCTGCTTTAGTTCTTCTCTATCTCTCATCTCTACAATCCAGTGGCTTCCTATATTGGAGGTCATTATTATAACCGTATTCTTAAAGTTGACTACTCTTCCCTGTCCATCGGTCAGCCTTCCGTCATCCAGTATTTGCAGAAGAATATTAAATACATCTGGATGAGCCTTCTCAATTTCATCCAGAAGGATTACAGAGTAAGGTCTTCTTCTCACTCTCTCGGTAAGTTGTCCTCCTTCTTCATAACCTATATACCCGGGTGGCGCTCCTATTAGTCGAGAGACACTGTGTTTCTCCATATACTCAGACATATCTATTCTTACCATTGCATTCTCATCATCAAAGAGAAATTCTGCCAACGCTTTTGCCAACTCTGTCTTACCTACTCCAGTAGGACCCAAGAAGAGAAAAGAGGCCAGAGGTCGGTTGGGATCAGATATTCCCGCTCTGGCTCTTCTTACCGCCTCAGAAACTGCAGAGATGGCTTCATCCTGTCCCACAACTCTTTTCTTTAAATTTTCTTCCATTTCTAACAGTTTTTTCTTCTCTCCCTCTAATAATCGAGAAGTAGGAATTCCTGTCCAGCGAGAAACTATCTCCGCAATATCTTCCGCATCTACCTCCTCCTTAAGCATCTTTAAGTCCTTCTGTAAATTCTGAAGTTCTTCATTTTTATTTTCCAGGGATTTCTTCAGTTCCAAAAGTTTGCCATACTTTAACTCTGCTGCCTTACTCCAGTCTCCCTGAAGTTCTGCTTTTTCTGCTTGGGCTTTAACACTCTCTATTTCTTCTTTTAATTCCCCTATTCTTTTTATAATCTCCTTTTCCTTTTGCCAGTGCTCTTTTAAGTTCTCCAGTTTTCTCCCCAGATGGGATATCTCTTTCTCTATCTTCTTCATCCTATCCATAGACTCCGGGTCTTTTTCTTTTTTTAAAGCTTCTCTCTCGATCTCCAGTTGTCCAATCTTACGCTCCAATTCATCTATTACCTGGGGACGGGAGTCGATTTCCATACGCAACTTGGCTGCTGCTTCATCTATCAAATCAATAGCCTTATCCGGAAGGAAGCGATCGCTTATATATCGGTGAGAAAGAGTAGCCGCTGCTACTATAGCTCCATCGGTTACCCTTACTCCATGGTGAACTTCGTAGCGTTCTTTCAATCCTCTTAATATAGCGATGGTATCCTCTACAGAGGGTTCCTGGACAAAGACAGGCTGGAATCTCCTCTCCAGAGCAGGGTCTTTCTCTATATGCTCACGGTATTCATCCAGAGTGGTGGCTCCTATACATCTTAAAGTTCCTCGAGCCAGGTAAGGTTTAAGCATATTTGCTGCATCTACTGCTCCTTCTGCTGCTCCTGCTCCTACTACCGTATGTAACTCATCTATAAAGAGAATTATCTCTCCTTCTCTGGCTTCGATTTCTTTAAGTATTGCTCTCAACCTTTCCTCAAATTCTCCACGGTACTTGGTTCCCGCTACCAGACTTCCCATTTCTAAGGCAATAAGTCTTTTATTTTTAAGGCTCTCCGGTACATCTTCTTTGGCGATTCTTTGAGCCAATCCTTCCACAATAGCCGTCTTCCCCACACCCGGTTCTCCTATAAGAACCGGGTTATTCTTGGTCCTCCGAGAAAGGACCTGTATCACTCTCCTTATCTCATGGTCTCTTCCTATTACCGGGTCTAACTTTCCCTGTAGAGCCAGTTCTGTTAAATCCCTGCCAAATTTTTTCAACGCATTAAACTTCTCCTCTCCAGTCTCATCAGTAATTTTAGCTCCTTTTCTTAAATCTTCCATGGCCTTCAATACCTTTTCTCGGGTAATCCCCTGTTGTCTGAGTACTTCCCCTGCATAACTTTTCTGCTCTCTGGTAAGTCCCAGCAAAAGGTGCTCTGTGCTGATATAGGGATCTCCCAGTTGAGAAGCTTCCTCTTGGGCAAAATGGATCACCATAGCCAGAGAGGAACCTACGTATTCCTGAGGGGAAGGGGTTAATACTTTGGGAAGTTTCTCCAGAGTAATCTCTGCTTCCCTCTTAACCTTTTCTGGTTCTACTCCAATTTTCTTTAAAATTTCATTCACCATTCCCCCTTCATCCTGCAAAAGAGCATAAAGAAGGTGTTCAGCAGAAATCTCTGAATGCTTATATTTTCTTGCCAAACTCTGAGATTGAGATAGTGCCTCCTGTGCTTTGAGAGTGAGGTTATTTATCTGCATCTTCTCTACTCCGTTTTTATAGCCGTATAGAAAGTGTATCCCTTTCTTTTTATAAGGAAAAGAATGGTTTTCTTTTTCTCCATTAACTTGCTTACCACTTTTTTATAAGTGGAAAGGTCCCTCACTTTCTCTCCATTTATCTCTTTTATCAAATCCCCTTCTCTTATTCCTGCCAGTTCTCCCAGACTCCCTGGGTAGACTGCCACCACTATTACTCCTTCTTCCCTTTTATCTATTCGGTATTTTTCCGCTAACTGAGGAGTCAAATCTCTAACCTCTATTCCCAGTTCTTCAGAGATCTCTTTCTTGGCTTTTATTTCCTCTTCGGGCATCTCCCCAACTTTAACAGTTAAAACTTTTCTTTTTCCCTTCCTTATAACTTCCACTTTACTCTCCGTTCCCGGAGGGGTTGAGGCTACTATCTGTTGCAACTGGGAAGGAGTCTCAATTTTTTCTCCGTCAAATTTGACGATTATGTCTCCCCTTTTAATCCCTGCTCTTTCTGCTGGAGAATCCTCAGTAACATCTCCCACTAAAACTCCTTTAATTCCCTTCACTCCAAAAGATTCTGCCAGTTCCGGAGTAAGTTCCTGAATTACTATACCCAGCCATCCCCGGATAACTTTACCTTTCTCAATAAGTTGGCGCATCACATTTTTAGCCATGTTAATGGGAATAGCAAAACCTATTCCCATATACCCTCCACTCCGAGTAAATATGGCAGTGTTAATTCCAATTACTTCTCCTTTTAAATTCACTAAAGGGCCACCACTGTTTCCAGGATTTATGGCTGCATCCGTTTGAATGAAATCTTCATAAGCGGCGATTCCCACATTGGACCTCCCTTTAGCGGAAATAATTCCCGCAGTAACAGTGTATTGAAGACCGAAAGGATTACCTATGGCTAAGACCCACTCTCCTACCTTTACTTCATCCGAATCCCCCAGTTTAGCCACTGGTAAGTTTCTACCCCTCCCTTTTATCTTTACTACTGCCAGGTCAGTTTTGGGGTCTTTTCCTTTCACTTCGCCTTTAAATTTCCTTCCATCGTATAAAGAAATATTTATCTCATCTGCATTTTCTACCACATGAGCATTGGTTAGAATATATCCTTCTTTATTTACTATCACTCCACTTCCTAATCCTTTTCTTCTATACTCATAACCTCGAGGAGGGGGTGGAAAGAAGTGGCGGAAAAAATCCTCTCCAAAAAACCTCTTAAACTCTTCAAAGAAAGGATCCTCAAAAGGAGGAAATATCTCCCTCTCTTTTACCACCTGTACAGCGATAATACTTACTACAGAAGGTTTGACCTCTTCAGCGACTTTATTGAATTCTTCACTTAAAGAAGCAAACTCCTGCTGGGCAAAGAGAAATATTCCGGTAAAAAGAACAAAACAACAGAAGCATAAAACTCTTTTCATTCTATCCTCCCTTCTTCTCATTTATAATCCCCACCTTTACCTTGGCAGGTCTTAAAAGTTTTCCATGCATAAGATATCCCGGCTGAAGTTCTTCTATTACCACGGTCTTCTCTCCTTTCTCTCCTACCACTTCCACAGCCTCATGGAGAAAGGGATCAAATTCTTTCCCCTTACTTTCTATTCTCTCCACCGCATGGGATTTCAGAAATTCCTGAAATTTTTTATAAACCAGTTCCAGGCCCTGAAAGAAGTCCTGTGAAGAAGAACGGGGAAGATGATTTAAGGCTCTTTCAAAATCATCTACGATCGGAATTATATCTTTTATCAGGTTCTCTCCTGCAAATTTCCTTATCTCCTCTTC
>CAZSGC010000010.1:0-23394 GCA_964606225.1 uncultured bacterium | reverse complement strand
TAGAGCCGAAAGCAAAGCAGGAGATATTTTACACCCTCCTGATCGAGCATCCCCGCGATATGCAGGTGGAGGGTCTGTAAGAAGATTTATGCTATCAAAGTGAGAAAAACCCGGTGGCCGGGTATCTATTCCTTCAGTCGCACTTGGCTCAAGTTTAAGTATTAAAGATTTCTTTCTCCTTTTAAGGTAAGTCTTCTTTTCTCAAGCCTCCTCTTTTAACTTTTCTGAGCCGGTAAAATCTCTCTGAGGTTATATCTACCAGCCATAAATCGTTATGCAGACCATGTCCGGGCTGGGTGTAGATATAATCAATCTTTCTGTTATGGGGAAGTTCTGGATCCTGAGACTGAAAAACTATGTATTTGCCATGAGGATGCCAGGCTGGCTGACCATTATGAAGTTGAGGGACCTGAGGTTTTTTACAGGTTAAACATCGTAAGCCAGAACCATCGCGTTTCATTATCCATACATCATAGTAGCCATCTTTCCCATATCGGGAATGGGCTATGAGATTTGAGGCCTTACACCAGTCAACTCTCCCTCCCCTCCGAGGGACAATTACCTTTGTAACGGAGAAAGAACCAGAAACCCCTCTACAGATTTTGATGAATATCAGTATTATCTCTATCCCTTAAACTTCCATATAGAGTTCCCCAGTTGGTCAGGTTGAAATTTCCAAAGAGGCCTCCTCTCTGTATATTGGGCAGGCTTAAAAACAACTCCAGTTGATATCTTGCCCAGAGATCCTGAGGGTGATTTTTTATATATCTTTTTATCAGTCTCACTAACTCCCAGCGTTTTTGATTATACATTTTATTAGGGATTTCCGAAGCATTGGACATACCATACCAATTCATCTGGGTAATGGTCCTCCATTTATAGAAAGATTCAAAAATAAGAGGAAAATACCTTTGGTTATTTATAATCTTATTTAGGATTTCTTCTCCTTTGTCTATGGGGTCTATACCCTCTATTTCTATCTCTGAAAAGGGGAATAGCAAGCAATCGGATATCCTCAACATAATGCAATCTGCGAAAGGTGTATTTTTATACTTATCTTTAAGCCGGGTAAGAATCTCATAGGCTTTTTAAATTGGCGTCTTTTCATCAAATTCTTTGCTTTTATATAGAGTTTTTTGTCTTCTTCACTTTTTGCTGATTTTACTTCCTCATCAATTAACTGAAAATCTCTGGATAATTTTGGGGGCTCTCTATGAGGGGAGACTTTCTGGAAATTTTTGGAAAATTGGGCATATAAGTTTTGAAAAGCGGTAAATTCATTCTTTATCTCCTCGACTTTCTTTTTTTCAATACCTTTATAGATCTCTTTTAATTTATTCACCAGGTCTAAAAATTGATTTTTCAAATCTCTTAATTCTTGCGGGAAGTTAATTTTCCTCACGTAAGATTCTATTTCCTCCAGGTCCTTTAGGGCTTTCTGAGAACCCTCTTCAATCAGTTCCTTGTCTTCAAAATACCAGCCCAGAAATCGTTCCATATCTATTGTGACTGCCTCCAGCTGGAAATTAGCGAAAATAATCTCATCTAAATAATCAGAAAGAGAGGAGGAAAAGGAGGGTATAGAGAAAATAAAGGAAAGAAGTAAAAGAATTCCCTTTAACAGAAAAATTTTTCTCATGGTTTTTCCTCCTTTTTTAAAGTATATCAGGTAATTTATCTAAAGGATATACCTTGAGAATAGGGCAAGAGAAGATTCCGGAGGAAAGGTTGAGAAGTATGTCCGAATATAAACTTAATACTGTCTATAAAATAAGGACAGCGGTTACAATGTTTTTGTATCTCTTTCTGATAATATTAAGCGTTAAGAAACTTCTTCAGGGGTTTTCTATTTTGTGCATACTTTTAGGAACGGCCTCTCTTTTCCCACTATGAGAGGTATTATATGCCCAGATGGGAGAGGTAATGAGAAAGAGGAATTTGGCACTTTACGAATACCAGGGAAGAAGAGAGCCTCTTCAGGAGATAATCCACTATTGTAAGCATGCGGAGATAGATTCACGAATCAGAAAAGAAAAATGCCCCTTAAGGGAGTCTCCCTGTTAGAAGCACAGTTAGGGAAAGAAGGATTTTAACTGAAGGCGACATCTAACACCATCATCACCGCGAATCCTACCAGGGCTCCTATGGTGGCTATATCCGCATTTTCTCCCTTCTGGGATTCGGGGATGAGTTCTTCAATTACTACAAAAATCATGGCTCCCGCAGCAAAAGCAAGAGCATAAGGGAGAAGGGGACGGGATATCATTACCAGCCCTGCTCCTAAAACTCCTCCTACTGGTTCTACCAGAGCAGATAATTGTCCATACCAGAAACTTTTAATCCGGGAAAAGCCTTCTCTTCTAAGGGGAAGAGAGACAGCCATGCCTTCGGGGAAATTCTGGATGGCTATCCCTACAGTGAGAGAAATTGCTCCGGAAAGGCTGGCTCCTTTTGCAGAAGCGATGCTGCCGAAGGCTACCCCTATAGCCAGACCTTCCGGGAAATTGTGAATGGTAATGGCAAGGATAAGTAAGGTGGTTTTTCTTAGCGTGCTTTTTACTCCCTCCGCTTTTTCCTGAGGTAAGTAAAGGTGAAGATGGGGAATTAATCTGTCCAGAACCCACAGGAAGAGGCCACCAAGAAGGAATCCTGAGGTAGCAGGAAACCATACTGGCAACCTGCTTCCGGTAGAAAGTTGGATAGCCGGTAGAAGCAAAGACCAGAAACTCGCCGAGATCATTATACCTGCGGCAAATCCCAGGGAGGCATCCAGCGCTTTACGATTTATCTCCTTTTTAAAGAACACCACTCCTACCCCTAAGGCAGTAACCCACCAGGTGAAGAGTGTGGCCAGAAGAGCTTGAAGAATTGAGGGGAAAGCCAAAAATTTATCCACGGATATCTCCTCATCTTACGCTTTCTCCCTGGAGAAGTCAATTTTCAACACCACGCACTTCCCTTATATAGGGAAGGGATGCTTAATTAAGCAGGAGGGATAAAAAATGGGAGTAGAATTAGAGATATACTAATTCCTCAAGGAAAAGCCAAAGGGTTAAGTGTGGAGTGGGAAAAAGGTCGATACTGTGCCTTCATAACTCCCAGAGGACAGATTGGCTGCAGGATTTTTAAATAGAAGTCATGAAGGAATTTGGGATGGCCGGCGCAATTGCTAAAGGAACGCTGGAAAACCACTAAAGGGACCGGAAGACCTTCTGCAGGCAAAAATAATAGGGGTTACTCCTAAAGATTCTGAGTATGGAGTTAAGACAGGAATGAGGGGGAAGAGCGCCCCAGGTACTGTTCAAAGACTAAATGAATTTGGGAGATATGGGGATGAATTTTTAAAACCACTCTTTTTAAGGAAAGCCCGGCTTGCTCTTCTCATTAAAAGATTTACCGGTAGAGAGAAAAGAGCAGATTTTCTCAGGTGGAGGGTTCTTTTAAATATGGAAGCATAGGAGGAGATTTGTTTCCTCGCCCAGTAGTAACCGTTCTGAAGTTGCTCCACACTTAATAACCTGGGGCGAAAGACCACCTCTCCACAGGTATATTTTGCCCAATCTCGCTCTATTATCCTTCCTTCCTCCTCCATTCGCTTATATAAGCGTGTCCCGGGTAGAGGAGTAAGGATAGCGAAACTGGCCAATTCTAATTGGTTCTTATCAATAAATTTTACAGTCTCCTCAAAGACACCTACATCATCAGAGTCAAAACCAAAGATGAAGGCTCCCACTACTCCAATTCCACTATCATGAATTTTTTTGATGGCAGTAGGGTACTCCTGAACATGATTGGAAGTCTTACCTACTTCCTTCAGGTTAGTGCTGGATAGGGATTCAAAACCTATGAATAAACCGAAACATCCACTCCGGGAAGCCAGCCTCAATAATTCTTCATCCTTGGCAATGGTAATGGAACTCTGCCCGAACCATCTTATCTTAAGAGGTGTCAGAGCCTTAAAGAGTCTTCTCGCATAATCTGGCCGGGCAGTGAGGTTATCATCCACAAAGAAGATGGTAGAGGGGTGGGGGAACTGCTTAACCTCTTTTATTACCTCAGGAACGGGACGGGTACGATATGTTCTTCCGAAGAAGGTAGTAACGCTACAGAAGTCACAATAGAAGGGACATCCTCTGGTAGTCTGGACCATGTTCCATTCCCGGTAGAATTTACTCCCCTGCCAGAGGTCTTTTCGGGGTAAAGGTAGATTCATAAGGCTGGGTCTACGGGCGGAATGATAGAATTTTTTAAGCCTTCTTTTTCGAAAGTCCTCTATGAGACTCTCCATCACTCCTTCTGCTTCCCCTATAACTACGGAGTCAGCATGTTGAGATGCTTCTTGAGGTAAAGCACTGGGATGAATACCTCCCAAAATGACAGGGACCCCTCTTTCTCTAAATTTATCCGCAATTTCGTATGCTCGAGGTGCAGTAGAGGTCATAGCCGTTATACCCACAAGGTCTACTTTTTCTTGAAAATTTATTTCCTCTATATTGTCATTGATTATTCGCAAATTTGTCTCTTCAGGGAACCACGCTGCTACAGTAGCTAAACTCAGGCGGGAAAATTGAATAGCCTTATCTCTCTCCGTTGCACAGACTGCAGGAGACTTAGGGGAAATTAAATGTACCTTCATATAAGAAAACCCTCACTTTCTTTTTTGGGATTTATGATTATCTCTGAAAGACTCCTTCTTACCTAAACTCCAACTTTATTCTACTCTCTTTTAGACTTGTGTCAAATTTTAGACCTGAAAGACAGGAATATTTTATAATTAGAAAGGAGTATGGATATGGAAAAATCGATAATATATAAGCCCATTGGGATAATTTATTCTCCCTTTGATTCTTCTCAGGGAGTACCTATTCAACCCCGGGCAGCCAAAGGGGTGAAGGGAAAGGTGGTTATAGACAAAGATTATGAGGAGGGATTGAAAGACCTGGAAGGATTTTCTCATATAATCCTCCTTTATCACTTCCATCTGGTAAAAGGATTTTCACTTCTGGTAAAGCCCTTTATGGATAAAGAAAGAAGAGGTATTTTCGCCACCCGGGCTCCTCGAAGGCCTAACCCTTTAGGGCTCTCCGTGGTTAAACTTCTTAAGGTGGAGGATAACGTTCTCTATATAGAGAATGTGGATATCGTAAACGGAACCCCTCTTCTGGATATAAAGCCTTTTGTTCCTGAGTTTGATATCCCTAAGGTAGAAAAAATTGGATGGCTTAAAGAGAGAGTTTCTAAACTTGCCGAGACCAGGGATGATGGCAGGTTTGTTAAAGATGAGGGATAAAATCTGCGGGTAGAAGAAGATGTCTCTGTAAGTACTGGTATCCAATTTGCCTTTAATTATTTCTTTTTTTCTCTAAAAGAGGCTCTGAAAAAGAGTTACCCTGCAGAATAAAAAGAGGGAGAGTCTTTACAACTGCTCCCCTTTCTGTATGTCTTAGGAGAGGATAGCTGGTGGGCTAATTTATCACTGCTATAAAAGAGATGATGATGACCGTTGGACTCATGGTGGGGAGATGTAAAGTTATAGACGGTCTGGGAGAGGGGTCTTCTTTAATTCATGGAATTGGAGGAAAAGATTTTGCTGGCCTCTCCTTTGGAGTTTTACCCTTTTTCTCACCCCCTCATGGATACCCATCATGTCCCGGGGCTGATGGATAACGGAATTGCCTGGGAACAACATGAGGAACTACTGGAGTAAATCCTCTTCCTGGATAGAAGGAGAAAAGTTTCTTCTCCCCCATTATCGGGTTAAGGATTATAACCAAGAGCCTACTCATCTGGGTCTTAAAGATATAGCCAATATATGGAGAAGAAGGCACTCAGGAAGAGAATTCCCTTCTTCCTGGAAATGCGAGGATATCCCTTTGCCTCTTAGAAAAGGAAGAAATCAGATAGTTATCCTTAATACCTGCCAAAGGTGGGGATCTGAACTTATGCATCCTCATGCTCTCTCCACATACTTACCTGTCCTGGTATCCACTCGCACCACATCTCCGGGCTTAATGAATAAAGGAACCTGGATTACTGCTCCTGTCTCCAGAGTAGCGGGTTTACTTCCTCCACTTACCGTATCCCCTTTAACTCCAGGAGGAGTTTCTTTCACCCGGAGTTCTATAAAATTAGGCAACTGCAGGGTTATTATCTCTTCCCCACTCTTGAGAAGTACTACTTCTGAGTTTTCTTTTAAGAATTGAATTTTATCTCCTAACTTTTCCTTTTCCATGGAAAACTCTTCAAAGGTTTCCATATCCATGAAATGGAAGGAATTTCCTGTTCTATATAGATACTGAACTTTAACCTCTTCTATAATAACCTGCTCCACTCTCTCATCGCTTCGGAAAGTGTGGGAAATTATCTCTCCTGTCTGGATATTTTTAATCTTAGTCTTCATGAAGGCTCCACCTTTGCCAGGCTTAACGTGTTGATACTCTAAGACCACATAGACATTTCCCTGAAAGAGTATATGGGTACCTGTACGAAGGTTATTGGCAATTACTACCACTTTTTTCATTTTCTTCCTCCTGGCTTATCACTCTAACTCCATTTTTTCCCATATATACCATTTCCTCAATTCTTATCCCTCCTCTTATCTTGCCTTCGGGGAAATATAATCCGGGCTCTAAGGTAAAAACCATACCTTCTTTAAGGACTTCTTCACCTTTCCAGGAGAGGGAAGGTTTCTCATGCACTTCCAGTCCTACTCCATGTCCCAGACCATGCAGGAAGTTATCCTCCTTTCCTTCTGAGCGGAAGAAATCATATACTATCTTATAGAGAGAGGATGCCTTTATCCCAGGACGAATATTTTGCAGGGCTATCTCCAGAGCCCTCTTTACCAGTTCCTCTATCTCTTCCCATTCTCCCTTCCCTTTTAGGAAGAAAGTACGAGTGAGATCGCTGGCATATCCTTGAAAACGGGCACCCAGGTCTATAATTATAGGTTCCTTCTCCTTTAGAGTTTTCCTCTTGGCAAAGGTATGAGGGAAGGCGGAGTTTTCTCCACTGGCTACAATGGGGAGGAAAGGGAGGGGTTCTGAACCTTTTTTCCTCAAGCGGTATTCTACCTCTACCATTACTTCTCTCTCTTCTCTACCTTCCTGTAAGAAATCCTCTATCTCCTTCAGCACCTGTCGGGCTATAAGGATAGAGTGTGAGATTTTCTCTATTTCCTCTTCCTCTTTTATCATTCTCTCCTCCTCTATCCACCCTTCCACGGGGATAAACCTTTTCCTTGGAGACTTCCTCAGTTCCTTTAAGAAAGAGAAGGGAATTCGATTGCTCTCCACCGCTACTGAATATATACCTTCCCGATTTAAAGTTCCCCTGAACAGGGAGAAAAAATCCCGTTTGATCTCTACAATCTTTGCCTCTTTAAGAGTATCCTTCACCTCATGGAGATAACGGGCGTCTAAGAAGAGAAAGTCTTGGGAAGGAGTAAGAAGTAAGTATCCCTCTCCCTCATAACCGGTCAAATACTTAAGATGAGGTGGGAAAAAAGTAAGGAATGCTTCTACCTTCCTGTCCTTCATCTTCTCTTTAATCTTCTTTTTTCTCCCTGTGTAATCCATAAGTCTTTCTATTTTAATTCTTCAGGCAGGGAACTCAAAATTTTCTCCACCGCTTCCGGGAGGTCTTTTACCACCTCTATTTCTTCTCTCCAGGGAAGTTTATCCAGTTCTTTTAAAGACTGTTTACCTTTTCCCGTAAGCACCAGGTAATTCTTGGGAATCCCCGCCTTTCTTCCCGCTTCCAGGTCTCTTATAGAATCTCCCACATTGTAGGAAGAGCCCAGATCAATTTGAAGGTCCTGGGTAGCCTTCTGATAAAGACCAGGTTGAGGTTTTCTACAGGTACATCCTTCCTCAGGACGGTGAGGGCAGAAATAAAAAGCATCTATCCAGGCTCCTTTATAGGCCAGTAATTCCTCTACTTTGCGGTTTACTCTCTCTAAATCCTCCAAGGTGAAGTATCCTCTACCCACTCCTGATTGATTAGTCACCACCACCACCAGGAGACCTCTTAAGTTTATCTTTCTGATAGATTCTCCCACTCCAGGGAGAAGTTTTACCCTATCTTCTTCTCCCAGGAATCCTACTTCTTCATTAATGGTTCCGTCTCTATCCAGAAAAACCGCTATCTTCTTTCCCATAGTTGGTTATAAACTTCTATGGTTCCTTCCACCATTTTCTCTACGGAGAAATTCTCCTTTACCCACTCTTTACCCCGCTGAGAAAACCTTTCCCTTTTTCTTTTATCGGTTAAAAGGGAAATTATTGCCTTTGAGAGTGCCCTGGGATTGCGGGGAGGTACCAGTAAGCCCCACTCTTCATGTTTAATTATCTCCGGGATTCCTCCTGTAGAGGTGGCTACTATGGGTATCCCCATATAAAGTGCATCTAAGAGAGAGGTACCCAATCCTTCCAGATGGGAAGGAAGAACAAAAAGGTCCAGCAGGGAAAGGATTTCTGGGATATCTCTGCGAAAGCCTGTAAAAATTATGTGATTCTCCAGAGAGGCTCTTCTTACCTTTTTTTTAAGTTCCTTCTCCAGTTCTCCTTTCCCTACCAGGAGAAAGGTAGCCTGAGGGAATATCTTAAGAACCTGGGGGACAGCCTCTAATAAATACTTATGCCCTTTATGGTCAGTGAGGTGAGCAATAGTTCCGATTATGGGTCTGTGGAGAGGAAATTCTTCCCAGAGGTAAGAATTATCTTTTACCTCTTCCAGCCTTTGAAGGTCTATACCGCTGGGGATATGAAAGAGTTTTTCTCTGGGTATCCCGTACTGGAGCAATATCCTTTTTATAGCCTTAGATATAACGATGATTGCATCTGCCAGATGTTGATATTTCCAGCGGGAGAAAGGATTCCGCAGGGGAAAGTCCACCCTGCGAGTGACTACCACAGGAATTTTACATATTCGTCCACTGAAACCTGCAAGAGTATGAGCATGAGCAGTGTGAGCATGAACGATGTTTATCCCCTTTTTTCTAATGATATGAGAAATTTTGCCTATGGCCATAAAGTCTATTTCCCCTCGGGATTTTAAGGGAGTCACAGGGATATCTTCTTCCTGAACTTTTTTAAGTAGAGCACTCTCTGGAGGGGCTATAAGTTCTGTTGTAATTCCTTTCTCTCTAAGCCCCCGAAGAAGTAGATAAACCTGATTTTCCCCTCCTCTCCATCCATATTCTGTATCCAGATGAAGTATTCTGAAAGAAGCGTAAAAAGCACTCATCAGGAAAGAGTTAATAAAGAGGTAGTATCTGTATCCTATTTAATGCAGACTCCACAATGATAATTCTATTTTTTTCCCTATCTATAGCAATACCAGAGGGAGAGCGGAAGTAGCCGGGGAAGGTGGAGACTTTTCCCTGAGGGCTCAGGCGGAAAATTCTCCCTCCGGAAAAATCAGCAAAATAAATATTACCCTTTGTATCATAATCTACATCTTTTATAAAACGGTAATATACCCTTTTTTCTAAGAGTCTACGGAATCTCCTTCCATTAATCTCCCAGATGGTACTTCCCACACTACTGGCTACCAGAATCTTTCCCTGAGGAGTAACACAAATACCTTGAGGGCTTTCCAAGAGAGGAGAATGAACCATAACTCTTACCTCTGCTCCCTTCTTAGCCTCCACTTCAAAGAGGATATTAGCCAGAGAATCAGTAATTATCAGTTTTCCTTCTTTATCCAGGGCAATATCATTGAGGAAACGAGCTCCATAGGGGCGAAGGTTAATATTATGAATATTTATTCTTTCCTTCAAATCAAAACCTCTAATGGTATCAATATCCGCTACATACAGAGCCCCTTTCTTTATAACCATTCCCTTAGGGGCATGGAGGTCATATTCATTTAAAGAACCATCTATAAACCGAAGGGTAATCATTTTACCGTCTGGAGAGATACGGGATATAAATCCATTATCATCTTTCTGAGTGAGCAAACCGTTCACATTGGAGACGTAAATATAACCTGTTTCTGGATCAATTATTACACTATTGGGATTCTGAAAGCCAGTGATTACTATCCCCCAGCAGGTCAAAGGAAGCAAAATTATCCCCAAAAGATATGCTGCTCTTTCCCTCATGGAAGTTTCTCCCTCAAGAACTCCTTTATCTTTATAGCCTTTTTCCTTCCTATTCCAGGGAGACTCATCAGTTCTTCTACAGAAGCCTGCTGGAGAGCCTTTAAGGTAGGAAATTTCTTCTGTAGGATTTCTTTTAATTTCTCTCCGACACCCGGAAGTTCATCCCATAAAGTCTGGTAACTCTCTTTCTTTCTCAGACGCAGATGATAAGAATGAGCAAATCTATGAGCCTCATCTCTTATTCTGCGAAGGAGGTTTAGAGCGGGAGAGTGAGAAGGGAGGAGAAGAGGGAGATTACGATAGGAAAGATATATTCTTTCTTCGCCCTTGGCTAAACCAACCACAGGAATTTTCCTCAGTTGGAACTGGTGTAGAACCTTTTTAGCCACGTTCACCTGCCCTCTTCCTCCATCTACTAAAATTAGGTCCGGTAACATTTTCCCTTCTTCCATAAGTCGGCGAATTCTCCTTCTTATAACCTCTTCCATCATACCATAATCATCGATTCCCTGCACTGCTTTTATCCGGAACCTGCGATACTCTTCTTTAAGAGGAACCCCTTTCTCAAAGACCACCATACTTCCCACTGCCTCTTTCCCACAGACCTGAGATATATCAAACCCTTCAATACGATAGGGAAGGATAGGAAGATTGAGTTCTCTCTGAAGAGAAAGCAGAGTATCTCTCTCTTTCTTCCTCTTCTCCAGTTTCATTTCCATGAGTTTGTACCGGGCATTGGTAGAAGCCATACGAAGTAACTGTTTAAGTTCCCCTCGCTGGGGTGTCCTCAGATGAACTTTCTTTTTTGCCAGTTCTTTTAACCATCTCTCCAGAAGTTGAGGGTCGGGAGGCATTTCTTCCAAGAGTATCTCCTGAGGATAGGAAGAAGTGCGGGAATAGTACTGGAGAAGAAAAGACTCTATTATTTCAGGAGGAGGGGTCAGTCTTGTCCCTTTCAGAGGGAAATGCTCTTCTCCGATTAATTTACCTTCCCGTATTTTAAGAAGAGTAGCCAGAGCAGAACTCTTATCCCAGGCAATGGCAATTATATCTCTGTTTACCTTTTCCAAGGTGGAGAGTGCCTGTTTGAAGGTAATCTTCTCTATGGATTTAATCTGATCTCTTACTCGAGCAGCCTCTTCAAACTGCAAGTTCTTTGAGAGTGTCTCCATTTTTTTTCTGAGTTGAGTTAAGAGGTCCTGAGTTTTGCCTTCTAAAAAAGCCATAGCCTGATTTACTACTTCCATGTACTCCTGGCGAGAGATATTCCCCCGACAGGGCCCCAAACATTTACCTATATAGAAATTCAGACAAGGCTTTCCATCTATCTTTGTCTTCTTACAGGTCTTAAAGGGAAAGATTTTACGGATTAATCTTAAAGTAGCACGAGCAGCCTTGGCATTTGTATAGGGACCGAAAAGGCGGGAACCATTACTCCTTATATCCCGGGTAAGGAATATACGGGGGAATTCTTCTCCTAAGGTAACTTTAATGTAAGGATACTTCTTATCATCCCTCAATAATACATTATAACGGGGACGATACTCTTTAATGAGGTTACATTCTAAAAGTAGAGCCTCTATTTCCGAATCTGTAAGGATATAATCCAGATGGGTGGCCTTTTTCAAGAGTCTCTCTATTTTGGGAGAAGAAGAAGAGAGGTAGGAACGGACTCTTTTCTTTAAAG
The DNA here is from genome assembly GCA_964606225.1 of uncultured bacterium. Classification (GTDB taxonomy): domain Bacteria; phylum CAIJMQ01; class CAIJMQ01; order JAADFP01; family CAZSGC01; genus CAZSGC01. Next base: position 11,602 of record CAZSGC010000010.1, on the reverse strand, counting down.
AACGAGCCTTCCCCACATAGAGGAATCTCCCCTTCTCATCTTTGAATATGTAAACTCCCGGATTTTCTGGTAAGTCTTTTATTTTCTGTGCCAGTTCCATAGTCTTCTAACTCCAGTAAGATGGTAAGTGAGAAGAAGAACTGTTATACAAGTCCCCACTGTGGCCACAAACCTTCCCATCTCTATTATACCGTAAGACCTACCCAGCCATAAACGGTCAAGATAAAGGGCCAGGAAAAAAGCGGGTAAGGAAGAAGCCAGGGTCTTCCACACCTGAGAGAGAAAGGGAGAAGAGAAAGTCACTGATAAGTCCTTCCTCAGAGGCTGCCATAGAAGGAAGAGGTTCAACCCAGCAGAGAGGGAAGTGGCTAAGGCTAATCCTCCCTGTTTAAGTGGTTTTATGAGCAGAAGGTTGAGAATGAGGTTGCATAGTACTGCCCACATACCACTTTTCACGCAGATTAATGGTTTCTTTAAGGAATAGAAGGTAGAGGTCAGGATTCTTACTCCGGAAAAAAAGAATAGACCCAGAGAGTAAAAAATAAGGGCAAAGTAAGTTTGGGAGGTGGATAGGGGAGTGAAGTTTCCCCTCTCAAAAAGTAAGCGAATAAGAGGTTTCCCTAAGGAAATCAAGAAAAGAGAAGAGGGTATGGTAAGAAAAATAAGAATCTGAAAGGTATGTTCTAAAGTGCGGGTGAAAGATTCCATATCCTCTCTGGCTCTTTGTCGAGAAAGAAGGGGGAGGGAGACCATACCTAAGGAGATGCCGAAGAGAGCCAGAGGAATTTGAAGCAGGCGGTTACTGTAATAAAGGGAAGAGATAGAACCTGCAGGGAGAAAAGAAGCAAGAATTCTATCTATCAGTAGATTTATCTGGAAGACTCCAAAACCCACCAAGGCAGGAGCAAGAAGTTTGTAAACCCTCCTTACTTCTGGATGAGACCAGTCGGTCAAGGAGAATCTGAATCCCCTCTTTAAAAGAGGAGGGATGAGAAAAAGCATCTCCAGAAGTCCTCCTCCTACCACCCCTATAGCCAGGGCATAAAGGGAGAGTTTCTCTCTTAAAAGAATAATGGACAGGAGCATAGAGACGTTGAAGAGAGAGAAAGAGAGAGCAGGGGTTAAAAAATGTCCCAAAGTATTGAGAATAGAAGTAAAGATTGCTTGAGTACATATAAAGATCATGAAAGGTAACATCCAGCGAAGAATTCCCACCCCCAGCAGTTTCTCCTGGGGAGAAAACCCCAAAATACGAAAGAACCAGGGGGCAAGTACTATCCCTATAGCAGTCAATAGAAAGAGAAGGATTACCAGGCGATAGAGAATGGCTCGAGCAAAACGGTAGGCTTCCCCTTTTCCCTTCTTTTCTAAAATATCCGAGAAGATGGGAACGAAGGCATAGGAGAGGGCTCCTTCTCCCAGAAGTCGACGGGAGAGATTGGGGATAAGAAAAGCCAGAAAGAATATATCCCTTTCCCTGCTCAAGAAAAAGAAACCTATAAGAGCATCCCGAAAGTAACCCAGTATACGGGAGAGGAAGATTCCTGAGGAGAGGATAAAAGTACTTCGAACGATACTACTTCTTCTTGACATGGGTGAGAGATTTATGTTAACATACCCACCCTTTCAAAACAAAGAGGTGTAGAGTGGGCTTAAAATCTTCTGAGAAGAGAGTCAGGCAGAGTGAGAAGAGAAGATTAAGGAACCGAATGTGGAAATCCCGGGTTAAAACTGCTATTCGACGTTTAGAGGAAGTAATGGCTTTAGGTAAAAAGGAGGAGGTGGAAAATTTCTTAAAAGAGGCTGTCTCTCTTATTGACCGGGCAAAAAGTAAAGGGGTTTTTCACCCTAATACTGCTGCTCGTAAGATTTCTCGTCTTCAGGAGAAAGTTAATCAGTTTCTAACCGCAAAGGTAAAAAAGTAAAATTCCCAGTTCAATCTCCGGATCCCTTCCCCTTTTGAGAGCCAGGTCACATTGAAAGATTTTCTCCATTAATTCCTTCCATTCCATTCCTTTTCCGGAAGAGAGAAACTTCTCGTATCTTCTCTGGGTTTCCTTTCTCAATCCTAACTCCAGGGCAATAAAATAAGAGCCCATTCCCTTCTCCTTTAAAGATTTAAAACTCCAAAGTCTCTTAAATTCCCAGGTTATATATCCCAGAATTTCTAAAGCAGAGGTTCCTCTGAGGAGAAGTTTCTTAAGTTGAAGAAGAGCCTGAGGGAAATTTCCCTCCAGAATGCTCTCTAAGAGGTGATAAATTGTAACTATACTCCCCTCACTTCCCACTTTCTCTATGTCTTCAGCCTCTATCCATTCTTTATCCCCACTAAAGCAGATGAGTTTCTCAACTTCGTTCTCCAGGAAGGGAAGATTATCCTTAGTCCTTTCCAGAAGGATTTCCAGGGCATTTTCTTTAATCTTTTTGTGATTCTTAAGAAGTTTTTCCTTAACCCAAGATTTTATCTCCTCGGGGGTAGGTTTATTCCAGGTTGTAATTACTGCGGGTGGGGAAAGTTCTCTCCATCGGGAGTCTTTCTTGGAGAGAAGGGAGAAGAGATAGTTGGTTGAGGGTATCTGAGAAATTCTCTCTTTTAATTTTTTTAGAAGAGAAGAGGGTAGTTTCTCTCCCTGTTTTAAGATTATATATCTACAGGGTGAGAGGAAAGGATAAGAGAGAAGAAGGGAAAATAGATTTTCTTCCTCAATTCGGTCTCCATAAAAAATTATCCAGTTGAGTTCAGGAGAGGGAAGGTCCTCTTTAAGAGTTTCCAGGGTCTTCAATTTGAAGAATTCCTCCTCCCCCTCCAGAATGAAGACCCCTCCCCCTTTTTCTTTCACCAGGTTAAGAAATTGGAGAGGATTCATGTATACCTTTACTCAACTCCCAGAGAATTTTTCTGGCTAAACGCTGGCACAGTCTCTTTTCCACCTCTCTTTTGCTTTCTTTCCATCTACCAGTAGTAAAATATATCACGCTCTCTTTAAATTTTTTCTTCCATCTTATAGAGTCAGCCTCCTCCAATCTGACCTTTACCTCTATTTCCATCCTATACTGAAGCACCTTTTCTTCTTCATCATAGAGAAGAGGAATTTCCTCTAAGGATTCTATCTCTCCCTTCAGTTTCTGGGTACCTTTCCCAGGAGATACTCCCCAGTGTAAGGCTTCCTCTTTAAGAGCAGAAGCAAGAAGAGCAGAGAGTCCAGGTTCCCAGGTATAGTTCTTAAATAATTCAATATCCAGGGTGTAGTGAGGAGGGAAAAGAGAGGGGATGGAGCGCATGCATCCTGAAAAAAGAAGGAGAATCAGTAAAATCCAAATTTTTTTAACCATTCTAATTTCTCTTCTGCTTTCCTGCCCCAGGAAGTCTGGGGAAATTTCTCGCAGATCTCCTGGTAATAAAGAACAGCAGAACTAAAAGAGAGGTTTTTTTCGTAAAATTCAGCAATTTTATATAATTTCTCTGCTTTTTTCTCCAGCAATTCAGAGAGATGTTTTTCTGCTTCTTCCCGGTAAGAACTTTGGGGGAAATCATCTAAAAAACTTTTAAAAGAAAGGATGGCTCTCTCAAGAAGTTCTTCATCGTAAGGTGAGGCTTCGCTCTGTGAGAGGCGTGATAGAGCCATATAGAATCGGGCTTTATCCACTAAAGAAGAGGTGGGGTACTCACGAACAAGTTCCTTAAACTGCTGGAAAGCCTCCTCAAACTCACCGGATTTAAAGTAACACTCTCCCACTCTAAATTTTAAAGCATCCGCTTCTTTACTATAGGGAGCATTCTTCAATATCATCTGGTAAACTTTTGCGGTTTTCTTCCAATGACTCTCTCCCAATTTTTCTTTCGTTCTTTGCCAAATACCCTGGGGTGGATTTTCAAATAGAGTATCTGCAATTCTTTTCTCACGCTGAATTACCTCCTCCAGTTGAGGATTGGAAGGATAATTTTCCACCACTTTTTGATAAGCCTGGGCTGCTTCCCATAATTTTCCCATTCTCTCCAGAATCTCTCCTATCAGGAATTGTGCTTTAGGAGCCTCGGGAGAGCGGGGATAATATTTAATCAGCTTCCGGAATTCTCTCAAAGCCTTCTCATACTCCTCATTTTCATAGAATTGCTTAGCATATTCCCACTGTTCTTGAGAAGTAGGTTTGGGAGCATACTTGGGATTTATCCATCTTCCTGTCTCCGGTGTCCATTCCCAGTAAGATAAGAGAGGAAAGACCGGGAGACTAAGGAAGATAAGAAAGAGGATCCTCAGCCTCATTTCCTTTTCTTATCTCAAAATGACACATAGCGTAAGATTTACCCTGAAACTGGCTCACAATGGCAATGGGTTCTCCTTTCTTCACCCGGTCTCCTTCTTTTACTAAAAGCAGAGAATTGTAAGCGTACACTGTGGAGTATCCATCTCCGTGGTCTAAGATAACTACCTTACCATAACCCCTTAAGGGACGGGCATATACTACCGTGCCACTACGGGAAGCCTTCACTTTGGTTCCTTCAGAGGTCTTTATATCAATTCCCCGCGGGTTTTTACCTTCTCCTACTCCAAAGTAAGAAATTACTCTACCCTTTACAGGCCAGGAAAATGTTTCTTCTTTCTCCACCTGAACAGTGGAAGGCACATCTTTCTTTACCCGCGCACCGGGTATAAAGATAGGAGTTCCCACCTTTATCCGGGAAGGATCAGTTATTTTGTTTATCTTCATCAAAGTCTCTACACTTACTCCATACACTTTACTTATTCTCCACAGAGTTTGCCCCTTCTCCATAATATGGTAGACACCTACAGGAGGAGGGGGAGGAGGGATCACCCGGGTAGCGCAGCCCGTAAAAAAAAGAATCAGTAGAATAAATCCACCTATTTGAAGAGAGCGGGTGAGGGGATTCGAACCCCCGACATCAAGCCTGGGAAGCTTGCGTTCTACCACTGAACTACACCCGCATTAAAACTGCATCATCCTCTGGAAATTTTCCCACCTCGCTTCCACTTCTTCTCTCTTTAGTCTTTTTAGTCTCTCTACTCCCAGTCCTTCCACACAGAAGGACGCAAGTATTGTACCAAAACCCAAGGCTTTCTTCAACCTGCTGAAGGTGAGAGTATCTTCTTTAGCCAGGTATCCGGTAAAAGCTCCGGCAAAGGTGTCCCCTGCTCCTGTAGGGTCCACAACTTTCTCTACCGGGTAAGCAGGAAGAAGGAAAAAGTCTTCCGGTGAGATATAGAGAGAACCATGCTCTCCTTTCTTAATCACAACACCTTTAATCCCTCTTTTAAGAAGAGCCTTACCTGCTTTTATAAGATTAAACTCACCGGTCAGTCTGCGTGCTTCCTCATCATTTAGAAGAGCAATATCTACATAGGGTAGAACCTTCTCCAAATCCTGGCGATAATTCTCAATCCAGTAATTCATTGTATCCCAGATAACCAATTTTGGAGAGTTCACCTGTCTAATCAGATCCAATTGGGCGGAAGGAGAATTGTTGGCTAAGAAGACGATGGAAATCTCTCTTAAAGGTGGAGTTAAAACAGGGAAGAAATCCTCTATAACATTCTGACAGGTGGAGAGGACTTCTACCTGATTGGGATTTTCTCCATAACGAGCCACCCAGCGGAAAGTTTTTCCCTTTTTTATTTCCAATCCCTCTAAGGAAATACCACTCTCTTTAAGAAACTCCAGATAAGAAGGAGGAAAATCCTCACCTACACAACCCACCAGAACAGGAGTAGAAAACATCCTGCCCGCTAAGGCTGCGTAGGTGGCAGACCCTCCCAGAATTTCCTCTCCTTTTCCGTAGGGAGTATATATAGTATCCAGGGCTACTGAACCATACAGGAGAAATTTACTCATCACTTAAGGGAAATATAAATTTAATCTTACCTTTACTGTATCCTTTAGAAGAAGTGAATCTCCAGTAATAAAGAGAAAGGGAAGAGGATAAATCCAGAGGCAGGTAACCGGAAGATTTATCCACTTCCACTTTCACCACTCTCCCTTCCGGATTAACTAAAAAATTTAATACCACCTCTCCTTCTATATCCTCCTTTTTAGCTAAAGCAGGGTATTGGGGTAATACTTTGAGAATTACCTCTCTTCTCTCCTCTTCCCACTGGATGAGAGAATTATCCTTTCCTTTTTGCTCCTCTTTTGGAAAAGGAGGGAGGGAAGGATGGAGAAAGACCAACCTTCTCTTTTCTAAATCTAAGGGGGAGAGAAATATATCCTCTTCCAGAGGAATATTTTTTAATCCGGGAGAAGAGGAGGCAAAGAGTTGAGAAGAGAGGAAACCGGATTCTAACCAGGACTTATCCTCTTTTTCCATAGGGGGCAGCTGGAAAAGGGGAATTACTCCTCCCCTTAATTCTTTAGGAGAGAATTCCTTGGTATAGGAGTAACCACCCAGATAAAGGACCGGGATAAGAGGAGAGAATCTCTCCAGAGGAGGGGATTTTATGGAGAAGAGAACTATCCATAGAAGATGCCATAAAAAGGAGAAAAGAAGTGAAAACATGAAAAGTCGATTAAATCTCATCAGTAGCGCTACGGGGATTCGAACCCCGGCCTCGAGGTTGAGAACCTCGTGTCCTAACCCCTAGACGATAGCGCCGCTGGGGAAGGAGGATTCGAACCTCCAATTTCCTGATCCAGAGTCAGGCGTGTTACCCGTTACACCATTCCCCAATCTCAAATATTATACCATAACTGTTCACCTGAAGTTAGGAGGCTTGACATGGTTTTGGATAAAATGTAAAGTAGGGATGGAGGTGATGGGATGGCTGGACCCTTAGGTGGGGGACGAGGAATTTCTCGTTTTAAATTAAGTATTCCCTTAAGTTACAAAAGAATTTTTCGCATTGGAGGAGGAGAAGAAGAGAAAGAAGGAGTAACTAAAGAAATCGGTTTAAGAGACCTTATATTTGAGACTATGCAAAAAGTAGAGGTGGGAAATAGATTAGAACTGGATTTTAAGTTACCCAATGGTCACCGCATAAAGGTAGAAGGAAGAGTGACAGGAGTGATAGAAGGTAAGGAGGAAGGTGAACCCTACAGGGTAGAGGTGCAACTTATAAATCTGTCGCGAAAAGATGCTCTGGCTATAAATATGGTAGGCTATCGGCTATGGCTTCAGCAGGAAAGCAAAAGCCCTTATATGGAAACCATGCGTACCCCCTATGAACCCACTCCTTCAGAAGAAGAAAAGTAACTGCTCTGGTAGAGAGATAGTTGGCTAACATTTAAACTAAAGGAAGGAATGAAGGAGAGTGCTCCTTCTCCTGAGAGAAGGAAAAACGGTTATTTTCTTTTCCTAATTTTCTTTATCTTTCTCTCCGGGCAAGTTTTTTCTGATTCCCGAAGTATCACCTTAGAGTTCCCTCCTCCTCAAGTTTCCTCCTGGAAAGATTATCAACTTATAAAAATACCCGGACTTCCTCTGTATGGGAAAATTGGAGAACCCCAGTTACCTATAAAAACTGTAAGGGTGCTTCTCCCCGCAGGGGAAAACATTAAAAAAGTGGAAGTATCTCCTTTACAAAGAGTTACTCTGAGAGGACGTTTTCGTATTAAACCAGGAGGGAGAGTAATACCTATAAGCAAGATAAGCAAGGTGAAGTTTTATCCTCTCCGAGAGAATCTTAAGGTTTATGCTTCTTCCCTTCCTTATCCCAGGAAGATTTTTTCCCTTCTTCCTGAACAGGGATGGAAAGGTTATCGTATTCTTCCCATAAATATATATCCCCTGCAGTATATTCCCTCTGAAGGTATTATCTACTTCTTTCCCAAGATCAGGATAACCGTGGAAACCGAAGGGAGAGTTGCCTTCTTCTCCCAGTTAAAGTTACTCCGCTCTAAGGCAGGGGATAGAAAAATTGTAGAAAGGGAAGTGGCAAACCCTGGAGACATAAAAACTTATACTCTTAGGGGTAAACTCAGGGTGCCTACTAAAGTTTTATACAATGACCCAGGTCCTTACGATTATATTATCATTACCAGTGAGAACCTCAAACCCGTCTTTCAGACTTTGGTCAATCATAAAATTCAGAGAGGACTTAGGGCTAAGGTAGTTACTGTGGAAGATATTTACTCCTATTATACCGAAGGAGACAATCCAAAGAAGATTAGAGATTTTATAAAGGATGCCTACCTTTGCTGGAATGTGGATTATATCCTTCTTGGGGGAGACACGGAAGTGGTACCGGTAAGGAACGTGTATGCTCGGGTAGAAGACCCGGTAGAAGGGACGGTAGAGGATACTTTCCCTTCTGATATGTATTACGCTTGCCTGGATGGAGACTGGGATGCGGATGGGGATGGAGTATACGGTGAGCCGGAAGATGAAGTAGACTTCTTTGCAGAAGTATATGTTGGAAGAGCACCTGTAGAAACTCTTACCGAAGCAGATAACTTTGTAAGCAAAACCATACAGTATGAAAATAGTTTCGGAGCAGAGTATCTTAAAGAGGTTATGCTGGTAGGGGAATACCTCTGTGGAGATCCTTATCCGGAGACCTGGGGTGGAGACTATAAAGACATCATAGGGACTCTATTCCCGGAGGAATACAATATAACCAAGAGATACGATAAATTGGGTAACTTTAATAACAATGGAGAGGTAATTATCCAGGAGATAAACGAAGGGAAACACATGATTAATCATATGGGACACTCCGATGTGTGGATGGTGATGTGGATTGGAGACTGGGAGTTTTACGATATCTTCGGAGATGAGAATGATATTAAGAATGAGGATAAATGTTTTATCTATAGCCAGGGATGTTATGCTGGTGCTTTTGACCTTGGTTCCCAGCCTTATGGCTACACGGATGAATGCGTAGGGGAGAACTTTGTGCGTTCTAAGTATGGTGCTTTTGCTGTGGTTATGAATGCTCGTTATGGATGGTTTGAGCCAGGAGATATTGAACATAGCCCTTCTCAACAATTTGATTACGAGTTCTGGGACGCAGTATTTAACGAAGGGATTAAGAATCTGGGATGGGCTAATCAGGATTCCAAGGAAGACAGTTACGGAGTTATGATGGCAGATACTTCCGGTGCTTACCGATGGTGCTATTATGAGTTAAACCTTCTGGGAGACCCGGAGACAACCTTTGGAGGGGCAGTAAGCAAGGAAGGGAGAATATTCTTTAGTCAGGAGGCTTATAAGGAAGGTGATGAGATTGAAGTGACAGTTATGGATATGGATTTGAATGTGAACCATGAGGCTATAGATACTCTTTCTATCTCTCTGAAAACAGAAAGTGGTGATGAAGAAGACCTTCTTTTAACGGAAACGGGTAAGAATACTGGAGTTTTTAAAGGCTCTCTGACCTTACAGGAAGGAGAAGTGAATCCGGGAGATGGCAGCTTGCAGGCTCTCCATGGAGACACCCTCACTGCTACCTACTTCGATGAAGATGATGGTCTTGGTAATTCCCACCTTCTTACGACAACTGCCTTAGCAGATTTTCTTTCCCCGGTTATCAGTAATGTCCAGGTGAGCGAAGTTTGTGATGATACTGCCACCATTACCTGGGATACTGATGAAGAAAGTTCCAGTGTGGTGGTCTATGGGACTGCCATTCCTCCAGATACCACATTTACAGATAAAACTAAGGTAAGCACTCATTCCATCTTGTTAACTGGTCTTACTCCGGGAACTGTGTATTACTTTAAAGTGGGCTCTGAAGATAAAGCGGGAAATTTTACCTGGGATGATAATGATGGAAATTACTATAGTTTTACCACAAAGTTGAGAGTAACCCTTTTTGAAGACGATATGGAATCCGGAGTAGATGGTTGGGAGGTAAGTTATGATGCCTCCTCAGAACCCCCTTATAACTGGTACATAACTGAACATTTTGCTTACAGTGGAACACACTGCTGGCACTTTTGCCGGGAGGAACTTTATGAGGGAGAATGGGAGTTTTTCTATTATCCAGGGATAGATCGGGTTCATGGATATCTAACCTCTCCCTCTATTGACCTGACAGGTGTTACCAATGCTCGCCTTTCCTTCTACCATTCTCTCTCTAAGGGAGGAGACCAGAATACCTGGGACTGGGGGAGGGTAGAGATTTCTACCGATGGAGGGAGTAGTTGGGAAACTCTGTGGTCAGCAACGGACACAGCTGGAGAGTGGGAAGAGAGGAGGTTTGACCTTGCCTCTTATGTGGGCAAGGTGATAAATTTGAGGTTTCATTTCTACTGTGAGGATTCTTCCATAGCCAATGTTTATCCCGGATGGTTCATTGATGATGTAAGGGTGGAGAGTTTCACCGAGGGAGAGGTCTTAAGTATTACAGTAACTCCCCATAGTTGGAACTTGGGTACTCTGGAGGAAGGAAGCATTCTTAGTACCTGGTCTGCTGATTATCAAAGTGGTGAAGGTTTCTTTACCTTGACCAATAACGGAACAGTAGAGGCTAATGTAAGTATCTCTGTCTCCTCTTCTCTTCACTGGTTCCCTGGTGAGGAGGCAGGAGAAGAGACTTTCTACTTAGGATGGGGACAGACCCAGACTCAGGGAGTAGAACCAATTTTTACTCCTCTCTCCTCTCTTCCCCTTCCTCTGATAAATAATCTCTCTCCGGGTGAGAATTTCCAGTTTGATTTAAAATTTCAGGCGCCCACTTCCACCTCTTACCCAGGTGTGGAGGAGACCATAAATGTTAACCTTATAGCCTCATCCCCATAGAGAAAGGAGGTGAAGAAGGATGAAGAGATCTTTTCTTCTTATGCTGGTAGGTATTATAATTCTGGGTTGCACCTCTTTAATGGCTGCAGATACTGCCACTATCACCCTTACCGTCACTATAACTCAGGTTCTTTCCGTCACGGTAACTCCCAGTTCTTGGGCCATAGGAGAGTTATCCACGGGAGGAAGCAGTAATACCAGTGGAGGTTATTTCACCGCTACCAATGATGGAAACACTGCTGAGGATATAACCATTAGTGTAGGAAATAGTGCCAACTGGACAGCAGGCACATCTCCGGGTAGCGAGACCTTCGCTCTCCAGTATAGTCTGAATAATGGGACTACCTGGACTACTGTAAATCCTTCCGGAACCTTATTGGTGGAGGGTCTGGCAGCAGGGAGTAGTCAGAGTTTCGATCTTAAATTCCTTGCTCCCACATCTACTGCTTATGGAGGTATTGAGCAGAATATAAGCGTTACACTCTCTGCTTCTGCTTCGCCTTAAAGGTAGATGCGATATCTAACTTTATGGATATGTCTGCTTATTACAGGAGGGGAGATAGGAGCTATCAGTGTGGCAGTGGAACCTGCTAATTTTCTTCTGCAGGGAGTAGTTCCTGGTAAAGTATACGATCTGGAGAAAGAGGCGGGATTGAAACTACGGATATATAACCGGGATGGGGTAAGTTGTACTTTTTTAATCTCCTCTCATCGTCCCTCAGAAGCAGGTAATCGAAGGTGGACACCAGGATATCAAGAGATACCGGATCCAGAATGGCTCAAGTTTGAGAAAAAGGAGATTAAGGTGGGACCATATGGTAGTGGTGAGGTAAGAATGTTCTTAGAGATTCCTCCCCGAAAGGAGTTTTTTAACCAGCACTGGATGGTAACTTTACAGGTGAAGAGATG
>CAZSGC010000009.1:0-27108 GCA_964606225.1 uncultured bacterium | reverse complement strand
GGATGTATTTTCTCCTGGGCATTATATCTTACAATCTCTTGATTCTCCTAAGAAGGGTTTTTCTGGGAGGAGAGTGGATAAGAAAGAGAATATCTACCATCTTTCATCTTCTATTACGATTTTGGAGTCTCAAAGGGAAGATTTCTTATCCACTTAGGTAAGGGTTGTCTTTGAGGAGAAAGCGGTATAGCCACTGGGAAGCCTTTCCCGCATAATCCACATTAATACGAGGGGTTCTCAAGATTCTCTCTTCCCCTATATCCTCCCCTTCTAAGAGATAGATTCTCTCTCCATCCAGTCTTTCTCCATAGAAACTCTTATCTATTCCCAAAGCCTGAGTAAGACGGGAAGGCCCGGAGGTGAGAAGTTTTAAGTTTTTTCCCTTTATCCCTCTCCTCTTCCTCATTATCTCTATTCCCCACAGTGGCTCTAAGGCTCTTATAAAAACACACTGAGGGTCTCCTTCTTTTCCTACCACAATGTTTAGGCAGTAGTGGATTCCGTGGATGAGATAAACATAGATATATCCTCCTTCCCGGTACTGGATTTCTGTGCGGGGGGTTCTTTTACCTCCAAAGACATGGGAAGCAGGGTCCTCTATTCCAGTATAGGCTTCCACCTCTACAATTTTTCCCGCTGTCTCTTCTTCATCTACTCTGGTGACCAGGATTTTCCCTAAGAGTTCAGGAGCCACCTGGAGGGCATCTCTCTGGTAAAAGGAGAGGGGTAGTTTCTTCACATCTTCCTTATTCTTTCCTTAAGCCATACTTCTCTATGTTGTCATTAGCAATTTCCTGGATTTTTTTAATCTCTTCTTTACCCCGAGGATCACGGAAAAGGTGGCGGAATCTTCCCTGAGGTTTTAAAAACTCCTCTACAGGTTTGGGCTTTATCTTTCTCACTCTCACAAGTTTCCCATATTCCCACTCAAGGAGAGGGAAAAGCCCGGTCTCCACCGCTAATCTGGCTACCTCCAAGGTCAAGTGGGGAGGGAATCTCCATCCCAGAGGACAGGGAGTGTGAAGATGAAGATACTTGGGACCTTTGAAGGTAAGGGCTTTCTTTACCTTCCTCTGGACATCCTGAGGATACCCTACAGAAGCAGTAGCCACATAGACTGCACCGTGGGCTACGGCTATCTCGGGCATGTTTTTCTTTCTTATGGGATTACCCATGGATAGTTTCCCGGGAGGAGAGGTAGTGGTATTGGAGTCATAGGGGGTAAGACCACTTCTCTGAATCCCTGTGTTCATGTAGGCTTCGTTATCATAACATACATAAAGAATATTATGACCTCTCTCCAGCATCCCGGATAAGGCTCCCATTCCTATATCCGCAGTTCCTCCATCTCCTGCCTGGGCAATCACATTGATATCTTCCTTTCCCAAGTATTTTAAGGCAGACTCAATTCCTGAGGCTACCGCTGCAGCATTCTCAAAAAGGGAATGAATCCAGGGGACTCTCCAGGCTGAGGTAGGGTAATAGGTGGAGAATACCTCCAGACACCCGGTATTATTAGTCACTATGGTGCGAGGTCCGGCTGCATCTATTACCAATCGGGCACCTATAGCCTGACCGCAACCTGGGCAGGCAGTATGTCCTGAGACAAAAAGATGCTCCTTCATTTTATTCCTCCCTTAATTTCTTGAGGGAGTCTCAGATTTATAAATTCTCCCTCTGCCACCTTACCCTTCCAGTCTAAGAAAATTTTCCGAATATCCTGGGTAGTCACATCCCTTCCTCCCAGTCCAATTACAAAGCCACTTATAGAAGGATTCTCTTTCTTACCCTGAAATAAAGCCTTTATCTCCGTAAAGAGAGGCGACCAGCATCCCAGGGAGATGGATTTCTCCACCACGGCTATCTCCTTTACCTCTTTTAAAGTCTGGTAGAGAACCTGAGCAGGGAAGGGACGATGGGTGATTACCTTCACTGCTCCCACCTTTTCTCCCTCTGCTCTTAACTGGTCCACTACCTCCTTCACTGTCCCCATCATGGAACCCTTTCCCACAATTACCCTCTCTGCATCCTCAGTTTTATAGGATTCTATTAAACCACCTGATCTTCTTCCAAAGACTTTCTCAAACTCATCCGCCACCTGAGGAATTATCTCCAGCACTTCTTCCATGGTTTTATGGATAGCATAACGAGTCTCCATATAGGACTCCGGACCAGCCAGAAGCCCCATGGAGACAGGATTATCCACATCCAGTACATGCACAGGTTTGTAAGGAGGGAGAAACTTATCTACCTCTTCAGGTTCGGGAATTTCTACTATCTCTCTTCCATGAGTCAAGATATAACCATCCATACATACCATAACTGGAAGAAGAACCTTAGGGTCTTCACTTATCCGGTATCCCTGAATGTGGAGGTCACAGACTTCCTGAATACTTTCCCCATAGAACTGAATCCAGCCTGCATCTCTCAAGGTGACAGAATCTTGATGGTCATTCCATATATTTATAGGAGCAGAAACCGAACGATTGGCTACGGTGATAACTAAGGGGAGTCTTAAACCCGCAATGTTGAATAGAACCTCAGCCATAAGTAGAAATCCCTGAGAGGAGGTAGCAGAGTAGGCTCTCACCCCCGTGGCACTGGCACCCAATACAAAGGAGGCAGCGGAATGCTCACTCTCTACATTTACAAATTGAGCCTTAAGATCCCCATTAGCCACGAAGGTGGAGAGAAACTCTACTATGCGAGTCTGAGGGGTTATGGGATAGGCAGAAATCGCTCCCACCCGACAGGCTCTAATGGTCCAGGCAACAGCTTCTGAACCTTCCATAATGGCACGCATTTCAACCTCCTAATTTAAAATTTTTATTCTTTCAATTTCTCCTCTTCCGGCACCATAACGATATCCTTCTTAGGGCAGACATAGGCACACAGACCACATCCTTTACAGTATCGGTAATCAGCAGTAAAAGTATTCTTCCCCTCACCCGTTATACATCCTTCTGGACAGACCAGGTAGCAGAGACCACAGGCAATGCAGTTTTTATGTAAAAACTTGGGTTTTACTTCCGTCCTCCAGGAACCGGTCTCATAAGAAAGGGTAGAACCAGGTTTGGCTACAATAGGAACAAGCATCCTAAGCCTCCTTTCTCAAATACTCATATCCTCTCCTTGCACATTCGGCATTAAGTTCTCCGGTTTTCCCGGTAAATCTCCTCTTTATGGCTTCTTCCAGGGAAGGGAAACTCACTATCTGAGTGGCTGCCACAAAGGCTCCCAAAAGAGCAGTATTCCCCAGAGCTCTTCCCATAACCTCCATAGCAATTTTACTACCAGGGACTATGAAGATTTTCTGGTTTCCCTTAAGTTCTGGAACTTCAATTCCTTCCCTTCCATCCACAACCGCTATTCCTCCCGGCTTAAATCCTTCAAAGACATTAAACCCCCTTAGAAGAGTAGCATCTACCACTATAATGTAATCAGGTTCATAAATCTGACTCCTTAATCTTATGGGTTTATCATCCACTCTGATAAAAGCATTCATAGGTGCACCCATTCTGGCTGCTCCAAAGTGAGGGAAGGCGAAGGCAAACTTACCTTCTTGGAAAAGAGCATCCGCCAGAATGGAGGCAATGGTAATAGCTCCCTGCCCTGCCCGGGCATGAATCCTTATCTCCTTCATGGCTACTCCTTTCTTTATTTATCTCCGCAGAAAGTTACAAAGGTATCAGGAGATTCGTAAACTCTGACTTCCTTTAAAGGTAAGGAATCCTTAAGCCTCTTCCAGACCCATAAAGCAATATTCTCTGCAGAAGGAGGGTATATTATCTCATTAAGGTAAGAGTGGTCTAAAACTTTTAATACCTTCTCTTCCACCTCTCTCTTTAATTGAGCAAAGTCAAAAACTATCCCCTCCTTATTGACTTCCCCCTCTACAGTAACTCTTATTCTATAAGTATGACCATGGAGTTTCTCACATTTTCCTCTATATGAGGGTAAATTATGGGCAGCAGAAAAAGAAAACTCACGGCTTACCAGCAATTTTACTCTAACTTCTCAAAAAAATTTTTATCTACCCCACACTGGGGGCAGACCCATTCCTCAGGGAGATCTTCAAATAGCGTTCCCGGCTTTACCCCATTATCCGGATCTCCCTTCTCAGAGAGATAAATGTATCCACACACCTGACACTCCCATCTCTCCATGATTACTCTTCAATAGTTATAGCCTCCACAGGGCAATCTTCCGCTGCCTGTCTGACGCAATCCTCCATCTCTGGAGGCACTTCTTCTACCATCACCTGAGCAACATCATCACCTAACTCAAAGACTTCAGGACATGTATCCGCACAGAGTCCACAACCCGTGCATACTTCAGCATCAATATGTACTTTCATTTCTTCCCTCCTTTTTTGAAGAGGATAGATTAGCACAATCAATTTCAAACATCAACTCCTCTCCACTCCGGTAGACTTCCTTTAAGAAGTGAGGGTAATTCCTTATCTGACCCTTTTCTTCTATCCCTCCGAAAAAATGTGAGTGCCATAGAGTTACTCCCAAGACGTTAAAAAAGGCTTTCACCGCTTTCTCTGCACAAAAGAAGACTTCTTTCTCCTTAAATCCTGCTGTAGATATAAATACTCCCCTTCCCTCTCTCTCCCTTATCTTTTCTCCTTTTATATATTTCCTAACCCAGAAAACCTCACATCTATCAATAAAGGATTTTACCTGAGCAGGGAGGGAGAGAAAAAAAACTGGGGAGGCTATAGCAATACCCTCACAGGAAGAAAGGAGGGGATAGAGATTTTGCATATCATCTTTCTGTACACAGATTCCTTCTTTCTTACAGTATCCACAACTCTGGCAGGGAGAAATTTTCTTTTCTCTTAACTTTACTCTAATCACCTCCCCGCCCTTATTTTCCACTCCCTTTATAAACTCCTCCATAAGAATATCCGTATTCCCCCCTTGGCGAGGGCTACCATATATACACAGAATTTTCATGAAAAATAGGTTAATCCCATAGCCTTCTTGGCTAAGGAAAGGGTAAGAGAGGCTTCCTCTCTTGCTCTTAGGATTCCTTTTCTAACTATCTCTTCCACCAATCCTTTCTGGCGGGCAAATTTCCTTCTTCTTTCCCGGATGGGGTCGAGGAATTCATTCAAGGCTCGGACTAATCTTTTCTTGACCTCCACATCCCCTACCCTCCCTTTACGATACCTCTCCTTTAACTCCTCCACTTCTTCCTTATTGGCATTGAAAGCATCGTGATAGATAAATACTGGGTTTCCCTCCACATGCCCAGGGTCAGTAGGGTGTATTCGTGTGGGGTCAGTATACATCATCATAACTTTCCTCTCCACTTCTTCCGGGGGGTCGGAGAGAAAAATGCAGTTTCCCAAGGACTTGCTCATCTTAGCCTTACCATCAATTCCCACCAGAGTGGGAACCTCACCCACCAAAGCCTGAGGCTCAGGGAAGACTTTCCCATAAAGCCGGTTAAATCGTCTGGCTATCTCCCGGGTTAATTCTACATGAGAAACCTGATCTTTACCCACAGGAACAAGTTCTGCTCTCACCATGAGTATATCTGCAGATTGCAGGACTGGGTAACCAAGAAGACCGAAGGAAGGGTTTTCGATCTTTAAGTCACGGATAATCTCTTTAAGAGTAGGGACTCTCTCCAGCCGGGAAATTCCCACCAGCATCCCAAAAAGTAAAGCTAATTCTGTAACTTCCGGCACTTTAGACTGCAAATATATCACAGATTTTTCCGGGTCAATCCCCACAGATAAATAATCTAAAACCAGGTCCTGAATATTCTGAGGCAACTGCTGGATCTTATCTTTGCCCGGAGCAGTGGTAAGAGTGTGAAGGTCAGCAATGATGAAGAAACACTCATAATCCTCCTGAAGCCTGACTCGGTTTACCAGACTTCCTACATAATGCCCTAAATGGAGTTTTCCAGTGGGTCTATCTCCGGTAAGTATCCGCTTCATTTTCTCTAAAATATATTCAGGTTATATTACTTTGTCAATTTTTTCCCCTTACATACTTTGACACATATTCCACAGATATGATGCCCTATATTATACTTTTTCCTGAATTCATCAAGTTTCTTATAACAGGCAATATGGTCAAACTCTTCCCTCCTTTCCTTAATAGCCTTGGCAGGACAGACGGGAAGGCAGGCATAGCAGTCTCCACAATCTTCTTTTAAGGGAGAATCGGTTTTTAAAGGCAGATCCGTGAGTATGCTTACCAGGCGGATTTGAGAGCCAAATTGAGGGGTTACAAGGAGATTATTCCTCCCTATCCATCCCAAACCTGCTCTCCTGGCTAACTCCTTATGGGAAAAGTGTCCCCTTTGATTGACCCAGTCTATCACCTGAGAGGCAGGGATAGGAAGGGCAGAGTAACCTTTTCTTTGAATAAGATGGGTAATCCGCAGAGCCAGTTGGTCTAAGAATATATTAACCTGGCGATAATGATAGAAGTAGAGTTTGGTAGGGTGGTCTATAATGTCCTCCAGGATTCTTTCTGAAAGTCTTACTGCTACCGATATCCCATACTTAAGTCCTTTCCAGGCAGACTCTTCCATAAATTCCACTTTCATTCCCTCCAGTTCCCCCACTCCAAAGAGCACTGCTCCTTCCTGAAGGGCAAAGTCTTTGAGTTCCTTATAATTGGACTCTTTCATCTTTTCCCTCCCCTCTTTCTTAAGTGAATAAGAAGAAGAGAAAGAGCAGCAGGGGTAATACCAGGAATACGGGAAGCCTGTCCTAAGGTAGAAGGTTTTACTAAATTAAGTTTTTCCTTTAATTCCCGAGAAAGGCCGGATAAAGAGTTGTAATCTATATCTTCAGGAATCCTTATTTTCTCTATCTTCTCCAGTTTCCCTGCTTCTTCTCTCTGCCTCTGGATGTATCCCTCGTATTTCACTTCTATCTCCACCTCTTCTTTTACCTCTCTGCTCACTCCTTTTAACTTCTCTTCTATAAGAGAAAGTCTCTCCCAGTTCATCTCCGGTCTCTTGAGAAGAGTATCTAAGGGAAGGGGTTTCCTTAGAGGAGAAGTTCCTATATTTTTCAGCTTCTCATTTAAGGAAGGAGAAGGAGTAATTATCCGTGTTTGCAGAAATCTTTTCCATTTTTCTATCTCTTCTCTCTTCTTCTCTACTCTCCTATACTCTCTTTCTTTCACCAGTCCTATGCGATACCCTATGGGTCTGAGTCTCAAGTCCACATTATCTTCTCTTAAGATCAATCGATACTCTGCCCGGGAGGTAAACATACGGTAAGGCTCATTGGTCCCCCTGGTTATGAGGTCATCGATTAGGACTCCAATATAAGCCTGCCATCTTTTTAAAATTAGGGGCTCTTCTCCCTTCAATTTAAGAGAGGCATTTATCCCTGCTATAAGTCCCTGAGCCGCAGCCTCCTCATACCCCGTGGTACCGTTTATCTGTCCAGCCAGATAAAGATTCTCCACCAGTTTGGTCTCCAGAGTAGGTTTTAACTGACGGGGATCTACATAGTCATGCTCAATAGCATATCCTGGTCTCATTATTTCTGCCTTCTCCAGTCCCTGAATGGAACGGACCATCTTTATCTGCACATCCAAGGGAAGGGAGGTGGAGATACCATTAGGGTAAAACTCTAAGGTCTCTTTCCCTTCTGGTTCCAGAAATATCTGATGGGCTTCTCTGTGAGGAAACTTTACTACCTTATCCTCTATAGAAGGGCAGTATCTTACACCTGTTCCTTTAATAACTCCAGAGAAGAGAGGAGAACGATTAAGGGATTCCCTTATGATTTTATGGGTATTAGGATTAGTGTAGGTGATATAACAGGGAATCTGTTCCTTTAATCTTTTACGGGTAGAGAGAGAAAAAGGTCGGTAATCTGGGTCTCCTTCCTGAACTTGGAGTCGGGAAAAGTCAATTGTTTTGCCATCCAGACGAGGACAGGTTCCGGTTTTGAAACGCCCCAAGGTAAATCCCAGTTTCTGTAGAGTGTCTGCTAAGGAATAGGAAGCAGGTTCCCCCATTCTTCCCGAGGGGAAATGTGTAAGGCCGATATGTATAAGACCATGGAGGAAAGTGCCAGGAGTAATAATCAGGGCATCGCAGTAAAATTTTTCTCCCCAGGAGGTTTTTATCCCCTTTACTTTCCCTCCCTGAGTCAGGATTTCGGTGACCTCTCTCTGTTTAATATGAAGATTCTCCTGCCTCTCTACGGTATGCTTCATGTATAAACGGTAGAGCTGTCTATCCACCTGAGCCCTTGTGGAACGAACTGCAGGACCTTTCTTGGTATTGAGAGTGCGGTACTGTATGGCGCTGAAATCGGTAGCCTTTCCTATTTCTCCTCCCAGAGCATCTATTTCTCTCACTAACTGTCCCTTGGCTAAGCCTCCTACTGAAGGATTGCAGGACATAAAACCAATGGAGTCCAGATTCAGAGTAAGAAGGAGAGTGGAGAATCCCAAACGGGAGCAGGCTAAGGAGGCTTCAATCCCTGCATGCCCTCCTCCCACTACAATTACCGAATAATGCGTCATACTATAAATTATACTCTAAAAAGAGGGAGGGAAAGACAGGTGGAGGAAAATCTTTAAAACTATCCTTCAGGTGTGATAGTATTTTTCAGGATGAAGAAATGGGGTAAGTGGCTGGGCTGGTGGTGGGCAGGATGTGGAGCAGGTGCAGTAGTTTCTCTTCCTCTTTCTCTCGCTCTCATGGCTGAGAAATTGTCCTTTCTGATAGCCAAAATGCAGAACGTGGAAAGGGAGGGATTCCTCCCCCTTATCTGGCCTCAAAAGTTACTCTCTTTAAAAAAGTTATACCTCTTTAACTCTTCTTTATTTATCGCCCTACCTATAGGATTTCTCTTGGGAAGTATTTTCTGGTTTATCCTGATTTCCAAAAAGAGAAAAAAATACTTATTTTTATTAATCCCTCTCCTGCTATTATCTATAATCCCTCCTCCCTTCCACTCTACCAAGATTTTTCTTTTCTTCCGGGAGAGGATACTGAAGGATTCTATAGGAGGGAGGGAATTAATCCGCTGGTATTATAGATATACTCCCCTCCCTGCAGAGGTAATAAAACCTTTCTGGGGAAGAGAGCAGAAGATTCTCCTTTATATAGGGGTTCCTCCTAACTCCTTCCAAAGGTGGTTAAGAGAGGAGAGGATAATTTACCGGGTAAGGAGTTCTCCTCCTTCCTCAATAGAAGGCTATGACCTGATAGTTTCGGAAGGGAAAGATGTAAAAAGTGACCTTCCCCTGATATTTATAAGGAGGGGAGAGAATCCCGCTCCAAAAATAAAAGAAATTCCATTGCCCATAGGGATACGATTGCTAAGGACAGTTTTACGGATTTCTCTTTTCTTCCTTTTCCCTTTTTATATTCTCATGATGATTACCACCTTTATCACCGGGATGCTCCTCTCTTACAATAAGAGGTTTTTCCCCCTCCTCCTTTCCCTCTTTCTTCTCTTTATCTTTTTATTTTTGCCTCTCTTCCCTGTTCCCAGATACCGGATTCTTAAAGAGAAAGACCTGACCTCAGAAGAACTTTACAGCCTTTCTCTGGAAGAGGATTCCTACCTTTCTCTGGCTGCTTTAAGGAAACTGGGGAATAGAGAAGATAGCACCCAGTACCTTAAGAAAATCCTAATGAGAGAGGAGAGATGGTATAACCGGCTGGTAGCCTATAATATTCTTATACATCGGGGATGGGATGGGAAAATATGAAGAGTCCTGGAAGGGATTAGAAGTAGGGATAATCTTTCTGGTGCTCTTTTCCCTGGAGATCCTCTCTCTTCTTGTGTGGAGAAAATATAGACCCCTCTCCCTTTATTCCTTTACCTTCCTGATAAGATGCCTGGACCTTCTTCTTATCTTTCTTTTTCTAAGAATACTGGGTAAGTCTTTACGCTTTTTAGGATTTACTCACTTTAAGAGAGGGATTATATACGGAGGGATAGGTTTGTTCTTACTGGGATTGGGGATATGGGGAATAAGGGAAATCCCTTTTTTCTCCAGAGGAAGAGACTTCCTAAGATTTTCCCCTTCCTCTCCTTCCCTCTCCTTCTGGAAGATGCTCTTAATCACCTCCACCCTTCCCCCATTTACAGAAGAGGTTCTCTTCCGGGGGATTTTCTTGGAGTATCTTATGGAGAGGATGAATTTCCTCTCCTCTGCCCTCCTCTCTTCTTTACTTTTTGCTCTTCTCCATTCTCCTGGCTACTCTTTCTTTCCCCTAATTCCCTTCCTGGGAGGATTAGTATTTGCTCTTCTTAAGGAGAAGAGTGGTTCTCTCTGGGCTCCTATACTCTTCCATTCCTTAGGCAATGCTCTCCTCCTTTCTTTCCCCTATATTTTGAGTGTATAATGGAACTTAAGAAAACAGGGGGTGAGAAGAATGAAAAGGTTCTTTACTTTGATTTGCTTCCTTTTACTTTTTCCTTCTCTTCTCTATTCCCAGGCTACCAGAAGAGAAGGGGTTATGGTGACCGTTTACAATCAGAATTTTGCTCTGGTCAAAGACCAGAGGAGTATTTTTCTGGTCAGAGGAGTAAACGAGATTAAATTTACGGATGTAGCGGCTCTTATAGAACCGGAGAGTGTTCTCTTCCGTCCTTTATCTTCCAAATTTTTCCCTCAACTTCTGGAGCAGAACTACGAGTTTGACCTTCTTAACACCGAGAAACTCATGAGCAAATATATCGATCAGGAAATAAAAGTGGTAGGGAAGGAGGAGGAAGTCTTTAAAGGAATACTTAAGAGTTTTGAGAAAGATGGTCTCCTCCTCCAACTTCCGGAAGGAAATTTAGTTCTGATTAAGATGGACAATGTAAAGGAGGTGGAGTTTACTGCCTTACCGGAAGGACTGATAACCCGTCCCACTCTGGTATGGCAAATTAAGAGCGAGAGAAGAGGAAAACTACCTGTAGAGGTCTCCTATATAACCAAGGGGATAAACTGGAAGGCAGATTATGTAGCCAGGATCGAAGAGAAGGAAAAATTCATAGACCTTAAGGGATGGGTAACCATAGATAATCGCTCAGGAGCAACTTATAAGGATGCCTCCCTTAAACTGGTAGCGGGAGAAGTTCACAGGGTGGAGAAAGCACCCGTCTGGAAAGATAGATTGATGATGGCAAAAGAGGCAGGAGCCCCTCCTCAGTTTGAGGAAAAGCCTTTCTTTGAATACCATATCTATACCCTGAACAGGAAAACTACTTTAAAAAATAATCAGATAAAACAGATCTCCCTACTTTCTGCTCAGAAGATTCCCATTAAGAAAATATATACCTATGATGGAGCCAAGAGGTTCTGGAGGTCCTGGATGCACAACCCTCGTAATATGCCCTGTGATAAGAAGGTAGGAGTATCCCTGCAATTCAAGAATTCCCGCCAGTGCAACTTAGGGATACCTCTACCCAAGGGAAAGGTAAGGGTGTATAAGGTGGCAGAGGGAGGAATGGAGTTTGTGGGAGAGGATGAGATAGACCATACCCCTAAGGACGAAGAGGTAAGGATTTTCTTAGGGAATGCCTTTGACCTGGTAGGAGAAAGGAAATGTATGGACTGGGAGAAAATTGCTCGAGGAGTGTGGGAGGCTTCCTACCAGATAAACTTAAGAAACCATAAAAAGGAAGAAGTGGAAATTGAGGTCATTGAACATCTCTGGGGGGACTGGGAGATATTAAGGTCTTCCCACCCCTGGAAAAAGAGGGATGCTTATACTGTGAAATTCCCCGTTAAGGTAAAACCTGATTCAGAAGAAATAGTTACCTATACAGTCCGGTATAGATGGTAAATTTATAGGATTATTCACTCTCTATTTTTTCTCTCCAGATATCTTCTGGCCATTCCTCTTATCTCTTCATCTCTGGACTTTATAACCAGAAAGTATTGCAGAAGAAGGCTAATGGAGGTAAAGAATATGAGTATTCCTCCTATTCCTCCCACCAGATTTGCCACTTTTATATATAAAGGCTCTTCTAAAAAGGCAGTGAGGGTAAGGCCCACCAATACCGCCTTATAGAAGGAACCAAATAAAAGAGCAGAGATTATGAGAAAAATAATTCCCGTAAGTACAGTGACTTTCAGAATAAAATGGCGATTTAAAATCTGCCATATCTCACCGAAGAAATAAGTTCTCTTCCCCAGGAACCTACGGGCTCCTGCTTCTCTCCACAATTTCTCTTTCTCTCCCTTTTTATGGATTTCCTTCTCTTCTTTTTCTAAAGAAGGCCTGGCAATTTCCATTTCTCCATCCATATGTCGGGCAATTTCTGGCCCCAGGTCTTCCTGTATAAGGTAAGAGGCAGATTTTTCGCTCTCGGATTGGTCCATACTGGTTTTTCTTCTAATCTCTCCAACCAACTTTTTAATGAAATCTGAGAAATGCTCTTCTTTAAGGGTCTCCTCGATGAGAGGTCTCACATCACCTCCATGAGTTCCTTCCTTACTGATTCTTCTCATCACCCCCTCAATTATGGCCTCTCGAATCTTCTGATAGTCTACTTTCTGCAGTATTTCTTCTCCCTTTTTGTCCAGGGGCATTCTCCTACCTCCCCAAAAACTTATACCTCTACCTTATCCTGAGGAAGATAGGGGCATTTTATGAATACAATCTTTGCTTCTTCACTCTCTCTGCATCGGAGATTATGAATCTCTCCCGGCTCCACTCTTATGGCTTCTCCCTTCTCTAAAGAAAACCCCTTCCCTCCTACTTCCACCCATACTTTACCCTCCACAATATAAAAGGATTCCTCCACCTCTCTATGCAGGTGGCGTCCCAACTCCGTATTAGGTTTGAGAAGTATTATCCCTAAATCCAGACGAGGACCCCGAAAAAGATATTTAACCCCCCAATCTCCCTTCCTGAACTCTTTCTCCTTTTCCTTTACTCTCTCCATCTCTTCCTCCTACTGGATTATACCAGATTCCTTTCTTCTGGTTTGAAAATTTTTCTTGCTCTCTTTATAATCTATGATGAGAATGAGAAATTACCTTTACTTTTCCCTGGGAGTAATTTTTTTAATTATCCTCTCCTCTCCTCTTCCCGCAGAAGAGAAACCTTATCGTTGTCATCAGCGAATAGGAGAGATCCTAATAGATGGTGAGATAAAAGAGAAAGCCTGGGAAAGAGCCGAGATAATAGATACCTTCTATATCCTGGGTACGGATGAGCCTGCAGTCAGTAAAAGTAGAGCATACCTCCTGTGGGATAAGGATTTCCTATATATAGGTGTAGATATGGAGGATAAGGATTTATGGGCGGATAGAGAAGGGCATGATGAAGACCTGTGGAATAATGATGTAATAGAGTTATTCTTAAAACCCCGAGAGGATAGTTTCCATTATTATGAATTTGAGATTAATCCCCTTAATGCCACTTTAGACCTTTTCTATCCCCGAAGGGGAGCAGGAAGATGGGAAAGGTGGAAGGGTTATGAATCTGGAATAATTAGCGCGGTGACTTTGAAAGGAACTCTGAATGAGTGGAGAGATATAGATAAGGGATGGACTGTAGAGTTTAAAATACCCTTTAAATCTTTTCAGGAGACCGTCTCTCCTCCTCGGTTAGGAGACTGGTGGAGATTTGCTATTTGTCGGTATAACTACTCTGTGCATCTTCCTTCGGATTACTCAATGGGCAGAGAACTCTCCACTTCCACCCCTATTAAAGAAAAAGCATTCCACTTTTACGAGTATTATCAAGTTTTAATCTTTGCAGAATGATAAAAGGGGTGGGAATAGACAGTATAGAGATAGCCAGAATCGGTAGATGCTGGGAAAGATTCGGGGAGAGATTCCTTAAAAGAGTATTTACTTCTGAGGAAAGGGCAACTCTTAGGTCTGGCTCCCGTCTTATTTCTCACCTGGCGGGGAAATTTGCGGCTAAAGAAGCCACTCTTAAAGTCCTGGGAACAGGGATAGGCAACTCCATAAGTTGGCGGGATATTCAGATTCTGGAGAATCCAGGGGGAAGACCCCGGATTATTCTTAAAAGAAAAGCCTCCCAACAAGCCCAGAAATTGGGTATAGACACCCTTTCGGTGAGCATAACCCATGACCGGGAGAAAGCCATAGCGGTAGTCATAGGAGAAGGTGGGTAAGGAAAAAGTTCTACCCAGAGAAAAACTGGCTCAGGTCCTCAAAAAGTTAAGAGAAGAAGGGAAGAGAATTGTTTTTACTAATGGATGTTTTGATATCTTACATCCGGGGCACCTTAAAACTTTAAGGGAGGCTAAAAAGAGGGGGGATGTTCTGGTAGTGGCTATAAACTCGGATGATTCGGTAAGAAGAATAAAGGGAGAGGAGAGACCTTTTACTCCGGAAGAAGAGAGGGCGGAGATACTGGCTTCCCTGGAGATGGTGGATTTTGTAACCATTTTTGAGGAAGATACCCCCTATCAGATTATTAAAGAACTGAGACCTGATATTCTGGTAAAGGGAGCAGACTGGGCTCCTGATAAAATAATAGGAAGGGACCTGGTGGAGTCCTGGGGAGGTGAGGTGGTGCTTGTCCCTCCTCTTCCTGGATACTCCACCACCCAGATTATTAAAAAAATCAGAGAGACTTCATGACCATCAGCCGAATTCTGGATGCTAACATTAACCGGGCTCGGGAGGCTTTAAGGGTACTGGAAGATATTTCTCGTTTCCTTCTGGAAGACTCCTCCCTCACTTCCTCTTTAAGAAATATGCGCTCTCAGGTTACCTCCCTTTTAAGTAGAGAAGGATTATCGGCTAAAGACCTTTATCAGGCTCGGGAGAGTGAGGAAGATATAGGGAAGGAATTTCCTCAAAAATCCTATACCTCTTTAAAGGAGGTAATTAACGCCAATTTCTCCCGTCTACAGGAATCTTTGCGAGTAATGGAGGAACTGTACAGGATGAAGAACATGGAAGTCTTCCCAGAGTGGAGAAGATTAAGATTTAATGCCTATACTCTGCAGAAAGAAATGTTTTTACGGGTGGAAAAGAAGGAGTGGCTTAAGAAACTGGACCTCTATGTAATTACGGATGAGGAAATTTCTAAGAAAAGGCATGAAGAAGTAGCCAAGGAGGCAATAGAGGGAGGGGCTCGGTTTATCCAATTGCGGGATAAGAAATCCTCCACCCGGAGAATTCTGGAGGCGGGATGGAGGATAAGAGAGATTACCCGTCAAGCAGGGGCAGTTCTAATAATAAACGACCGGGTGGATATCGCTTTAGCCTTAGATGCTGAAGGAGTGCATCTTGGAGAAGAAGATTTACCGGTGCAGGAAGCCCGCAAGATTATGGGTATAGGCAAAATTATTGGGGCTTCTTCCCATTCCATAGAGGAGGCTTTAAAGAAACAGGAGGAAGGGGCAGATTATGTTTCCTTAGGACCCATCTTTTCCACTTCTACCAAGAAGAACCTTCCCCCTCCCTTAGGAGTGGAGATTATACGGGAGGCAAAGAAAAAATTAAGGATTCCTCTGGTGGCTATCGGAGGGATAAGAGAGGAGAATATAGAGGAGATTCTGGAGGCAGGAAGTGATGGAGTGGCTATGATTTCTGAACTCTTAAAAGGAGAAAGTATAAGAGATAAAGTGAAAAAGTTAAGGGAGAAAATTACAGAATACCGGGAGAAGAGAAAGTTACCTTAGTTCCTGGAGAAGTTTTCTAAAGTAGAGAGCATTTTTTACCGCATATCCGTAGGCATCGTTATTGAAGTAAGCAAAGAGGAGGGTAATTTCCTTACTCCATCTCTTAACTTTCTCCGCCCACTCTTTAAGTTCTTCTTCGGAGTAATTGGAGCCATAGAGAATTTCTCCCCCATGAAATCTAAGGTAAAGGAAGTCAGCGGTCAATACTTCTGCCCTTTTCCATCGAGAAGAGTGGGCTATGCACAGGGAGAAATTATGCTCCCTTAGAATCTGGTAAATCTCCTCCTCGAACCAGGAAGGATGTCGGAATTCGAAAGCATGTCTGAACTTATGATAACCCAGTTCTTTCAGTAAAGAAGAGAAATCCTTAAGCCTCTGGCTATCTTTCTTAAGGGAAGGGGGTAACTGCCAGAGAACCACTCCCAGTTTCTCTCTTAAAGGAGAAGCGTTATTAAAGAAAAGGTGGAGAGAATCCTCACAGTCTCTCAGTCTCTTTATATGAGTTATAAATCTGCTCCCTTTTACTGCGAAAAGGAAATTTTTCCCTGTTCTCCTGTACCAACTGGCAAAGGTTTCTTTTCTGGGAAGACGATAAAAGGTTACATTCAGTTCCACTGTATCGAAGTAATCACTGTAATACTCCAGCCATTTCCTCTGAGGAAGGTCCTGAGGATAGAAGACACCATCCCACCAATGAAGATAATTGTATCCACTGGTCCCCACCCAGATTTCCATTACCAAAACATTATACTTGAATTTTATAAGAAATTTTATAGAATTAAAAAGCCATGCACAGGGTAAGAGAGCAGATAATTTCTATCCTGAGAGGGGGTGAGAAATCCTTCTGGGAAATTTTAGCCTCTCAGGATTATTCCATAAAGGAGGTGGTGGAAGAGATAAAGAAATTGATAGAGGAAGAGGTGATTGTGGTTAATTCTCGAAATAAGAAGATATACCTTAAAGAAAACCAGGATGGGGAAGAGAAGGAGAACTATACCTGCCCGAAGTGTGAGGGGAAGGGAAAACTTTTAAAAGGCGATTATGGGAAAGCCTTAGAAGAATTCTTAAAGGTTACCTCTTCCCGCCCTTATCCCATTCCAGAGTTTGACCAGGGGATAATTGCTCCTTGTGACCTTGCCCATAAGGCTTTATTCATGGAAGAGAGAGGAGACTTAGTGGATAAAAAAATACTGATACTGGGAGATGATGACCTGTTCAGTATCTACTTGGGGTTATTGGGGAAAGCAAAGGAAGTAGTAGTTCTGGAGATTGATGAGAGGATGGTGGAATTTATTAAAAAAATATCTCAAGAGAGAGGAATGGGAATAAAGACGGTTACCTTTAATCTGGCTAATCCTCTTCCGGAATCCCTTAAAGAAAAATTCCATGTCTTTGTTAGCGAACCTCCAGAGTCCTTAGCGGGACTGAAAGAATTTATAAAACGGGGTGCGGAAGGTATAAGGGAAGGAGGGAGTGGATATGTGGGACTGAGCACCCTGGAATCTTCCTTAGTGAAATGGAGGGAAATAGAAAAATTTATTCTGGATAAGAATCTGGTAATAACGGATGTCTTAAGGAACTTCAGCCATTACCCGGAGAAGGAT
Organism: uncultured bacterium; assembly: GCA_964606225.1. Taxonomy (GTDB): domain Bacteria; phylum CAIJMQ01; class CAIJMQ01; order JAADFP01; family CAZSGC01; genus CAZSGC01. The sequence continues at coordinate 9,885 of CAZSGC010000009.1, read as the reverse complement.
GCTGATTGGGAAAAATTTTACTCCCATTTCCGCTTATTCCAGGAACTCCCCTTTGACCCTGGGCCCCTGGATCAGGACTGGTATACTTCCTCTCTACTGCGTCTCCTTAAAGTCAAAGAGAGAAAAATCAAATTATCCCAGGATCTCTATATGGATGAAGAGACCTGGGCTACCCCTTCTCATTTCTCTGCCTAAGGGAAAGATGGAGGTGAAAAAAATTACCGTGGGGATTTTTCAGACCAACTGTTATCTGGTGAAGAAAGGGAATTCTTCCTTTATTATTGACCCCGGAGATGAAGGAGAGAGGATTATAGAGTGGATAGAGGAAGAGGGAATCTCCCCTTCTTTTATACTAAATACTCATGCCCACCTGGATCACATAGGTGCGGTAAAGTTCCTTCAGGAAAGACTTCGCATTCCCTTTTATATTCATCAGGAGGAGAAAGAAATCCTTTTAAATCCGGGTTCTAACTTCTTTCCCCTTTCCTCTTACTCCCCCCTTTCTCCTGACGGCTGGTTGGAAGAGGGTAACTTAAAATGGAAAGAAGGCTGGATAGAGATTCTTCATACTCCAGGACATACCCCGGGAAGTATATGTATAAGGGTGGAGAATCTTCTCTTTACCGGGGATACCCTTTTCAAAGAGAGTGTGGGAAGGTGTGACCTTCCCGGTGGGGATGAAGAAAAGTTAAGGAGGTCTCTGGAAAGACTCAAGAAATTACCTGATGAGTGGAAAGTCTTTCCTGGCCATGGACCTTCTTCTCTCTTAGGAGAGGAGAAAAAGAATAACCCATATCTAAATGGAGAAATTAGTTAAAGATTTCTTAAATTTTATAATATTAGAGAAAGGGCTCTCCCTTCGCACCTTACAGGCTTACCAAAGTGACCTGAAAGATTTTCTTTCCTTCCTTAAGAAGAAGGGGCTGGATTCCTGGAATAAAGTAAAGGAACAGCATCTGATAGAGTACTTGGGAGATTTAAGAAAAAGAAATTTAAAGTCTTCATCTGTGGGACGGAGACTTTCCTCCCTGCGAAGATTTTTCAAATATCTCTTACAGGAGAAGGAAATATCTCAGGATCCCACTTTGAACTTGATAGCTCCTCGTAGAGAAAGAAATCTCCCCTTGGTGCTTTCGGTGGAGGAGATGTTTAAATTTTTAAACCTCCCTTCTTCAGATGGTCGGGAAGGGATAAAGGATAGAAGCATTCTGGAATTTCTTTACGCCACCGGTTTAAGGGTAAGTGAACTGGTGAATTTAAAGATAGAGGATGTAGACCTGGAGGCAGGGTATGTAAGGTGTAAAGGGAAAGGAAATAGAGAGAGAATAGTGCCTCTGGGGAAAGAGGCTATAAAGTGGGTGAAGAAATACCTCCAGGAAGTAAGACCTTTCTATCTCAAAGGTAAGGATAATCCCTACCTCTTTATAAATCGCAGAGGTAAGAACTATACCCGGCAGGGAGTGTGGGAGATTATAAAAAGGTACGCTAAAAAGTTAGGACGAGAAGATGTCTCTCCCCATACTTTCCGTCATACTTTCGCTACTCATCTCCTGCAAGGAGGAGCCAATTTGAGGTCGGTTCAGGAGATGTTAGGGCATGAGGATATCTCCACTACCCAGATTTACACTCAACTGGATAGAAGAAGGCTCAAAGAGATTCACAGAAAATTTCATCCCCGAGGATAGAATGGTCTCCTTCCCTCCCGGCAAAATACCCTTAGATTTCTTACAGAAACTTCTTAAGAAGATTCCTTTAAAGGGAGAGAGGATAATTGTGGGACCAAAGGTGGGGGAAGATGTAGCGGTAATTGATTTCCCTGACCGGTATCTATTGCTTAAAGTAGACCCTATTACCTTAACCGGAGAGAAAATGGGATGGTACCTGGTAAACATAAATGCTAACGATATTGTCACTTCAGGAGGAAAGCCTTTATGGTTTCTGACCTGTGTGCTTCTGCCTCCCCAAGGAGACCACTCCTCTATATTGGAGAATTTACTTAAAGAGATAATATCTGCTTGTCAGAATCTGGGAATTACTCTGTGTGGGGGGCATACAGAAGTTACTCCCGAACTCCCTTTCCCTGTCCTGGTGGGAGCCATGGTGGGGGAGGTGGACAAGGATAAACTTATTACCACCGGAGGAGCAGAGAGAGGAGATAAGATAATCCTTACCAAGGGAATTGCCATAGAAGGAACTTCTATCATTGCCCGGGAGAAAGAAGAAATGCTAAAAGGTAAAGTTGAAGATAGGGTCTTAGAGAGAGCCAAGGAATTCCTCTATTCTCCGGGTATCAGTGTGGTAAAGGAGGCTTTACTGGCTGTAGAATGCGGTGGGGTGCACTCCATGCATGACCCCACGGAGGGAGGGCTTTTCACCGGTCTTTATGAGATCTCTCAGGCTTCAGGGAAAGGGCTGCAGGTGGAGGAGAGGAAAATCAGGGTTTATCCGGAGACAGAGAAAATTTCCTCCTTCTTCTCCATTAACCCTTACGGTCTTTTAGCCTCCGGCTCTCTTCTCCTTACCGCTTCCTCTCCCCAGGCAGAAAGAATCGTGAAAAATTTAAGAGAGGAAGGCATTCCTGCAGAAATCATTGGAGAGGTGATAGATCCACCTCCCCGGGTAATTCTTATAACCAGGGATAAGGAGAGAAGAGAAATTTCCCCCTTCCTGCAAGACGAACTATTGAAAATTTATAAGAATCTCTAAAATTATTATCTTCTCCTTTCCCGGGGATGAGCAGAGGAATAGATTGTTTTGATCCTTTCTGGAGTTAAATGAGTGTAAACTTGAGTGGTGGAGAGAGAAGCGTGTCCCAGGAGTTCCTGTACAGAACGGAGGTCTGCTCCCCGCTCCAGGAGGTGAGTGGCAAAAGAGTGACGGAAAGTGTGAGGGGTGACCTTGGACTTAACCGCAGCCATACGGATGTATTTATCCACGATTCTTTCCACACTTCGGGAGGTAAGCCTTCCTCCCCATCTATTTAAGAAAAGAGCCTCTTCATCCACATAGATATCCTTCCGGAATGAAGTGAGGAGTTTCTGGCGAAGAGGAAGGTATTTTTCCAGAGCCTCCAGTGCTTTCTCTCCAATGGGAACTATTCTCTCCTTCTTCCCTTTCCCCCTCACTTTGATATAACCTTCTACCAGACCCACATCCTGGATATTCAACCCTACCGCTTCACTAACTCTTATACCGGAGGAGTAAAGAAGTTCTAAAAGGGCTCTATCTCTTTCTCCCAGAACTCCCTTAAAGGGTAGAGAAAGAATTTTCTCCATCTCTTCCACTCCCACAAAACGAGGAAGGGGCTTTTCTCTTTTGGGAGTGGCTACAAGCAAGAAGGGATTCTCTCTTATCCATCCTTTACGAGCCAGAAACTTAAAGAAAGAGCGCAGGGAGGCTATTTTCCTGCTTTGCGTGTTCTTCTGGTAGCCTTTTTCCCGCAGTCCAGCAAGGTATTCCCGTATCTCGTAAATATCCACATCCTCCCATTTTTCCCCCTTCCCTTCCAGAAATTTACGGAAATCTTCCAGGTCTCTACTGTAGGCAGTGATAGTATGAGGAGAGTAATCTCTCTCCACTTCCAGGAACCTTAAGAAATCTTCAATTCTTCTTTCCATCTCTTACCGGTAATCGGGAAGTGGTGAATTTACAGCGAGGGTAATTTGAACAGCCATAAAAGGTTCTCCCCTTCCCTCTTCTTATAACTAACTCTCCCTTTTCACATTCTGGACAGGGTATTCCCGTTTTCTTAAGAAGAGGTAAAGTTGTTCGGCACTCCGGGTAATTGGGGCAGGCGAGAAACTCTCCAAATCTTCCCCTCTTAATCACCATCTTAGCCCCACATTTAGGACAGGGCAGTGAGTACATCTCTTTTACTTCCTCCTTTATATCCTTTAGATTTTTCTGAGCCTCGCTCAGATACCGGGAGAACTCCCGGTAGAAACTCTTAACCAGGCTCAGGTAATCTTCCTTACCCTCCTCAATTCTATCCAGCCCCTCCTCCATCCAGGCAGTGAATCCTATCTCAAAAACCTTGGGGAAATTATCTATGAGAATCTTATTTACCACTTTACCCAGAGGAGTAGGGCGAAGTCTTCCCTTCTCCACACGCACATAATCTCTCTTTTTAAGGATGGAAAGAATAGTGGCATAGGTAGAAGGTCTACCGATACCTTTCTCCTCCAGTTCTCTTACTAAGGAACCTTCCGTAAAACGAGGCGGGGGCTGAGTAAACTTCTGATGTAACTTTACCTGGACACATCTTAACTTTTCACCCTCTTTTAAAGGAGGAAGGGTGGTTTCCTTTTCCTTATGAGGATAGATTTTCAGGAATCCTTCAAAAATCAACTTTTGAGCAGTGGAGGAGAAGTAATAATCTTCACATCTTAAAGTCACCGAGGTTTTTTCCCAAACAGAGGGACTCATCTGGCTGGCTACAAATCTCTCCCAGATTAAAGAGTAAAGTTTCCCCTGACCTTCCTCCAGATAAGGCTTAATCTCCTCCGGTGTCCTTAAAACACTGGTAGGTCTTATAGCCTCGTGAGCCTCCTGGGCTGTCTTTTTCCCCCGGTAGCGATAAGGTTTTTCCGGGATATACTCCTCCCCCCACCTCTCCTTTATCCATTTCCTTACCGATCGTAAGGCTACAGAAGAGACCCGAGGGGAATCTGTCCTCATGTAGGTAATAAGTCCTACTCTTCCCTCCTTACCCACCGGTAAACCTTCGTACAACTGCTGGGCAATCCTCATGGTATGGGAGGGAGAGAATCTCAAGCGAGAGAAAGCGGTCTGCTGTAAGGAACTGGTTATGAAGGGAGGGGGAGGAAATTTTTTCTCCTCCTCTACCTTTATCTCCTCCACGGTAAAGAGTTTGTCTTTAAGAAAATCCCTGATTTCTTCCGCCTTCTGGCGGGAGGAGATTTTTAAATCCTCCCCCTCTTTCCCTTTAAGCCAGGCGGAGAATTCTCCCTTCTCCGTCTTCAGAATGCATTCTATTTCCCAGTATTCTTCGGGTGTGAACTCCTCAATCTCCTTTTCTCTCTCACATATTATTCTTAAGGCTACAGATTGAACTCGTCCGGCAGAGATTCCTCCCTTTACTCTCTCCCAGAGGAGAGGAGAGACCAAGTATCCCACCAACCTATCCAGCACTCTTCTGGCTTGCTGAGCAGATACTAAGTTCATGTTAATCTGACGAGGGGAACTCAAGGCTTTTTTAATAGCGGGATAGGTAATTTCATGAATCTCTAAACGTTTAAAGGAAGAATTTACCGATTTGAGTTCCTCCTGAAGATGCCAGGAGATGGTCTCCCCCTCTCGGTCCGGATCAGAGGCCAGGTAGATAGTATTCATCTTTTCGGCTAATTTTTTTAGTTCTTTCAGTACTTTTCCCTTTCCCTTAATTATCTGATAGGTAGGCTGGAAGTTGTTTTCTATATCTACCCCCAGACTATCCTCCGGCAGGTCCTTGAGATGCCCGAAGCAAGGTTTAATTACATAATCCTTCCCTACGAATCTCCGGATAGTTTTTGCCTTGGTAGGAGACTCTACCACTATAAGGTATCTGCCCATCTGGTAGCCTCTCTTAGGTCAATCTTGCCTTCATAAAGAGCCTTGCCTATTATAACCCCCTTAAGAGAGGGGAAATTTTCTCTTATCACCTTCAAGTCTTCAAGCGAGGAAATCCCCCCACTTAGTATAAGAGGAAGAGAAGTATTCTGAGATACCTTCTGGAAAATCTCTATCCTCACCCCACCTAAGGTTCCATCTCTCTGGATATCCGTGATTATGAGGGAATCCAGAGGTAGGTCTTCTATACTTTTCAAGAAAGAGGAGATCTCCCCTCCCTTTTCCTTCCATCCTTTAATCCTTATCTCCTCTCCCTTAATATCCATGGAAACGATTATCCTTCCGGGAAATTTTTTGCATATCCTTCTTAAAAAATCCTTCTCCAAAGCCCGGGTTCCCAGTATGACAAACTCAATCCCTTCTCTTAAGTAAAATTCTACATCTTCCTCCCTTCTTACTCCACCTCCTACCTGAAGCGGTAGAGAAACCTTTTCTCTTATCTTAAGAACCGTAGAGGAATTAATGGGGGAGCCCTCCTTAGCCCCTTCCAGGTCTATTACATGAATACGCTTTGCTCCCTCCTCCTCCCATTTTCTGGCTACCTCCACGGGAGAAGAAGAATACACAGTCTTCCTTCCGTATTTTCCCTGATAAAGTCTTACCAGTTTTCCCTCATAGATATCCACTGCGGGGATTATAAGCATAGGATAGTTAAAGAATTCCCTTGCTGGAAGGTACCCCTTTTCTTTCTTTATTTATCCGAGTGGCGATATGTAAAGCCCTTCCCAAAGCCTTGAAGATGGCTTCAAAACAGTGGTGTGAATTCTCCCCATAGAGAAGATTTACATGTAAAGTGATGCCTGCATGAACAGAGAAAGACTGTAAAAACACCTTAAGTAGTTCGGAATCAAAAACTCCCACCTTTTCTCTCTTAATTTCTCCTCTAAAAACCAAGAGGGGGCGAGAAGAGAAATCTATGGATACCAGAGCCAGAGATTCATCCATGGGGATAAGAGTCCAGCCGTATCTCTCAATACCCTCCTTATTCCCTAAAGCCTCTTTTAAAGCCTCCCCCAGGGTAATTCCTACATCTTCCACTGTGTGATGAAAGTCCACCTCAATATCTCCTACTGCCTCCACCTCCAGGTCAAAGAGACTATGATAGGTGAGAAGGTCCAGCATATGGTCAAAGAAGGGAATTCCTGTGGAAATCCTTCCTTTTCCCTCCCCATCCAGATTGATCTTAACCTTTACCTGGGTTTCCTTTGTTTTCCTCTCAATTTCTCCTATTCTCTTCATGACCTATCTCCTCTTATAAATTAACCGTCGGGGTGACTGGACTTGAACCAGCGACCTCTCGGACCCGAACCGAGCGCTCTTACCAGGCTGAGCTACACCCCGCCCCCATAAATTTAAACAGAGAAAGGATAACCTGTCAAACTATAAAAACTCAAAACCTTTCTTAACAGAAGGGGGAAAACTTCTTCCTTATACACCCGATATGGAAATCTTCACCTGAAATTCCCCGATTTTAAACAACCATGTGAGATAAGCAGGAAATAAGGGAAGAACATATTCTCAAATTCTTAAGAAATTTGGAACATAAGGAAAAACATAACTTATATGACCTATCAGAACTAAGGATATATGAAAGCCCCACAGCAAGGATAGCATGCAGAAAGTTCATCTCGGCGGCATATCACTCTTCCTCTTTTTGTTTATTCAGGTCTTCTAATACACTCTTTACCAAACCTTTTCGATCTTCCACTAGTGTATAGTTTTCTTTTTCCCAAGGTTTTGATGGCTCCTTTTCATATTGAATAATCTGCCTTAAATAATCTCTTTTAGCGATTCCGATCTCTCTAGAAATAGTTGTCAATATAGCACCTGCCTGTCTATCATCTTTGGCTTCTCCTCTTTTAAGTAATTCTTTTTTTATCATTTCTCTATTTACAACTGCATGTTTTAAACACAGAGGAAGTAGTATTTCCCTTATACGACAGGGAGTAGGTCTAGCCTCTGATAAATAGTTAGTCAGCAGGTCTCTAAGTTCATCTTCATTGTATTTCCCAGGCTCATCGGACATTAAAATTTTAAATTCCCTTTTTCTAATTCTTTCTTTCTCGACCTCTTCAGGTATTATTACTGTTCGAGCAATAATCTCTTCACCATTTCTTGTTTTCACATATTTCAAAATGACTGCATTGATACTAACTCCATAATTATTTGAGAGCCATTCAATCATTCTTTGTAATGAGTCCTCAATCGAAAAACCCACAAGGAGAATTCTCTGAGTTTTATTAATGGTTAAATCTTCTAAGTCAATTTCTTCAAATTTCTCACTTAAGCAGTCTTCCAAACTTTGGTTAGCATATACTTGGTACATATTTCGCTGATCTTATCAACATCCCACGAAGAAACATCTGAAGCATAATCAACGGCTTGAGTTAGTACATCTCTTGGGAATCTATCTCTTTTCATTTCAACTACAACAAGATTTCCTGATTTATCTATACCAAGAAAATCCATTGATCCTGATTTTGTCGGCACCTGCTCACCTATAATCAGTATATCTTCTCCAAGGATTTGGGGATTGCTTTTAATCCATTTCTCAAGGTCTTCTGTTTCTTTTCGTCCCGCTTCAACCATTGTTATCTCAATAGGCTCCAATTTACCGTTAATAATTTGCCACACTTTTATTTCTGTTGCCATATATCCACCTCCATTTCAAAGCCGCCGAGCCGAATTTCGGACAATGTTCTTAGGGTGTGTGAAGTTCCGCCGTAAGGCGGAGCCAGATACGCTTGGTTAGGGTAAATTTTTATCACTTGTAAATGCTCTTTCTGTGCCCAATTCTTAATATCACTATCTTATCATCATCAATATCAAATATGATTCTATAATCACCTATTCTGAATCTGTAGGTCCCTATTTTAGGGTGTATCAATTTTCTGGCATATCTTAAAGGTTCTTTAGCAAATTCCTTTAGTTTTACAGCAATTCTATCTTGGGTCTCTTTATCAAGATTTTCCCAGTCTCTTAGTGCTCTTTGGGTGAATATCACCCTATACATTAGAGATTTCCTCAAGATGTTTTATTCTACCTTTTTTATAATCAGTTCTCGCTTCTTCAATTGAGCGTAGATACTCCTCACTTGAAAGTGCCACTATATCCTCAACTAAATCTTCAAGGCTCTCTTTGATTGTATCTGATATTAAAGACTTCAATTCTCCAACCGTTAAATCCTTCACTTTCATTTCCATTGTTAACGCCTCCTTCTACTGATAATAAATTTGGCTACAATTATAAGAAATTTAGCCTTAACTGGATAGTTTAAGATACCCCTTTCTTTTCGCACTTAAATCATCTACTCTTAAGTCCAATTTTACTTGATATTGTTTATCCGAGCAAGGAAAAACAGTAAATGGTTCAATAGATTGTTAAGCAGGGTGAAGTTGGGAGGAGAATACTTAGTTAATAAAAACTTAATTATTCTCAAATTCTTAAGAAATTTGGAACATAAAGAAAAACGTAACTTATATGACCTATCAGGGCTAAATATTTCCTCTAAAGGGATTTTTTTAGGATTTTAAGTCTTTACTTCTTGTGTGAAATACCCCATCCCCTTTTTAACGGGTCTTATTTCCTGACGTGTTCATGCGGTGGAAGGGCATAAAAGATGTCCGGCAGCATGTGATCCCGTTTTAATCCCCTTTTTAACGGGTCTTATTTTCTGACGGAGTATAAGAAAGGAGGTGATGAGTGATGAAAGACCACTGTGTTTTAATCCCCTTTTTAACGGGTCTTATTTTCTGACCATCATGTGGAAAATCATAGGGTACCATCCAGGTATGAACAAGGTTTTAATCCCCTTTTTAACGGGTCTTATTTTCTGACGGGTAAGAAATACAAAGAGTTATACAAGGCAGGTAAGTATGGAGTTTTAATCCCCTTTTTAACGGGTCTTATTTTCTGACGTAAGAATTGACAACAAGCATGTGGGAAAGAACGCAATAAGTTTTAATCCCCTTTTTAACGGGTCTTATTTTCTGACATGGTAAATTATACCTGATGGCTGGCTTGAGAGGAAGATCATCTAACTCGTTTTAATCCCCTTTTTAACGGGTCTTATTTTCTGACGGACAAAATTTTAGGGAAAATTTTTGGATTTTTATCAAAAGGTATATTTTAATCCCCTTTTTAACGGGTCTTATTTTCTGACATTGTAAACACATACGGAGGATATTCAGATGCTATGTTCGGGTTTTAATCCCCTTTTTAACGGGTCTTATTTTCTGACTTGAAAGTGATGGCGTA
>CAZSGC010000008.1:12150-28091 GCA_964606225.1 uncultured bacterium | reverse complement strand
ACTTCTTCCCGGGTTATAGAGGGGTATCAAGAAGTAGAAAAAGATTATGAAGAATTTACCTTCTCCTGGCTCAGCCCTTGCTTCCGAGTTCTTAAGGAAGAAGGAAGCCTGTATCTATTTTCCAGCTGGAACAATTTGAGAGAGGTTTTGAATGCGGTATATAGAACCCCTTTTAAAACTATTAATCATCTCATCTGGAAATATCAGTTTGGAGTATTCACCCACAGAAAATTTGTAACCAGTCATTATCACATTCTGCTTTTGGTGAAGAATGAATCTAAATACAAATTTAGAAAAATTGAGCATTATCCAGAAGATGTAATAGAGATAAAAAGAGAGTACTGGGCTGGTAAGGAAAAGACGCCTACAAAATTGCCTGTTTCTTTGGTAAGAAAATTAATCTCTTTCTCTTCGGAAGAAGGCGATGTTGTTTTAGATCCTTTTATGGGCTCCGGAACTACTGCTATAGCTTGTCTTAGGGAGAGAAGAAAATTCATCGGCTTTGAGATTGTGCCAGAGTATGTAGAGTTCGCCTTAAAACGCATCTCCCAGGAAAGCGAGGTTCAATATCTAAATTTCAGAAGATGAATCTAAATCTAAGGGTCTTTAAAGAGAAACAGATTATTATCAGTAATGACTTGGACGGTTTGGTTTGTGCTGCCTTCCTTTCCTCTCACTATAAATGTCAAGTGGTGGGAGTGTATACTTTAGAAAACCTTTGGATAGCTGAAAATCATTTCTGCACAATAGATGAACTTTTGAATTTCCTCAAAAAGTGCATATTTGTAGACCACGATATTTTTCATCCAGAAATTTTAAGTATAGGGCACCATATTCTTCAGTGGTGTAAGGATTTACCTGCTAAAGAAATATTTAAGAAAATAATTAATCCTAATTTAGAGAAAAATATCACTTTCAAAAATTTCAACCAGAAATATCCCTTTGCTACGATTCACCTATTATTGAGTTTTCACAAGGGGGAAGTAAAGTTTACTCAAAAAAAATTCCTCACACTCCTCCTTCATATAGACTCTTCATTCATTAATGCTATGAAGTATCAAGAAAACGCATTAGAGTGGATAAGCTGGTTGGAAAAAACTAAGGAAGGTCCCATTCATTCTATTTTTAAAGTTCTCCACAGACGTTCTACTTGTGCTCTACTCCGAGATTTTGAAGTTCTCTCAAAGGACTTTATGCTATTAGGTCTAAAACCTCGGGGGCAAGCAGTATTTTCAGACCCCCTAAAAGAAAATCGTCTTATCCAAAAATTTTATGAGTACTTGAGAGAAATCTCTGGATGGTATGCCAGATTCCCCTTGCCTGAAGAATTCTACAAACCTTGGGAGTTAGAAAGAAAAAGTGATAAACCTACAAAGAAGAATTTCAAAAAAATATTAAAAACTAAACCTTTCTCTTACGCTTTAATTTCTAAAGGGACAAAAGGACTAAACTACGCTTATCTCCATGGTCATAACCATTGATGGTCCTGCAGGAGTGGGTAAAACCACTCTGGCCAAAGAACTGGCACGTATTTTCCACATTTCCTACCTGGATTCAGGTGCTCTTTACCGGGCTATTACCTGGAAGGTTCTTAAAGAGGGAATAAAGGAAGAGAAGAAAGTAAAGGAAATCCTCCCCGCCATACGGATTAATTTCCAACCCACAGAAGAAAAAATGAGAGTGTGGGTAGATGGAGAAGAGGTAACCTCTTCCATACGGCTACCCCAGGTTACTAACCAAGTATGGTGGGTGTGCAGGATTAAAGAAGTAAGGGATAAGGTTAACTTCCTTCTTAAGGAATATGCAAAAGAAAGGGATGTTATAGTAGAAGGAAGAGATATGGGAAGTGTGGTATTCCCGAATGCTGAGGTAAAGATTTTTCTGGACGCTTCTCTGGAAGAGAGAGCCTTGAGAAGATGGAGAGAGTGGAAGGAGAAAGGAGTAGAGAAGAATATGGAAGAGGTAAAGAGGGAAATCCAGAGGAGAGATAAAAGAGATAGAGAAAGGGACGTTGCTCCTTTAAGAATTCCAGAAAATTCTTTTTACTTGGATACCACGGGATTATCTTTGAAAGAAGTAGTAGAGAAGGTAAAGGTTTTGGTGGAGAGGAGATGAGAATAAATTTTCTTTATGCCTTACTGCATATGATTGGACGTTTTTTATTGAAGATGCTCTTCCGACTGGAAGTAGAAGGACAAAAAAATATCCCTCCTAAGGGAGGAATAATATTTGCTGCTAATCATTCCAGTTTCCTGGACCCTATTATGGTGGCAGAAGCATCTTACCGTCAACTTTTTTTCCTAGCTAAAAAGGACCTCTTTAAAGGGGGAGTATTCCCCAAGTTTATAGGAGCCTTAAATGCCCTTCCTCTGGAGAAAAATTTCCTTTATCCCTCTACTCTGAAAAAAATAAGGGAGATTCTTCATAAAGGGGGAGCCCTCCTGCTCTTTCCGGAAGGGACCCGAAGTGCGAATGGGAAGATAAGGAAAGGGAAAACAGGAGTAGGATTTCTCTCTCTCAACACTTGTACTCCAGTGATACCCACCTTAATTCTGGGCACGGAGAAAGCCTTACCTCCTGGGAAAAAGATGATAAGCCCGGTTAAGGTGAAGGTAAAGTTCGGTCCTCCTCTTTATCCTCCTCCCTCTTCAGCAAGACTTAAAAAAGACTACTATCTATTCACGGAAAAAATTATGGAGGAGATTCTAAAATTGAAAAAAGAGGAGGAGAAACAATACCTTTAAAATCTTTCTCTTTTTCCTTTACAAGTCCCCGAGTAATTTTCTTACCTTATCGTGATGAGAACCTGGCCAGTAAATCTTCCCGCATTTTCTACATCGGTAAAACTTTTCGGAGTGATTAAATACTCCTTCTGGAACCCTCCCTTCCACTTCTTCTTTCCTCACTTCTTCTACTCTCCCATTACATACCACGCAACGGGAGAAGAGAAAGGAGTTTTTATCCAAGGAAAACTCATCTATTACTTCTTTTAACTGCATTAGAGGGATAGGGCTCTGGATAAGGTAACTTTTATCTACTCTCTCTGCTAAACTTCTATCCCGAGTAAGAAGGATAAAATCTTCTTCTTCAAGTTTCTCCATTATATCCTCATCACTCCAGGTGGAAGAGTAATCCACTGAATAACCCAGTATTCTCAACCAGCGGGCAAGTTTACCCAGCATAGAGTCTACCAAGAACTTTATTTCTTCCCTTTTCTTTAACCTTCCGATACCATCTCCGTCCATTTTCTGGCTAACTCATCTCGATGGGGCTTATAAACCAGTTCATAAAAATATCTCTGAGACCTTAATATACCCTCATCAAATTTTTCCACTAACTTTAACGCTTCTTCCCAGGCCTGGGGAAATTTATCCCCAAAACGGGACTCTATCTGCTTGTGGAAATCCTGAGGAGTCTGAATTTTATCTCCAATCACAAAGAATCTTTTCCCTTCCATCTCCACACTGTATCCCATCTCATCTCCAAGATTGAAAACCTGGAAAGTTTTTGCAATCTCTTCTCGCACTTCTCTCTCTTCCACACCAGGTATCTTTGGGGGAGTAATTTCCCGAGGGGTTATTTTCCTTTTAAAAAGTCCTTTTTTGGCAGCTGCATAAAATATGGCTCTATTAAGACCCCAGGATTTGGCACTCTCCATGGGTAACCCTAAGCGATAGGCACGAGCAGCCTGCAGAGTAGCCATAACCTGAAATCTTCCAATAGCCATACTTACCACCTCCTTAAGATTTTATTTTCCTCCAGTCTAAGGTAGCTATAGGACCTTCCGGAGTTATACGATAAAGGGATGAGAGCCTCTTTATAACTATCCCTTCATGCCCCTCTTTTAAGGCCTTTTCTATCTCTTTCCTCAAGTTTTCTTTAAGAGTCCAGTACTCAATGAGGAAAAAGGGTGAAGAGAAGGGAATTTTACCTATTATTTCTTTTCTCTCCTTCAAGGGGAAATTACCCACAAATTGGTTTTCCCAGAAGATAACATCAAAGACATAAATTATAGGTTCTACCTTAGGTGAAGAAGCAAAAAGAGAAGGGATAAATCTCCTCCCTCCCGTGGAGTAAAGTTCAGTATCCAGAATAGTACCCGGGGGAAGTAATTTCTCCACATAAGGGATTAAGTAGGAAAGTTTGCGTGTCCAATGAGGGGTTCTCTCCAGCCTTCTTCCCCAGAACTGGATTTCTCTCTGGGGAGTACAGAGCACCTGCATCCTCCAACCATCTACCTTAGGCTCTACAATCCACTCTCCCTCAAGTTTTTCTCCAAAATAGGGAATAGGCTGCATCAACCAGACTGGTCCAGGAAATTTCACGAGGAGATTTCTTCCATAAATTTACCCAATTTCCGGTACTTGATAAACCTCTTCTCTATGAGTTCTTGAGGACTCTGAGATTTCAACTCTTTCAGGGCTTCCTTCAAAACTTTCCTTATATTGGAGGCAGTCTCTTCCACATTTCGGTGAGCACCTCCTAAAGGTTCAGGAATGATTCCATCGATTACTCCCAAGGAAAGAAGGTCAAAGGAAGTGATTTTCTGTACCTCAGCTGCCTCAGGAGCTTTAGAAGCATCCCTCCACAGGATAGCACTACAGGCTTCCGGTGTGCAGACATAGTAAACCGCATTTTCCAGCATGTAAATTCTATCCGCCACTCCAATCCCCAAGGCTCCTCCACTCCCTCCTTCCCCTATCACCATGCAAACTATGGGAGTAGCCAGTACAGCCATATTCATCAGATTGCGTGCTATAGCCTCCGCCTGCCCTCTCTCTTCTGCTCCAATTCCTGGATAGGCACCAGGAGTGTCAATGAAAGTAAGTACCGGAAAATGAAATTTCTCCGCCAGTTTCATGAGCCTCAAAGCCTTCCTATAACCTTCCGGATGAGGCATACCAAAATTCCTTCTAAGATTTTCTCGGGTATCCCTCCCCTTCTGGTGACCAATCACTACTAAGGTATCCCCTTCAAATTCCCCTATACCTCCCACAATAGCCTCATCCTCTCCAAATAGACGGTCACCATGCAGAAGTATAAAATCTTTTATGAGAAGTCGCACATAATCCAGAGTATAAGGTCGTTTGGGATGGCGAGCCAACAGGGTCCTCTGCCAGGGAGAAAGATTCTTGAAAATCTTCTCCCGGGTCTTACGGGCTTCTTCCTCTAACTTTCTAATCTGAGGGGTGAGGTCAATATCCTTCTCTTCACTGTATTTTCTTAACTCCTCAATCCTTCTTTCCAGTTCCAGTAAAGGCTTTTCAAATTCCAGTTCCCCCTCAATCATCCTCGCTTATCCTCTTCACTTTTTTCAGAAGCAACAATGACCACAGAAGTCCCTGGAGTAATCAGGTCATAAAGTTCTTCTACATCTTTCTTAAACATTCTTATACATCCGTTAGAGACATACTTTCCTACATCCTGAGGGTTAATGGCTTCATGTATTCCTATCCCAGGTGCACTTATCCCTATCCAGCGGGACCCCAGAACATTCTCCGGACTACCCGGGGGAATAGGTCCTTTCTCGCTATACCATACAGGATTCTTGAGTTTTTCAGTAACCACAAATTTTCCTACCGGAGTAGAGTTATCCTTTCCCGTGGCTACCGGGTAAACTTTAAAGATTTTCCCCTCATAAAAAAGATAGAGTAAATTTTCCCTCAGATTTATCTTTATGGAAAACTTCCCCGGAATTACCTGAAGTTTCTGCCCTGGTTTGATTAAGGCAGAAGAAAGGTTATTCTTCTTCATAAGAAAATCAGTAGTGGTGTTAAATTTTTTAGCGATCCTGTAAAGGCTATCGCCCGGTTTCACCTCATAAAGGATGCTTTCCGAAGAAGGGCGGGAGGAGAAGAAAAGGAGAGTATTTACCTCTCCTAAAAGAGCAAGAATCTCTTTTCTATACCCCGAATCTTTATATTCCTCCCAGAGAAGATAGAGAAAGTTCCTGCTTTCTTCCCATTCTCCTCTCTCTTTTTTTATCTTGGCTATCTTAAGAAGGGACATGGGGACAAAAGGGCTATGGGGAAACTTTTCTTTCAGCAGGGTGAATAACCGGAGAGCCTCCTCCTCATGCCCCTCTTTTTCTTTCCTGCAAGCCCTGTAGAAGAGAATCTCTGGCTCATACTTACCATTTACTTTCTCCCAGAAACTTTCTGCCTTATCGTACTCACCCTTCATATAGTAAATATAACCGCAGCGAAATAACACCTCTTGTTTTTCCTCTCCCTGTAATCGGGGGAGGGTCTCTTCATAAATCCGGAGAGTCTCTCCCCATTCACCCTGATGGTAAAGAAGAGAGGCTTTTTCTAAATTCTGTTTAATCTTCTGCTCTATCTTGACTCTTATCCATTTTCTAACTCCTATACTTAAAGAGAGAAGCAGTAGCAAAAGAATTAAAAATCCTATTCCTACCTTCCAGGTCTTAGAGTTCATAACTCCTCCCCCACTCTATTCTTTGAGAAATCTTACCCAGAGCAATCCTGGCTAAATCCAGCATTATCTCGGCCATGGAAGGACGATTCCTGGGCTCCTTATCAATAGCCTTAAGCACCAAATTATCCAGACCTTGGGGGATAGAGGGAGAAAGAAAAGAGGGAGGATATGGCCTTACTCTCTCATCCACTCCCTTTCTTAAAAGAGTAGGAACATCCTGTGCCTGATAGGGAAGACGTCCGCAGAGAATTTCGTAAAGAATCACTCCAAAAGAAAAGACATCTGCTTTCTCAGTAAGCCTTCGAGAGGCAATAACCTCTGGGGCTAAATATACAGGAGTACCTCTTAATTTCTTGGGATGCAACAATCTCCCCTTCATACGAGCCAATCCAAAATCAATAAGTTTTATCTCCCCTTTTTTACCCACCAGGATATTTTCCGGCTTGACGTCCCCATGAATTATACCTCGATTATGAAGATAATTTAAGGCTTCTGCAATTTTCCATACCAAGGGGAAAAAAGAGTGGAGAAGTTCATCCCTCTTTCTCAACAGCAGTCGTTTAAGATTTCTCCCTTCCACCCACTCCATTATTATGGCTGGGCCCTTTTCCAGTTTAAAAACCTTTACTATATGGGGGTGGTCCAGAGAGAGTAAAATTTCACCTTCCCTTATAAAATCCTGTAGAGCCTCTCTATTATCCTGCCAGTGAGGTAGTAAAACTTTAAGAGCAACTTCCCTCCCCTCTTCCTCATCCCAGGCATGATAGATTACAGAAAATCCACCTTCATAGGCTTTCTCCAAAATCCGATAATTGGGGAAAGAAGGCACTTCACTCTCTCTCTTTTAGGACTTCTACCAGCTCCTTAGCCATACGATAGGGTTTGCTTAAAACCCGCAAAGGTAAACTCTTGAGAAACCAGTTCAGATTTTTCCTCACTTCATCTGTCATACGGGAAGGCTTGGTGAAGACTCTCAATAGCAATTCTTCCGTATAATGTCTCAAGATTTTTCCCTTTTCAATCTCTATACACCTGCCACATTTCTGACATTGAATTTTACGCAGAAAACCAGCAGAGTAATAAACTTTATGAGGAACCTCTTTCTGACAATTCAAACAGTATAGAGTAACCTCCCAAGATGGGGGCAATCACTTCACCTCCTTCTCACTTCATACTTTCTCTCATACTCAACCCCATTCTCCGTAGTTGGGGGTTTAGCCTTATGATCCAGACTTTAACCTTATCTCCCACAGAGAGTATATCTCGGGGATTCTTCACATTTCCATCTCCCATTTGAGATACATGTAAAAGTCCCTCCACTCCTTCTTCCACTTCTACGAAGGCTCCAAAATCGGTGACTTTGGTAACCTTACCCTCCACTTCCATCCCTACCTTGTATTTCTTCTTCACCCCTTCCCACGGATCAGGTAAAAGTTGTTTTCTCCCTAAGACTAATCTCCTGTTTTCATCATCAATATCCAGAACTATAGCCTGAACAACCTCTCCTCTCTTCACTATTTTCCCAGGGTCCACTGCTACCTGGCTCCAGGATAAGTCGGAGGCATGAATAAATCCCTCCACTCCCTCCTCCACCTCTACAAATACTCCATAATCCATTATCCCTTTCACCTTACCTTTGACTACTGAACCCACAGAATATTTCTTCTTCACCGCCAGCCAAGGATCGGGTTCCAGTTGTTTAATACTTAAAGCCATCTTTTTGTTTTCTTTGTCAATGGAAAGAACTACTGCCTCCACCACATCTCCTATAGCCACTACCTGAGAGGGATGGGTTACCTTCTTCCTCCAGGAAAGTTCAGAGATATGAACTAATCCTTCCACCCCTTCCTCCAGTTCAATAAATGCTCCATAATAGGTTATATTCACTACCTTTCCTTTCACCCGAGAACCCGGAGGATACTTTTCCTCCACTTTATCCCAGGGATTGGGTGTCTTTTGTTTTAAACCCAAAGAAACCCTTTCCTTCTCTTTATCCACATCCAATACCACCACTTCTATCTCATCTCCTACGGCCAAGGCTTCAGAGGGATGGGAAATTCTACCCCAAGAGATGTCCGATATATGAAGAAGACCATCTAATCCACCTAAATCTATGAAAGCTCCAAAATCGGTGATGTTCTTTACCTTCCCTTTTACTAAATCACCTTTTTTAAGAGAGGAAAGGAGTAAATTTTTCTTTTTCTCTCTCTCTTCTTCTACATGAACTTTGTGAGAAACCACCACATTTCTCTTCCATTGTGTCATCTTAAGGATTCTAAATTCCATCTCTTTCCCTACAATCTCCTCAGGATTCTTTAGGGGCTCCACAGACGCCTGAGAGGAAGGCAAAAAGGCATTTAACCCAATATCTACCACATACCCTCCTTTAATTCTCTTTATCACCTTTCCTTTCACTGGCTCCCCATTTTCAAAGGATTTCCGGAGACTCTCCCAATGCTTGAGAATATCCGCTTTTTCCAGAGAAAGCACCACCATCCCGGATATATCCTCTTTACTCTCTACTAACACATCAATCTCATCGCCCACCTTAACTTCTTCTGGATTCTCAAAATCATTAAGGGAAAGAACTCCTTCAGATTTATATCCAATCTCCACTAATACCTCATTCCCTCGTATCTGCACCACTCGTCCTTTTACCATCTCTCCCTCATTAATACGAGGGAAATTCTCCTCTATAAGTTGCTCTAAGTCCACTTCCTTTTTTCTTTTTCTCTTTTTCTCCATGAAAGCAAAAATTATCTTTTGTGTTGAAATTTTTGTCAAGGCTTAATATACCACATATCCCTCCAGAGGTCAAAAATTCTTCAGTAAATGGTTCAAGAAATTGTTAGCAGGGTAATGATCTCCTGGCTTTACAAATTGAAAAAATTTTTTAAGACTGGTAAATTACATTTCCTCTGGAAAAGAAAGGATGAAGAGAGGTTAAAATCTATGAAAGAAGGGGGAAAGATGCTTTCTGACTTAGAGATTGCCCAGAAGGCAAAATTAAAGCCTATACGGGAAATAGCGAAGGAAGTGGGGATAAAAGAGGAGGAACTGGAACCTTACGGGAATTACATGGCTAAGATTAACCTTTCCATCTTAGAACGTTTGAGGGATAGGCCCAACGGAAAGTTTATTACCGTTACGGCCATAACTCCCACTCCTCTGGGAGAAGGAAAAACGGTAACTGCTATTGGGCTGGGGCAGGCTCTTTACCGTCTTAAGAAGAAAGTAATAAACACCATGCGAGAACCTTCCAAAGGACCCACTTTTGGGATAAAGGGAGGAGCCTGTGGAGGAGGGTATTCACAAGCTTTACCCATGGAAAGTATTAATCTTCATTTCACGGGAGATATTCATGCTGTAGAAACTGCTCATAATCTCTGTGCAGCAGCTATTGATGCTCATATTCTTCATGGAAATAAATTAAGGATTGACCCTCTTAAGATTACCTGGAGATTCTGTGAAGACCTTAACTCCCGAGCTCTAAGGGATATTGTAATCGGCCTGGGAGGGAAGGCAAATGGATACCCCCGGCAGAGTGGCTTTGATATTACTGTGGCTACTGAGACAGCTGCTGTTCATGCTTTAACCACGGGTCTTAAAGATTTAAGGGAAAGAATAGGAAGAATGGTAATTGGATTCACTTATGAAGGGGAACCAGTCACTACTGAAGACCTAAGAGTAGCAGGAGCCATGTGTGTGTTAATGAAAGATTCTATAAAGCCTAATCTGGTGCAATCTACGGAAAATCACCCTATAATCGTGCATGGCTTCCCTTTTGGCAATGTAGCCCATGGAAATAACTCTGTTCTGGCAGATATGGTGGCTTTGAAACTGGCAGATTATGTAGTTACTGAGAGTGGATTCGGTGCAGATTGTGGATTTGAAAAATTGGTAAATGTTAAATGCAGACAATCTGGTTTAAAAGTAGATTGTGGGGTAGTGGTGGCTTCCATAAGAGCCCTTAAAATGCATGGAGGTGCTTTCCTCTTCAAACCAGGAATCCCTTATGAGAAAATCAAAGGTGAAGTAGAGAAAGAGAATCTCCCTGCCTTGGAGAAAGGATGTGAGAATTTAGCTAAAAATATTGAGATTGTAAAAAAATTTGGCGTTCCCTGTGTGGTAGCCATTAATCGTTTTACCTCTGATACAGATAGAGAAATCGAACTGGTGAGGAAAAAGGCTCTGGAGTCAGGAGCAGACGGAGTAGCAGTCTCCGAATGCTGGGCTAAAGGAGGAGAAGGAGCAATAGAACTGGCTAAGGAAGTATTAAGGGTTTTAGAGGAGAAAAAAGGAGAAATGAAGTTTCTTTATCCGGATGAAGCAAGTATAAAAGAGAAGATAGAGATAATTGCCAGAGAGATTTACGGTGCGGATGGAGTAGATTATCTTCCTCTGGCAGAGGAAAAAATTCGCCTTTACAACAAACTTGGGTATTCTCATTTCCCCATCAATATGGCAAAAACTCATCTTTCTCTTTCTCACGACCCTAATCTTAAAGGTGTTCCTAAAAACTTCCGAGTACCTGTAAGAGATGTTAGAGCCTGTGTAGGGGCAGGATTTCTCTATCCACTCCTGGGAGAAATGAGAACTATGCCTGGACTACCCTCCAGACCTGCCTTTGTAGATGTGGATATTGATGAGGAGGGAAGGACAGTTGGACTCTTCTGAGAGTAGAGTCTGCAGTATCTGTAAGGAATCCAAATCTTTAGTATCTTTTCCCTTAGGAGTCTGTGCAGATTGTATCAGAAACAGATTCTCAGAAGCACTTCCTCGTATTTTAGCCGTTCATAAAGAATCACGGGAAAAGTTTAACCTCCCTTATCAAGTCAAGAGTGCGAAAGGAATTCTTTGCTCCCTTTGTGGTAATGAATGCAGAATGGAAGAAGGAGAAAGAGGGTTCTGTGGGATAAAAGTTAATAAGGGAGGGAGAATTCATCATCTGGTAGGAACTCCCCGGAGAGGGTGGCTATCCTTTTATTATGACCCTCTTCCCACTAACTGTGTAGCAGAGTGGGTCTGTCCAGAACGCACTAACTATGGTTATTATAACTTAGCAGTATTTTATAATTCCTGCACCTTCAATTGCCTCTTCTGCCAAAACTGGCACTTCCGTCAGGCTCCCCGGTTTGAAGAGGTTTTTACAGCAGAGGAGTTAGTGGAAAAGATAGGAGATAGGGTAAGATGTATATGTTACTTTGGAGGAGACCCTTCCTCTCAAATTCTACATGCTATAAAGACTTCTCGCTTAGCCCTCAAAAAGAAAAAAGTAAGAATTTGCTGGGAGACAAATGGAAACATAAACTCAAATCTGCTTAAGGAAGTAGCCTCTCTTTCTTGGGAGTCTGGAGGGATTATAAAATTTGACCTTAAAGCGTATGAGGAGAAGATTAATATCGCTCTTACTGGAGTAAGTAATAGGAAAACCTTAGAAAATTTTGCTTACTTGGCGAGATGGAGAAAAAGAGAGAACCCTCCTTTTTTAGTTGCCTCTACCCTTTTAGTCCCCGGATACATTGAGAAGGAAGAGGTTTTTAAAATCGCTTCTTTTATCTCTTCCTTAGACCCAGAGATTCCTTACACTCTCTTAGCCTTCTATCCTGCCTTCCTAATGAGTGATCTTCCTACCACTTCCAGAAAGCAGGCTATGGAGTGTCTGGAATCCGCCAGGAGAGCGGGATTGAAAAGGGCAAGGGTGGGAAATGCTCATCTCCTGAGTTAAGGCTGAGTTAGTTAAGATAGAGAAAAACATCTCTATTCCCTTCTAACACTCTTCAGGATACTGACCGGAAGGATAAAAACTTCTGTAAAATTTGCAGAAAAAAAATTGAGATATTAAATCTTCCCTTTAAAGGGAAGGAATCTATCTGATATAATAAGCCTTCTACGGAGGTTAGATATGATAAGAGAAATAATAATGCCTCAGTTAGGACAGACAATGGAAGAAGGGGTTATTAACAAGTGGCTGAAGAAGGAAGGAGACAAAGTGGAGAAGGGGGAAGTTGTACTGGAGATAGCCACCGATAAAGCCAATCTGGAGGTAGAGTCTTTCTACCGGGGATACTTGCGCAAGATTTTATATAAAGAAGGGGAAAAAGTTCCCGTCACCAAAGTCATCGCTATTCTTACAGATAAGCCTGATGAACCTATACCTCCTGATTATTTAGCAAAACTGGAGAAGAAGGCGAAAAAGGTCCCTACCATAGAAGAAAAGGTTGCGGTAGAAAAGAGGAAAGAAAAGGAAGGAGAAGAGAAAAGGATAAAAGCCTCACCTTTGGCTAAGAAAATAGCTAAGGAAAAAGGGATAGACCTTTCTCAAGTGAAAGGGACAGGACCAGGAGGAAGAATTACCCGAGAGGATGTTCTAAACTTCCTTAAAGAAAGAGAAGCACCAAAAGAAGAGATTCCTCAGTTAACCAGAGTTCGCCAGATAGTAGCGGAGAGAATGATAGAAAGTAAAAGAAATATACCTCATTTTTATTTGAGTTTAGAAGTAGATATGAGCCAAGCCCAAAAACTTAAAGAGAAAACGGGAGTGAGTTTTAACGATATAGTGATTAAAGCAGTAGGGAAGGTGTTAACCCGCCATCCTTGGATGAGGGCTTTCTGGGAAGAAGGGAAAATCAAAGTGCAGGAAGAGATAAATATCAATTTTGCCGTGGCTACCGATGAAGGTCTCTATGCTCCTGTGATAAAAGAGGTAGATAAAAAAACACTCCTTCAAGTTTCTCGCCAGGCTAAGGAATTGAGTGAGAAAGCCAGGAGGGGAAAACTATCTCCTCAAGAGATGGAAGGTGGGGTTTTCACAGTCTCTAACTTAGGGATGTGGGGAATAGAGTCCTTTTCCGCTATAATTAATCCTCCTCAAGCAGGAATTTTGGCGGTAGGGGAAGTAAAAAAGAAAGTAGTAGTTATAGAGGATATGTTAGCCATAAGACCGGTAATGAAAGTAGTACTCTCCTGTGATCATAGAGTAATAGATGGGCTAACGGGAGCGAGTTTCCTAAAGGACTTAAAAGAGGTATTAGAGAAGGGTGAAATAGAGTGAAGAAATCCCTTCCTCAAAAAGAGAGAAAAAGATTATCCCTTTTTCTTCTTATTCTCTTCTTGGGAGGGGTAGCAGGAGGTATATTCACTGAAATCTTAGGATTAGTATTAGAGGAGAGTACTTTCAGCAAAATCCTCACCTGGGGTTTATCTCTTAACAAATCTTTAACTTTGAATTTAGCCATCATAAGCATTACTTTAAGTAAAATAAAAATAACCCTCTTTTCCATAGGGGGTATGATATTAGCAGGCTGGCTGTATCTGAAAATATAAGATGATAAGATTCTATACCGCTGGTGAATCTCATGGGCAGGGGTTAGTAGTAATCATCGAAGGCATCCCTTCCGGCTTAAGTGTGGATGTGGAATATATCAATAAAGAACTAAAGAAGAGGCAATCCTTTTATGGTAGAGGGAAAAGAATGTTGATAGAGGAGGACAAAGTTAAAATTATTTCCGGAATAAGAGGAGGGAAAACCTTAGGCTCTCCAGTATCTTTCTTTATAGAAAATAAGGACTGGGAGAATTGGAGAGAACAAATGGATCCCTTAAAACTCTCCCCCCATCCCCCCGTGAGTAGACCTCGCCCTGGACATGCAGACCTGGCAGGAGCCTTTAAATTTGGGGTAAAGGATTTGAGAAACATCTCGGAAAGAGCCAGTGCCAGAGAAACTGCAGCCCGGGTAGCAGCAGGAAGTTTATGCAAACTTCTTCTCCAAGAGTTTGGAATTAATATTTGGGGATGGGTAGAAGAGATAGGAGGTATAAAAGTGCCCTGGGAAGATATGGGAAGGGAAGAAATAAAAGTTAATCTCACTCGTTCGGATATCCTTTGTCCAGACCCAGAAAGGGAGAAAGAAATAGTTGCTCTTTTGAAAGAGATAGAAAAAGAAGGAGACACAGTGGGAGGTAAATTTGTGATAGTGATTTCCGGAGTGCCACCAGGTCTGGGAAGTTTTACTCAATGGGAAAAAAGGCTGGATGCTCGTTTATGTTTTTCTCTGATGAGTATTCCAGGGATAAAAGGAGTAGAAGTAGGGGATGGCTTTTCTCTCTCCTGTAAAAGAGGTTCAGAGGCTATGGATGAGATTTTCCTTAAGGAGGGAAAAATTGTGAGAGGCTCTAACCATATGGGAGGAATTGAGGGAGGAATCTCTAATGGAGAAGATATTATCTTGAAAGCAGTAATGAAACCTATTCCTACCTTAAGGAAACCCTTGCGTTCTATTGACCTGATTAGTGGGGAGGAAACTAAGGCTCAAGTGGAGAGAGGGGATGTATGTGCAGTTCCTTCCGCCTGTGTTATTGGAGAGAGTATGGTGGCGATAGAGATTGCCTCCCAACTTAAGGAAAAATTTGGGGGGGATAGTTTAAAAGAGATGAAAGCAAATTTTAATAATTACCTTAATTCTTTAAAAGAGAACTTTTATTATGGGTAGAGAAACTGCTCATGGCTGCTTCAAAGATGGATAAGAAGAGTTCTGGAGATTGCTCTTTTTTGGAAAGGACTCAAACCATTAAGTAAATTATGAAGAAATTTGAAGAGAATCTCATCCTGGAAAAGAAAGTTCTGGGAAAGGGGATAAAGTATTTTCGCATCTATTCCTCTAAGGTCTCTCGAAACTGTCAAGCAGGGCAATTTGTAATTGTTAAGATAGGAGAGAAAGGAGAAAGAATCCCCTTAACTATATGCGACTGGAATAGAGAGAAAGCCACTATCAGTTTAGTGGTTCAAGAAATCGGCAAAACCACCCATCAACTTGGGAAAATGGAACCAGGGGATATTATTCCCCATCTTTTAGGTCCCTTGGGTAAACCCAGTGAGATCGAATATTTTGGGAAAGTAGTGTGCGTGGGAGGAGGTGTTGGGGTGGCAGAAATTTATCCTATTGCCAGGGCTCTTAAAGAGAGGGAAAACGAAGTCTTATGCATAATAGGAGCCAGAAGCAAAGATTTGATAATTCTGGAGGAGGAACTTAAGGAAATAAGCGATTATCTATATGTAACCACGGATGATGGTTCATATGGTAGAAAAGGAATGGTTACCGAAGTCCTGAAGGAAATTATCAGAGAGACAAAGGTAGACTGTGTATTTGCAGTAGGGCCCTTAGTGATGATGAAAGCAGTATCCGAGTTAACCAAACCTTTAGGAATTCCTACTAAGGTTTCTTTAAATCCCATCATGGTAGATGGAACAGGAATGTGTGGGAGTTGTCGGGTAAAAGTATGGGGAGAAGTTAAATTTGCCTGCGTGGATGGCCCTGAATTTGACGGGCATGGGGTGGATTTTGAAGAACTTATCCTAAGAAATCAAAGATTTTTGGAGAAAGAGAGGTTATCCTTAGAAATTTATTTAAAAAAAGGGGGAGGAGATGATTAGTCTACCTTTATGGGCTAAAGGAATGGCAGAGGTAAAAGGGTATACTCTATGGCAACTTATAAAGAGTGGAG
>CAZSGC010000008.1:0-12050 GCA_964606225.1 uncultured bacterium | reverse complement strand
AAAGGAATGGCAGAGGTAAAAGGGTATACTCTATGGCAACTTATAAAGAGTGGAGGAGTGGTAATGGGTATAATAGCTGTTCTCTCTATCTTCGCTCTTGCCTTAATAATAAAGTTCCTCTTCTTATTAAGAAGGAAAAATATAACGGATAAGGAATGGGAAGAAAATATTTTGAAGGAAGCCTCTGCAAAGAATATCCAAGAAATTCTTAATTTATGTAAAGAAAACTCGCCTCTTTTTGGGAAAGTTATATTTGAGGGGCTTAAAGGAGGAGAGGTGAAGATAGAAAAGTTGGAGGAGATATTAGAGAGAGAAGGTAGAGCATTAATATCCTACCTTCAAAACAACTTAAGATACTTAGCGGACATAGGGACGATTGCTCCCATGCTGGGATTATTGGGAACAGTGCTGGGTATGATTCAGGCTTTTCAGGTGGTAGCCTTCCAAACCGGTCTGGCTAAACCAGTGATGCTGGCAGCAGGAATTTCTAAAGCCCTTATAACCACTGCTGCTGGATTAATAGTGGGTATCCCCTCCATGGCTTTTTACTTCTTCTTCCGTGGGAGACTGGGAGTTTTAATAAGGGAAGGAGAAAGAATAGGAGAAAGTTTGGTGGAGAGACTGAAGGGAGGAAACTCATGAATTTGCATGTCTTGGAGGAGGAAGAACCGAGGTTTCAAATTGCTCCCCTTATCGATGTCTTCTTCTTAGTGTTGATATTTTTTATCACCGCCTCGGTATTCTACCAGATAGAAACGGAAATACCTGTAGAGTTACCGGTAGCCTCCTCTTCTGAATCCTTACCCCGAACAGAAGGCAAAATTATAATAAATATAGACAAGGAGGAGAAGATTATAATAAATGGGAAGGAATATAACCTCTCAGGGCTGGAAGATTTGCTTAAACGGGTGGTTTCTCTTTTCCCAAATCAAGCCATAATAATTAGAGGAGATAGAAAAGTTAACTACGGCAGAGTGATACAGGTGCTGGATGTTTGTAAGAAAGTGGGAGTCTGGAATATCTCTTTTGCTACTTTAAAGGAGAAAGAATGAAGGAAAGAGTGAGAATGCCCAAAAGACCTCCAGAGGAGAGGATAAGGAGTTTTGAAGAGGTGGCCTTAGGCTATACAGAAGAGGAAGCAGTGAGAGAGGCTAAAAGATGTCTTCAATGTAAGAAGGCTCCCTGTATTCAGGGCTGTCCGGTAGAAGTTAATATCCCTGAGTTCATTCGCTTAATTGCAGAAAGGAAGTTTATCTCTGCCTGGAAGGTGATAAAAGAAACCAATTCCCTCCCTGGAGTATGTGGGAGAGTATGTCCTCAAGAGATGCAATGTGAAAAGGCATGTGTAAGAGGGAAAAAGGGAGAGCCAGTGGCTATAGGTGCCCTGGAGAGATTTGTAGCGGATTGGGAGATGAAGGAGGGGTATGCAGAGAAAGAGATTTCTTCTCCTCCCCGAAATAAAGGGAAGGTGGCCATTGTGGGCTCAGGCCCTGCAGGTCTTTCCTGTGCAGGAGAACTGATAAGATGGGGATACAAGGTTACTATCTTTGAGTCTTTACATGAACCAGGAGGAGTTTTAAGATACGGTATTCCAGAGTTCCGACTACCCAGAAAAGTATTAGATAGAGAGATTTCCCTTCTGGCTAAAGCAGGAGTAGAAATAATAACCGATTGCCTCATAGGAAAAACTTACACACTTCAAGACCTTTCTGAGATGGGATACCATGCCATATTCATTGGCACAGGTGCAGGTTATCCCTACTTTTTGAATATTCCTGGAGAAACCGCCAGTGGAGTTTATTCCGCTAATGAGTTCCTTACCCGAACTAACTTAATGAAAGCCTACAGATTCCCCGAGTATGATACACCAGTGGAAGTAGGAGAGAAAACGGGGGTAGTGGGAGGGGGAAATGTAGCCATGGACTCTGCCCGAGTAGCCTTAAGATTGGGCTCCAAAGAGGTGTGGATAATTTATAGAAGAACGGAGAAGGAAATGCCTGCCAGAAGAGAAGAAGTGGAGAATGCTAAGGAGGAAGGGATAAAATTCCTCTTACTTACCCAGCCTGTAGAGGTGCTCACTGAAGGCGGGAAAATAAAAGGTCTGAAGTGTATAAAAATGAAGTTAGGCGAACCTGATGAGTCGGGGAGAAGGCGTCCCATACCTATTGAGAACAGCCAGTTCACCATATCTCTGGATACCTTAGTAGTAGCCATTGGTCAAGGTCCCAATCCTCTTCTACCCTCCACAGTACCGCAATTGAAAATCGGGGAAAAAGGAAATATTGTGGTAGATGAGGAGGGAAGTACCTCTATTCCCGGTGTCTATGCAGGAGGAGATATAGTCACAGGAGCAGCTACAGTAATTGAAGCCATGGGAGGAGGAAGAAAGGCAGCTCAGGCTATTCACCGTTTTATTTCTTCTGGAAAAAGATTTACTGGATGTTATATTATAAGTAAAAGATGAAAAGAGGCTTTACACTGGTGGAAATGCTGGTAGTTATCTCCATAATGGCTGTCTTAGCAGGACTGCTAATGCCTGCCTTATTTAGAGTAAGAGAACAGGGTAGAAGAGCAGTATGTATGAATAATCTTCGACAGATTGGAATAGGCTTGAACATTTACTATGGAGATTACCAGGGCTTTTACCCTTCTTCACCAGGAGAATACGCCAATCTTTATAAACTTGGATACCTGGATAATCCTAAAGTTTTCTGGTGTCCTTCAGATTCAGACCCCCCTCCTCAAGAAATAGACCAGACTACTATCAATACTAGTTATAACTTTAATCTCGCCTTAAATGATGAGAGAATCTGGTCTGGTGAGGTCAGCACTGCTTACGTATGGGTAGGATGCGATTTAACTCCAGTGGGTAAGAGAAATCATGGAAAAGATGGGGGTAATGTTCTGTTTCTGGATGGTTCAGTAAACTGGAAAAAATTTGCCCCTGATGGTAATTATCAGGGGATAGAGTATTAAAAATTAGTAAAGTAAGGAACTTCCCTCACTTAGAAGGAAAAGGATTGATAGTATTGATGTCATGTAATAAATTTAGAAAATCATGAAAGGAGAAAAACTGGTATCTGTGGTAATGGGGAGTGATAAGGACTTCACGGTGATGGAGGATAC
Organism: uncultured bacterium; assembly: GCA_964606225.1. GTDB lineage: Bacteria > CAIJMQ01 > CAIJMQ01 > JAADFP01 > CAZSGC01 > CAZSGC01. Next base: position 8,924 of record CAZSGC010000008.1, on the reverse strand, counting down.
CCTCAAAATTCTGAAAGAAGCAGGAGTCCCATATGAAGTGAGAGTTCTTTCCATCCATAAGTCGCCTGAGGAAACCTACCGTTACGCAAAAGAGTTAGAGAGGAAAGGGATAAAGGTGGTAATTTGTGGAGCAGGGGGAGCCTTTCATCTGGCAGGAGTGATATCTGCCTTAACCACCCTCCCTGTAATTGCTGTCCCTCTGGCAGTAGAACCTTTCCAAGGGATGGATTCTCTCCTCTCCTCCCTACAAATGCCTGAAGGGATACCTGTAGCAGTAATGAGTGTAGGAAAATGGGGTGCTAAAAATGCTGCCATTATGGCTTTAAGAATTCTCGGGGTGGAGAATAAAAAGATTAAAGAATGGATAAGAGGCTGGGGAGAGGAAATGCGAAGGGAGATAGAAAGTAAAGATAAAAAAGTGCAGGAAAAGACAAAATGATTCTTCTCAATACAACCCATTACAGTTCTCTCTTTCTATAATTAGGGTGGTGGAAGAAATAGAGAAAGGAATCCATTATTCTCTCCGTTTGCTAACCGTAAGACCCCGTTCGGAGAAAGAGATAGAAGAGCGTTTAAAAAGAAAAGGGTTTTCCTCCCAAGTTATACCTAAGATAATTGATAAACTGAAAGAATGGGATTATCTGGACGACGAGAAATTTGCTCAAGCCTGGATTGAAGAAAGAATTCTTCACCATCCAAAGGGAAGAATTGCCTTAAGCAGGGAGTTAAGAGAGAAGGGAATATCTTCCCAGATTATAGATAAACTTCTTAATCATTACCTTCCTCACGATAAAGAAAAGGAGATAGCCAAGAAACTCCTAATAAAAAAACTGGCCAAAGAAAAATACACTCCTATAGAGAAAAAGAAAAGAAGGGTGTTTGAGTACTTAGCCCGGAGGGGATTTTCCTTCTCTCTTATTCAGGAAATACTAAATAAAGATTTAGAGGGGGAGTAATTCTAAAGCGTGGAATTTTTCTCCTTTTTAGGTTAAACTCATAAAGATGAGGTTGAGATTAGGACTGGCTCAGATAAATCCCATAGTAGGAGATTTGAAGGGAAATGCAGAGAAAATAGTTGCCTCTATAAAGGAAGTAGAAGGGAAAGTAGACCTTCTAATCTTCCCAGAATTGGCTATCACAGGCTATCCTCCTGAAGATTTACTTCTCAAGTCACAATTTCTTACAGAAAATTTGAAGATGTTAAACTATATAGCGGAGAAGACTGGTGATGTTTGTGTGGTGGTGGGGTTTGTAGATGTTCAGGAAGACATTTACAATGCCGCAGCAGTAATTTATAAGGGAAAGGTAAGAGGAGTTTATCATAAGATTTTCCTCCCCAATTACGGAGTTTTTGACGAAGCCAGGTATTTCCAAAAAGGCAGGCAAACTCCAGTCTTCCTTATAAGAGGAATAAGGGTAGGAGTAAATATCTGCGAAGATATATGGTTTGCGGATGGTCCACATTTAGCACAATCTCTGGGAGGAGATGCCCAGATAATAGTAAACATTTCTTCCTCTCCCTATTCGGTAGGAAAACCAGCCCTGAGAGAAAGAATCTTATCCACCCGAGCCCACGAAAATAGTGTAATCCTTGCCTATACAAATCTTGTGGGAGGACAGGATGAACTGGTCTTTGACGGAGGAAGCATGGTATTTAATGAAAAGGGAGAGCTTATAGCCAGAGCCAGACAGTTTGAAGAAGATCTTCTTATCCTGGATGTAGATATAGAAAGTGTATTCCGGACAAGACTCCAAGACCCACGGAGGAGGAGTAAAAGAGATGGTTCTCCCTTTACTGTTCCGGTTATAAAAGTGGAAGAAGAGAATAGATCCAGAGATGAGTGGATAAAAGGAAGAATAGAGAAGCCCCTCCCCCATTTTGAGGAAATACTAAAAGCCTTAATCCTGGGAACCAGGGATTATGTGAGGAAGAATGGGTTTAAAAAGGTACTGGTAGGATTGAGTGGAGGAATTGACTCCTCCTTAGTCTGCTCCATCGCTGTAGAAGCCTTGGGGAAAGATAAAGTAATAGGGGTGATAATGCCTTCCCCTTATACTTCTCCCTCCAGTATCAGAGATGCCCAGGAACTGGCTAATAACTTGGGAATCAAAACCTTCACCATCTCCATAGAGAGAATATTTAATGCTTACCGGGAAGAATTAAAGAAAGAAGTTTTCCATAACCTTCCAGAAGATGTAACAGAGGAAAATATACAAGCACGTATCAGGGGGAATCTCCTCATGGCTCTTTCCAATAAGTTCGGTTATCTGGTTCTCACTACGGGAAATAAAAGTGAAATGAGTTGTGGATACGCCACTCTTTACGGTGATATGGCAGGTGGTTTTGCGGTGATAAAGGATATCTATAAAACCTGGGTGTATAAATTAGCACGTTTAATCAACCATAAAAGAGGGAATATAATTCCTGAGAATGTATTCCGTAAAGCACCCTCTGCGGAGTTAAGACCTGGACAGACAGATCAGGATACTCTTCCCCCTTATGAAAAACTGGACCCTGTTTTAGAAGCCTATGTGGAGAAGGAATTAAGTTTTCCAGAGATTCTGGAGATGGGGCATGATGAAGAGATGATAAAGAAAGTGATTTACATGGTGGATAAAAATGAGTATAAGAGGAGGCAGGCTCCTCCAGGGATAAAGATTACTCCCCGTGCCTTTGGAAAGGATAGAAGACTTCCTATCACCAACCACTTCTTACCTTTCTCTTGACCTTTCCTCCCCCCGATGGTAAATTGTATCCACATGATAGCAGGTAATTCTGGAAAGAGAAAAACTATAAGTTTGCTTCTCATCTTCAGTCTTACCAGTTTTCTTACTCTGTTTGGGAAAGAGGTAGTGGCCAGAGTGGAGGGAGAAGAGATAACCATGGAAGACCTGAAAGAAAGATTATTACAAGATTACGGAAAGAAGGAACTTCAGCAATTAATCACAGAAAAGTTAGTGGAAAAAAAGGCTCAGGAGGAGAAGGTAAAGGTCGGGGAGGAAGAAATAGAGAAGGAAATAGAGGAATTTATAAAGAGATTGGGAGGGAAGAAAAATTTTCAATACTTTCTCTATTCCCAGGGGATAAATGAGGAAATCTTTAAAAGAAGAATTGAATTCCAGATTCTCTTAAAGAAACTATTAAAAAAAAGAATTCAGGTGAAGGAAGAAGAGATGAAAGACTTCTTTAAAAGAAACAGAGAGAAATTTCAGCATCCAGAACTGGTAAAGGTAAGAAGGGTTGTGGTAAGAACAGAAGAGGAGGCTAAGGAGATTCTAAAGGAGTTACAAGAAGGAAAAGATTTTTCAGAAGTAGCCTTTCACAAATCTATTGACCCAGAAACTCGTTCTCAGGGTGGAGACATGGGGTATGTACCCGTGGAAAGACTCTGGCCAGAGTTGGAAGAGATGGTAATCACCATGAAGAAAGGGGAGATAAGTCCGGTTATCCCTACCCGATTTGGCTTTGCCATTATCAAACTGGAGGATAGAAAGCCAGCAGAAAAGAGAACCTACTCTGAGGTGAGAGAAGAAATAAGGGAGAAACTCTTAGAGGAAAAAGTAGCCAAAGAAAAGAATAAATTTATTAATGAACTCTGGAGAAAGGCAGACATAAAGATTTATCTAAAATGAAAGTATGGAGCATATTTAAGAGAGAGGTTAAATCCTACTTTACCTCTCCTATTGCTTATGTCTTAATGGGTATCTACCTGGCTCTATCTGCCTATTTTTTCACAGCGGTGATTTTCTACACGGAGGAGGCAAGTCTACATTTGGTTTTAGGGAATATGGGAGTTACCCTTTTATTCATCACCCCTGTACTAACTATGCGTTTGATCAGCGAAGAACGCAGACAGGGTACCATAGAACTTCTCTTTACCTCCCCTCTCACTGCTACTCATATAATATTAGGTAAATTCTTAGGCGTTTTATTTCTTTATGTGGTAGCACTTTTAATATCGGGAGAATTTGCTCTTTTCCTTAAACTTTTTGGTAATCCAGAAAATGGACCTTTAATTTCCGGATATCTGGGTCTTTTCCTTATGGGTACTTCTTTCTTAGCAGTTGGCTTATTTGCCTCCTCTCTTACAGAAAATCAGATTGTGGCAGCAGTGATTACTTTCTTCCTCCTCCTTTTCTTCTGGATATCAGGATGGGCAGCAGATATGACAGGAGGAATATGGAAAAATTTCTTCCAGAACCTTTCTATCTTTAATCACTTTGACTCTTTCCGAAAAGGGGTAGTAGACTTGACAGACCTCCTTTATTACCTCTCTCTTATATTTCTCTTCCTATTTTTATCCGTAAAAATCATTGATTCCCGAAGATGGAGATAACAATTGCCCCTGTAGCTCAGTGGATAGAGCGCCGGCCTCCGGAGCCGGGTGCACAGGTTCGAGTCCTGTCAGGGGCACTACTGTAAGGTCTATGAAATCTTTCTATTCCCCTCTTTCCCTTTCCCCTCAGGTTTACCTCTCAGGTAGAGACTTGCGGGAAAAAGTTTCTTTTTATTTATCCTCTAAAGGTTCTTCTTTTCTTTTTATAGGAGAAAGAGAAATTCTTTCCCTTCTTAAACCCTTTCTGGAAAAGGTAGAGGGAAAGTTTGTCTTCTTTAGGGGAGAAAACTGCTGGGAAGAAGTGGAAAGGATTATATCCGTAAGGGAAAAAGAAGAGTGTGTAGTGGGGATAGGGGGAGGAAAAGCCCTGGATTGTGCTAAATTGGTAAGCAAAGAACTCCAGTTGCCTCTGGTAACCATTCCTACTTCTGCCGCTACCTGTTCGGCTTTCTCTTCCATCTCAGCCCTTTATGACCGAGAAGGTAGATACTTAAAAACCCTGGAAACAGGAAATTCCCCTTCTCTTACCCTGGTAGATTTCTCTCTAATTGGAAAGGCTCCTCCCCGGCTTCTGGCTTCTGGAATGGCAGACTCTCTGGCTAAATGGTACGAAGGGAAACTAACGGTAAAGGAAGACTTGAGGGGTAAAATTGCTCTAAAATTATCTTCTTTAATCAGAGAAATAATATTTGGTATAGGAATCCAGGCTATGGAAGACTCTGGTAAAGGGAAGATAACCCCTGAATTAGAAAAAATTATTGAGACTAATATACTTCTTACAGGTATAGTCCAGGGACTGGGGGGGAAATCTTTTCGCTCCAATGCTGCCCACGCTCTCAATTACGCTTTAACTCACTTTCCCTCCTCTTTACCCTTTCTACATGGAGAAAGAGTAGGAGTAGGCATACTTTTTTTACTTCATATTCTGGGAGAAGAAGAAGAGATCTCCCGTCTGTCTAAATTTTACTCCCGACTATCTCTCCCCCGCTCTCTTCGGGACTTAGGAGTAAAGGAAAAAGACCTCCCTCGGTTAGAAAGAGAAATTCTAAAAGAAGGAAGCGGTATTTACCGCCTTCCTTTCCAGATAAAGGAAAACCAGATAAGAGAGGCTTTAAAGAGAGTCTATCTATGATCCCTTTAAAGACTGCTGAAGAAATCCAGATTATGAGAGAGGCTAACCGGATTGTGGGAGAGGTTTTAAAGGAGTTAAAGAGAATAATCAGACCGGGTATAAATACCTCTCTTCTGGATAGAAAAGCAGAAGAAGGGATTAGAAAGAGAGGAGCAATTCCTGCCTTTAAAGGATACCGGGGTTATCCTGCGGTTCTTTGTGTATCTGTAAACGAGGAAGTAGTACATGGTATCCCAGGAAGAAGAATTCTCCGAGAAGGGGATATAGTAAGCTTAGACTTGGGGGTAAAGTACCGAGGTTTTTATGGTGACGCTGCTGTAACTTTGCCCGTAGGCAAAATTTCCGAGAAAGCCAGAAAATTGCTCCAGACTACCCGTAATGCCCTATATCAGGCTATTGAAAAAGCGATAGTGGGAAATTACTTAGGAGATATTTCCTGGGCTATCCAGTCTTACGTGGAAAAGGAAGGCTTTCAGGTAGTAAGGGATTTTGTAGGACACGGAATAGGAGAAAACCTCCATGAAGAACCTCAGATACCCAACTTTGGTAATCCCGGGACAGGACCTCGCTTGGAAGAAGGGATGGTTCTGGCTATAGAACCTATGGTAAATGAAGGAACCTGGGAAGTGAAAATTCTGGAAGACGGGTGGACAGCAGTAACTCTGGATGGTTCTCTCTCTGCGCATTTCGAACACACTGTAGCGGTAACCAGAGATGGTCCTTATATACTTTCTCAGGAATGGGAAGAGGAGTAAGTTTTAGAAAAAAGCAGGCGGAGATGACGGTCCAGGTGGAGAGCCACCAGAGTGTAAAATTCTTCTTCATAAAGGGAAAGAAGGGAAAGAATCTCCTCCCCAAATTTAGAAAGAAGGGAACCGTAAGTAACATGGAGAATCTGACGAATGGGAGGACTGGAGAAGAGAGAGGAGAACTGGGAAGGAGATATTTTTTCCACATCTGGAAGATTGTCCTTCTTTAAGGAGATATGATAGGAAAGTTTATCTTTCTCAAAAGAGTTAAAAGCAGTCAGAAGAATTTCTTTAAACAGTTCAGAATCTTTATCAGCAATAACTTTTAGTGCCTGAAGCCAACTGGTACCGGAAGTTTTAACATGGAAAGCAGAAGAGTGCCTCTTAAGAATAGGATAAAGGGAAAACTTATCACTTCCGGAGTGAAGGCTTAACTTGTATCCTCCAAAGTAAGAAGAGATTTGGGCATGTTGAGAATAAAATTTCTCAAATTCCTCCTTGTCCCCTATGTAATCTACAGCCTTCTCTAATCCTTTAGAGAACTTTAAAGCCAGAGAAGTGAAAGAAACTCCCTGAAATCTTAAGAATTCCACTATAAAAATATGATGCAAAGGAGAGGTAGGAATTTCACTTTCATCTACAGAAATCTCTAACTCAAACTCCTCCTTAATCTTTATCAAGGTTTGATAGCATTCCTTCACAAATTGGAGAGCCTTTCCATAAAGAGAAAATATTTCTTGGATATCTCTCGGAAGGTAAAAATTTGATTTCCTATTATATATTTTTTTCTCAGAAGTTTCTCTTCAAAACTTTTCCAGTTTTTCGGATAATCTCCCCTACCCTTTCCTAAGTATTCGGAAGGGTCTATAGTGAACATAGAAAAACCCGCTTTCACCGCCTCTTTAAGTTTCTCTATAGATTTAATATGGTCAGCATCTGCTCCCCATTCTCCTCTAAAACCTGTCTGGATAATCCCCCACACTGCAGAACTGATAACTTCCTCAAAACTTCTTCCTGTTCTCTCCAGCTCTCTTACCGACTGTTGAGCCAGATAAGGGAAGACTTTATAACCCTCAAGACTTCTTATATGGGCAGGCGTAGTTATTCCTAACCTGTCCCCAAACCCAAAAGAGGCTCTTCCCTGGGAAAGGCTGGGTCTAAGATGAGGAAAAATTTCCTGCATCAGAAACGAATTCTCCCGGGTAAGGGGAACAAACTTGACCTCTTCCTCTTGTAATTTACCTTTGAATTTCTTAGAGAGACTTCCCTTTACAGCCAGTAATTTTCCCCCTTTTCCTTTTACCAAGACAAATAAACTATCTCCCTTGGATAAAAGGGACTGCCGATATACTTGCCACCCCTTTCCTTCTAACTTATCTATCCAGGAGTTCATAATCCTTTTATTATAAAGGAAAATAAAGTAACCTCTCCATATATTCTGCTTCCTTCAATTTAACTTATTTCACTCCACGAAATAACTGGATAAATTTTAAATAATACTGGAGAATTTTTAGAGATGTTTCCCCGCTCTTCTTTTTTTGTATAAAATCTTTAGACTAATAAAAATGGGTAGTGCCATTCGAAAATATGCAAAATCTATAAAAGAAGGTAAAATGAAAATCATTTATTTTTACGAAGGCGGAGGTAAAGGTACAATTATCGACCCCTCCTCTCCTCATATTCCTCTGGATATATTAGAATTTGGGATATATGACCTTAAGGAAGGTCCTTTCCATAGAGAAACAAAAGAGAGAGAAGTAGTATTAGTACCTCAAGAAGGTTACTTCAAAATCAAAGTTGGAAGAAAGGTTTTTGAAGGGGAAAGAAAAGATGGCCCTTTCCCTAAGAAGTGGGGAAGAAATAATGCTTGTGCTATATATGTGGGAAAAGAATCGGAATATATTGTAGAAGGAGATGGAGAAGTAATATTTTACACTGCTCCTGCTCTGAAAAAATTGCCTCCTTTGTTTGTTCCACCAGGAAGTAAGCCTAATGTTTCCCGAGGTGTGTATGTATGGAGGAGAGATGTGGTAACATTGGTAGAAGCAGGTAAAGAAACTTCAAACTTATCCGTGGGAGAAACTTATTCTTCCCCCGGTTTATGGTCGGGGACCCCTATTCACACTCACGATCGAGATGATCCTGAGGGTAAAGAGACAGATCATGAGGAAGTTTACTATCACCTTTCCAGACTCACCGAGGGGGAAATTGCTTCCTATCCAATACAACTTTTTATATATCCAGAAGAAGAAATTTGGGAAGCATTTATTGTAAAAAATAAAACTATAGTAGTACTTCCTGGAGGATGTCATCCCGTTGTCGCTTCTCCCGTTTCCGATATTTTATATGGGTGGGGAATGGCAAATTTTGGGAAGTCTCCTATTCTTTATGACCTGCCTGAATTTTTATTTCTCAGAAAATTTGAATCCTTCTTCAGAAAATTTCCTGGAAAGGTTTCCTTCTCCCAACTGGAAAAATGGGCTGAAGAAAACGCCCTTTCTCCCAAAGAAAAGATTTTCTTGACCTTTATGCTTAAAGAACAGAATAGAATAATCTCAGATTAATTCTCTTTGGTCAGTCACCAAAAACACTTGAGTTTTTGGCACTCACGTGGTAGCATAACTGATGCGCGGCGAAGTCATAAAAAGAGGGATCGGAGAAGGAAGAATCTCTCCCTGTAGAGTGCGGTGTAATGAGTTTCATACC